>DASYOE010000263.1:0-17200 GCA_036008105.1 Candidatus Lustribacter sp. | reverse complement strand
TTCGGCGCCGGCCGCCGCGAGCGCGCGCACGACCAAGTTGTCGGCGGTCAGCGTTGCGGGGTCGCAGGTGAACGCGAAGCGCTCGGCCGGTTCGATGGCGATCTCATCCTCGAGCGCGATCGGCAGCATGACGCTGCGCAGGCGATGATAGCCGTCGTCTTGCCGATTGAGTATTTCGAGCGTGAGGTTGATTTTAGCCGGCGCCCGGACGATCACGAAACAAGGCTTTCGCTACCTCGATTGGGGAGGCCGCTTTGCGGACGTGGGCGTAGCGAACGGCGTGGACGCAAGGTATGATGCGCAACGCGGGGAGTTCTGCGCGTACGTGCTCTCCGAAGCGGAGACGCCGTTCGGGCTCACGCTTGGAAATTTCAAGACCTTCGCCACGTCGACGCCCAAGGGCGGAATTCGCGGGCTTTGGGATGCCGACACCGATCAGATCATCTTCGGCTCGCACCAGATCGCGTATCGCGCCGGCAACGGCCCGACGCTGTTTCCGCAGCAGATCGCGCGCGAGCTGACGTTCCTGCCCTACGCGCAGATCGCCGAGTTCGAAATCGGCGACGGCTTGCGCGTCACCGAGGCGTTCTTCGTTCCGCACGGCCCGAAGCACGATCGCGTGGTCGGCTTCGTCGTCGACGTCACGATTCACAATCCGGGCCAAACCGCGGCCACGGTCCGGGTGTTTCCGTGGGCGCTGCTCGTCGGTCAGCGCTTTTACGGCGAGCCCGAAAAGGCCGTGCGCGCGAGCTGCGAGGGCGATTTCATCCGCAGCTACGGCGAGGAATCGGGCTACGCGCGCTGGTGGGGCGGCTCGCGCCCGCCGGCCGCGGTCGTCGTCGCGCTGCGCGAGCAATCGTTGCTGGGCGCGATGCGCGACGGTGCGCTGGCACCGGTCGGAGCGCTCGGTGAGGTGACCCCGAAGCTGGCGGAATTCGTCAACCGCCGCATTTTCGGGGCGTTGGAATATCACATCGACGTCGACGCCGGCGCGCGCGAGAGCCTGCGCGTCGCGGTCGTGTTCCACAAGGATGGCGACGCGGCGTCGAAGCCGGTGCTGCAAGCGCTCCTCGGCGATGACACGGCGCTTCACGAGACGCAGCGCTACTACGCCACCCACCTCGCCGACGCGCGCCTGATGACGCCCTCACCGCTGATCAACCGCGGCGTGGTGTGGGCCAAAGTGAACATGCTGCGCGTCATCAAGGAGTACCCGCAGGGCTGGGGTTCGACGAACTCGCCGCCGTCGGACATCCTGGTTTCGCGCGACACGTCGTGGTTCGTGCACGGCTACGATTACTTCTTACCGCAGTTCAGCCGCGATGCAATCGAGCTGTTCAACCGGAACGTCGAACCGAGCGGACAGGTCGTCGAATACGTGCGCGGCGTCAGCGGCTTCAAGACGTCGTACGAACTCAACATCAACGACGACACGCCGCTGCACATCATCGCGATCCTGCACCACTACAACTCGACCCTCGACGACGCGTGGCTGCGCGAGGTCTATCCGCTCGTGCGGCGGATCACCGACTACTTGCTCTCGCAACGCGACGCCAACGGGCTGATCTACTGCAAGGCGGCCGGCGTCGACATGTTCGGGATCACGTCGTGGCGCAACATCATCCCGTACTACACGCTCGACGGCGCGGTCACCGAGATCAACGCCGAGGCCTACTTCGCGCTCGAAGCCGCCGCCATGATCGCCGCGATTTGCGAGCATGGCGACGACTGGGGCCGGTGGGCCGGCGAGGCCACGGCACTCCGCGCGGCGATTCTCGCGAAACTGTTCAACGCCGATACGTCGGCGTTCGTCCTCAACTACGACCAGGACGGCAACTACCAGGACAACTTTACCGCGGATGAAGTCTTTCCGGTGCTCTTCGAAGTCGCCGATGAAGAAGCGCGCATCGCGATCCTCAAGCGATTGCTCGAACCCGACTTCGTTACGACGGTCGGCTTGCGCACGATTTCCACCGCCGATAGCTGGTATTTCCCATCACACGGTTTCGGATTGCTCGGGGGCGTGTGGCCGGATCTCACGCTGTGGTTCGCCGTGGCGCTCGCGCGGAACGGTGCCACGCGCCGCGCGGTGCATTTTCTCGAAGCGATCTATGCGTCGATGGAAGCGGGTACCGCGCGCAACACCGTGCCGGGGCAGTTCGGTGAGTGGTTCGACGGCGGCTCGCTGACGAACCGCGGCATGTACCTCTCGCCGTGGACCGGAGCGAAGTACCTGTGGGCCGTCGCCGAAACGGTGTGCGGCATCGACGGCTACCGGACCAGCGGCCGGCTGCACCTCGTGCCGCGGGTCCCGCCGGCCTGGCGCTGGACGGCGGCCGCGCGCGTGCACTGGGGCGGCCGCCGGCACACCTACGTCATGGACCTCGTCGGCAAGCGCATCATCGGCGACATGCCGCTGGCGTCGGCCGACGAGCCGTACGCGGTGTTCTTCGCCGGGCGCGACGTCAGCGACGAGGCCACGGTATCGCCGGTCGACGTCGCGGCGATCGCGTTCGAGGACGAGGCCGGCGGGGTCCGGCTCTTCATCTGTAACCCCTTCGACCGCACGCGCAACGTCGCGATCGAGTTCCGGGGCCGGATGATCCGGCGCCGCATCGAAGCGGGCGCCATGCTCGAACTGGTGGTGAGCGGCAATCCGCAGCTCCGCGACGCGCTCCCCGCCGCCGTGCCCGCGAGTGCGTAGCCGCCGGCCGCGTACCGCGCTGATGCTCGTCGGCATGGGCATCGTGCTCCTGGCCGCGGTCGCCATCGGACAGCAGGTCGGCGAGCATACGATCTTCGGCGCGACCGAGCACCGGGTCGAAATCCCCGAACAAACCCTCACCCCGGTCCCCGAGGACACGCCGGGCGCGGACGAGGCGATCTCGCGCAACTGGAAGCGCCTGCAGATCGTCTCGGTGGCCACCGACCCGGCCTTCCCGGACCCGCGCGTCACGCGTCCGCCGACTCCGACGCCCAAGCCCACCCGCTCGCCGACGCCCCAGCCCGACCTGTATACGGCACCGCCGGCCCCGTCGCAAGCGCCCACGATCCCGTCGTACGCCCAGCCGATTGCCTCGCCGTCCCCCTAAGACTCTCAGCATTGCGCGGTAGCCCGATTCCTGGGACAATAGACCGTATGGATTCCCAAACGCACACCGGTACCGATACAGTCAAGCGCGGTCTCGCCCAGATGCTCAAGGGCGGCGTCATCATGGACGTCGTGACCCCGGAGCAGGCGCTCGTGGCCCAAGAGGCCGGGGCGGTCGCCGTCATGGCCCTCGAACGCATCCCGGCGGACATCCGCCGCGACGGCGGCGTGGCCCGCATGAGCGACCTCGAACTGATCGCGCGCATCATGGACGCCGTCACGATACCGGTCATGGCGAAGGTTCGCATCGGTCACCTGGCCGAGGCGCAGACCCTGCAAGCGCTGGGCGTCGATTTCATCGACGAATCCGAAGTGCTGACGCCGGCCGACGACAAGTACCACGTCAACAAGCACAAGTACGAGGTGCCGTTCGTCTGCGGTGCGCGCGATCTCGGTGAAGCGCTGCGGCGCATTGCGGAAGGCGCGGCGATGATTCGCAGCAAGGGCGAAGCCGGCAGCGGCAACATCGTCGAAGCGGTCCGGCACATCCGCGCCATCACCGACGAGATCGCGATTCTCGCCGCCGTCCCCGAAGAAGAACTCACCGCCCGCGCGCGCGATCTCGGCGCGCCGTTGGAACTCGTGCAATACGTCGCCCGCGAGAAAAAACTGCCGGTCGTCCTGTTTTGCGCGGGCGGCGTTTCGACGCCCGCCGACGCGGCGTTGATGATGCAGCTCGGCGCCGAAGGGATCTTCGTCGGCAGCGGCATCTTCAAATCCAAGCAACCGGCGAAGTTTGCCAAAGCGATCGTCGATGCAACGACGCACTTCAACGATCCGAACGTGCTCGTCGCGGCGCACCGCGAATTGGCCGGCGCGGCCGCGATGCCCGGTATCGACCTGCGCGGGTTGGCGGAGAACGAACTCCTCGCGACGCGCGGCAATTAACGCTAGAGAAGATACTTGAAACGGGTTGGTGTCCTAGCGCTGCAGGGCGATGTGGTGGAACATCTCCATGCGCTGCGGCGCGTTGGGGTCGAAGCGGTCGAGGTCAAGAACGAGCGTGACTTGGCCAGCGTCGACGCGCTCATCGTGCCGGGCGGGGAATCGACGACGGTCATCCGGCTGCTCGAACGGTTCGGCTTGGTCGAGCCGATCAAAGCGCGCGTTCGTGCGGGGATGCCGTTCTGGGGCACGTGCATGGGCATGATCGTCGCGGCGAAAGACGTCGCCGACATGCAACAGGACACGCTGGGTTTGCTCGACATCACCGTGCGGCGCAACGCGTTCGGCCGGCAGATCGCATCGGCCGAAGTCGATCTCGAGGTGCCGGTGCTGGGCACCGCGCCGTTTCCCGCCATCTTCATCCGGGCGCCGTGGGTCGAACGGGCCGGCGCCGGCGTCGAAGTGCTGGCCTCGCGCGACGGTCACGGCGTGTTCGTGCGCGAGGGGAACGTGATCGGCACGTCGTTTCATCCGGAGCTGACCGGCGACGACCGCATCCACCGCTACTTTACTTCGCTTGCCGGTTGAAGATCATCCGGACGTGGGTGCCGTTGTCGACGTTGACGCTGACATCGCGTGCGATCGCTTCGACGATCTTTAAGCCGAAGCCGCGGCCGGCCCGCGGGGCGCGTTCGATGAACGTGCCGTGGTCGAAGACGTCGACCGCCAGCGTGTCGTCCTCCAGCCGCGCAAACAGCTCGACCTCGTTTTCCTCGACGCCTTCGTAGGCGTGTTCGACCGCGTTCGCCAGCGCTTCGCCGACGGCGGTCAGAATATCGTCGCTCGATTCGGCATCGACCTGTCCCGTTGCGGCGAGGAATGCGGCCACGGCGTGCCGCATCGGGCTGGCGACTTCCGGCCGCGCGCGGCAGTTGATGCGGAGCTCGGAATGCCCCTTCACGCCTGGGCCATCCGCGACAGCTCGGTCAGCGCCTCGCCGCGGTTCTCGAAAATATGAAAGGCATCGCCCAGCCCGGCGTATTGGATGAGGCGCGCAAACTGCTTGCTGCCGATTACGATGACGACCGGGACGCCCGCTTTGGCAGCTTCGTCGCGGAAGCGCAGCATTTCGGCGAGCGTCGTCGAGTCGGCGTACGTTACGTCCGAGAAATCGAGCAGCACGCCGGATTCGTTGCCGGCGAGCACCAGCGCGGCGGCCACCTCGGCCTTGCGGCCGATCTCGAGTTCGCCGGACAAACGAATAACCGCGATTGAGTCGCTCATGTCAGGCCACCTTCAACCGTGGTTCGGCCGCGAAGCCGACCGTGAGGATCGCGACGTCGTCGCCGATGTGGCGGCCGCTGAAGACCGTGTTGTGGATGAACGTAGCGGGCTCGGACGGCGCAACGCGCGCGGCTTCGGCAGCCGCCGCCAGCAAGATCGACTCGCCTTCGATAACGTCGTGCGAGTGCTCGATCGCACCGTCGGTGTAGAGCACCAGCATCGCTCCGGGAACGCTCTGGACGCGGAACGTCCGATACTGGGTGTCGAGCATCGCTCCAAGCGGGAGCGAGCCGCACTCCAACATGCGCGGCGCCCGACCCGGCTCGATCAGCAGCGGCGGCGGATGCCCGGCGCTGGCGTAGACGAACTCGAACGTTGAAGCGTCGGCGAAGCCGGCCACCGCGGTGACGAGCGGCGATTTGCTGCCGTAGAGCTCTTTGGTCACGCGCGTCAACACCGCCGCCGGCATCGGATCGAGCAGCGCCGACGCGATCATCGCTTGCCGGACGCGGGTCATCGTCACGGCGGCATCGATGCCGTGGCCGGTGACGTCGCCGATCGTGAACAGGACGCGATTGCCGGGCAGCTCGACCGCGTCGTACCAGTCGCCGCCGACCTTCGCTTCCTCGCTCGCCGGAACGTACGTCGCGCTGAAGCGGAACGTCGGATGCGACGGGAGCGCCGGTTGGACGAAGGCCTCCTGCAGCGTGTCGGCGATCCGCTTTTCCGCCGTGTACCGCTCGCGTTCGCGGGCGACGCGCTCGGCCAGCGCGCTTTGCTGCGCGGAGTAGATCAGCCACAGGAGCAGCACGAGAGCGACCGTCGCGGCGGTCAAGAGACCGATCCGTCCGATCGACTGTTGCGCATCGGCGTCGACGACCGCCTCACGCTGCGTCACGATGGCGTCGATCGACGCGACGTCGGCGCGAAAACGATCGACCAAACCTTTCCCGTGCCGCTCGACCGCGTCGGTGTTGGCGGCCGGGTTCGCGATCAGCGGCTGCGCGACCGTGCGCAAATAGCCGGCATTGATGGCGATGATGTCGTCGGCGGCGTTCGCGGCGGGGATGGAGAAAATGTCGGCCACATCGGCGCGCAGCTGGGCGGCGGCGGCCGGAAACGGCTTGAGCGCGGCGTTGTACGGTTGGAGGAAGAGAAGATCGCGCGTGGCCGCGTAGCCGCGCACGCCGGTCTCTTCGTCCAACATCAGCTTGAGCGCGGTGTAGGCCGCGGCGCGTGTCGTGGCCAGCTCGCCGGCGGTCTGGAACGACTGTGCGATCAGGACGCGCACGTAGACGCCGCCGCCGATAAGCAGCGCGACCGCCAGAACGGCATAGAGGGCGGCGCGTATGAGCGCGCGCCGCCGTTCGTTTTCCACTCCGGCCCACGTTTTGCGCGCGCGGAGTATTTCCGCCCGGAGGCGACGAAGCGGCCGGGTATGTCGACCGCGCCCGACGCGCTCGCCGCGCCCTCGATCGACGCCCTTGTGGGTGAAATGATCGCGACGTTGGCGCTCGCCGCGAACGCTTACCTCGACCCGAAGGACGGTCCGTCCGACCTGGACGCCGCGGCCCTGGCCTGCGACATCGCGGGGCTCGCGTTCGAGCGAATAGCGCCGAGGTTGAAATCCGACGAGCGAACCGGCCTGGCCGGCTTGCTCACACAAATTCGTATGTCTATTGTAAAGAAGCGAGGCTAGCCATGCCTCGCTTCTTTGCTTCCCCGGTCCCGGCGCGAGGGAAATCGTGAACGACGTCCTGGTCCTGAACTTCACCTACGAAGCGCTCAATATCACGTCGTTCCAGCGCGCGGTGAAGCTGATATTCTCGGGCAAGGCTGAGGTCGTCCACGGTCGCGATCACCGGCTGGTCTCGCCGTCGTTCGAAATGCGCATGCCGTCGATAATCCGTATGCTGTACTACATTCGCCGGCCGATGCAGAAGGTCGCGCTGACCAAAAAGAACATCCTGTTGCGCGACAATTACACGTGTCAGTACTGCGGCCTCAAGGGCGAGCGGATGATGACCGTCGACCACGTTCAGCCGCGCAGCAAAGGCGGCCCGTCGACCTGGGAAAACCTCGTCTGCGCCTGCATGCGGTGCAACAACCGGAAGAACAACCGGACGCCCGAGCACGCCAACATGCTGCTCAAGCGCAAGCCAAAAGCGCCGAAGTATATACCGTGGATACGCGTCAAGCGCAACACGCTGCCGGGCGAATGGCACAAGTTCTTGTTCCTCTACAACGTCTCGATCGACGAGCACGTGGAGAGTACGTGACGTGCCGTCGTCCGGAGGGACGCTAATCGAAGAGCCGGCGGCGTTTGCCGATAGCGACTTCGGCGAACTGCCGCTCGAGCCCGAGAGTGCGTCCGCTCACACGATCTCCCCGACCGCCCTCGATGACTCGGGCGACGGTGCCGAGGTGCCGCCCCCGGTCGCCGAGGCGCCCGGCTCCGTCACCAGCGGTGGAATCGCTTATATTACGGTAACCGACGCCGCCGGACGGGTGCTTTTCCGGCGCACGGCAACCCCCAATGAGGTCACCGACGCCCTCCGTTCGGCCGACGCCGCCCAGGCCGAGGCAGAGGCCGCGATGGACCGGATCTCGTACGATAGACTCTTCAGGGAACTCAACGCCGCGCCCGGCGCCGGGGAACCTGAAACCCGTACTTCCTAGGGAGATTTCCGCGTGATCCGTCGCGTCGAGCGCCCGCAGCTACCGGCCCGAAAACTCGGGCTCCGGCGGCGTGCCGCGGGGCTCGCACCGTTCGAGGAGAGCCGGAATCCCGACCTCGCACTGGCGTACTCGAACGGGTTCGTCACGGTGGAGATTTCGCACGACGCGCTCGACCGCTACGTCGAGGAGTACGGCGACGTGCCGCTGCCGCTGCGCACCGATAGCGAAAACGGCGACAAGCGCGCTTTCGACGCCAAGCATAACGTCCGCGTGATCTACGATCGCGAAGCTCACCTGCGCGAGGTGAACACGCGCAGCCGCGAAGGGCTGCACGTTCGTATCAACTTCCCCCGCGCCAGCTGACCCTTATGCTATAATCGGCCGCGTTGTGATCACGCGGTCCGTCCCGCCGGCGACCCGCTCCGGGCTCGACCATACGCGCGCCCCATATTTCCAAGTGCTGCTGGACTACGTCGACGCGGGCGTCATCCCGTTCCATACCCCCGGGCACAAACAGGGCATCGGGATGGAGCGCGCGTTTCGCGATTTCGTGGGCGACAACGTGCTCGCGATCGACCTCACCCAGATCCGCGGCCTCGACGACCTGCTGCAACCGGAGGGTCCGCTGGTCGAGGCACAGGAGTTGGCGGCCGACGCGTTCGGCGCCGAGCACACCTACTTCTTAATCAACGGCTCGACCAGCGGCAATCAGTGCATGATGATGACCGCGCTCAACCCGGGCGAGAAGATCGCGATTCCGCGCAACTCGCACAAGAGCGCGATGGGCGGCTTGATCATGAGCGGCGGCTATCCGGTGTGGATGAAGCCGGAGGTCGATGAAGATCTGCACATGGATCACACCGTCACGCCGCAGACGGTGCGCGAGACGCTCGAGGCCCATCCCGACATTAAGGCCGTGTACGTCGTCAGCCCGACCTACTACGGCGTGGCCGCCGACTTGGCCGGCATCGCCGCGGTGGCGCACGAGTACGACATCCCGTTGCTGGTCGACGAAGCGTGGGGCCCGCACTTCCACTTTCACCCGGCCTTGCCGGTGTCGGCGATGGAAGCCGGCGCCGACATGTGCATCAACTCGACCCACAAGATGCTCGGCTCGCTCTCGCAGACGGCGATGCTGCACGTCCAAGGCACCCGCATCAAGCTCGACCGCCTGAAAGCGGTCTACAAGCTCTTCCTCTCGACCTCGCCCAACCTCGTGCTCGTCGCCTCGCTCGATGTGGCGCGCCGGCAGATGGCGCTCGACGGCCCGGCGCTGCTCTCGCGCACGATCGAGATCGCGAACGACACCCGCCGGCGGCTCAACGACATCCCGAACGTGTACTGCTTCGGCGAGGAACTCGAAGGCCGGCCGGGCGTGTTCGATCTCGACCCGACCAAGGTGACGATCACGGTCAAGCGGCTCGGCTACACCGGCTACGAAGCCGAAGAGATCCTGCGCCGCCGCTACAACGTGCAGTGCGAGTTGGCCGACCTGTTCAACACGCTCGCGCTGTTCACGATCGGCACCACGCCCGATGCGGCGGACGAGCTCGTCTACGGCGTGCGCGAGCTGTCGCGCGAAGACCGGCCGGTCGACATCTTCTCGCCGTCGGGCGTGCTCGATCTGCGCCTCAAGCGCGGCACCTACAAGCTGCCGCGGATTCCGCCCCTGCGCATCTTGCCGCGCGAGGCGTTTTTGGCGCGCACCGAATTCGTGCCGTTCAAGAAGAGCGCCGGACGCATCTGCGCCGAGGTGATCACGCCGTATCCGCCCGGCATTCCGGTCATCTCGCCCGGTGAAGAAATCACGCGCGAGATCATCTCGTATTTGGAACTGGAGAAGAAGGCCGGCGTGCGCATGCAAGGCCCCTACGACGGCGATCTCAAAACGATCCGCGTGGTCGTGGAATGATCGAGAAACCCATCGTGTACGCAACGCCGGGCGGCGAAGCGCTCTCGGCCGATGCGTATTTGCCGGATTCGAAGCAGCCGGCGCCGGTCATCATCGCCATTCACGGCGGCAGTTGGAAGCGCGGCGTGCGCAGTTCGTATAAGTATCTGGGGCCGTTTTTCGCCGCGCGCGGTTTCGCGTTGCTGACGCTGGACTACCGCCTCGCGACCGACGTGAAGAACCTCTACCCGGCCGCCGTCGACGACGTGCGCGCCGCGGTTCGCTACGTGCGCGAACATGCGGCCGAACTGAACGTCGACCCGGGCCGCATCGTGCTGCTGGGCGATTCCGCCGGCGGCCATCTCGCCGCGCTCGTCGGCCTGACCGAACGCCCGCAGGTGAAGGTCGTCGTGGGCGTCGTCGGCGTCTACGATTTGGCCGCGCAATGGCAGCACGATCTGCCGGTCCGGCCCAGCGACAACATCGCCCAGGGGTTTCTCGGCGTGCCGCTGCCCGACAATCGGCAACTGTACTTCGAGGCATCGCCGGTCAGCCACGCCACCACCGCGAACGCCGCGGGCGGCCCCTCGTTCATGCTCGCCTGGAGCCTGTTCGACGATATCGTCGACCACGCCACGCAGTCGGAAGTCTTTCTGCGCGCGCTCAAGCAGGCCGGATTTTACACGCGCAGCTTGGTCCAGCAGACCAATCATTTCTGGATCGGCGACCCGCTCGACGAAGCCGGGAGCCATTCGGCCTATTTTGCGGTGCGCTTATTGCGCTTTTTGGAGGATCGGTTCTCGCGATGAAAACGGTTGCACTCGGAACGCAAGGGTTAACGGTGTCGGCGCTGGGGTTGGGTTGCATGATGATCGCCGGGCACTACGGCCCCTCCGACGCCGATGAATCGCAGCGCGTGATCGACGCCGCGGTCGACGGCGGCATCACGCTCTTCGACACGGCCGACGTCTACGGCGGCGCGCAAAACGAAGTGTTCGTCGGGCGCGCATTGGCCAAGGTGCGCGACCGGGTGAAGATCGCCACCAAGTTTGGCTTCAAGCGGCCCGGCGGGGGCGGCAAGGGCCCCGGCGGCGGCGCTTCCGGCGCCATGGGTGTCGACGGCTCCCCCGAGCACGTGCGCGCGGCGTGCGACGCATCGCTCGGGCGCCTCGGCATCGAGACGATCGACTTATACTACCTGCACCGGGTCGACCCGAAGGTACCGATCGAAGAGACGGTCGGCGCGATGGCGGAACTCGTGCGGGCCGGCAAAGTGCGTTACCTCGGCCTGTCCGAGGTCGCCGAAGGAACGCTGCGCCGCGCGCACCAGGTCCACCCGATCACGGCCGTGCAAAACGAATATTCGCCGTGGTCGCGCGAACCGGAAAAAATGTTCGCCGCGCTGGACGAACTCGGCGTCGGTCTCGTCGCCTACAGCCCGCTCGGCCGCGGCTTCTTCACCGGTACGATCAACTCGTACGCGGAGATCGCCGACAACGACAACCGTAAGGGCTATCCGCGCTACAAGGCGTTCGAAGAGAATCGTCCGATCATCGATCGGTTCAAGGCGCTGGCCGCGCGGCGCGGCTGTTCGCCGGCCCAATTGGCACTCGCGTTCGTAATGAACAAACGCCCGGGGACCGTGCCGATTCCGGGGACCAAGCACGTCAAGCATTTGCTCGACAACCTCGGCGCCGTCGACATCGTGCTGACGCCGGGCGAGCTCGCGGAGATCGACGCCATCGTCGCCGCCGCACCGGTCGTCGGCGAGCGTTACGCCGACACGACCCTGCTCCAAGCTTAGTCCGCTTTGAAACAAAGGTGCGTGGCCCGGAGCCACGGAAGGCTGCTGTGTCGCATGGCCTCGGGGCCGGCGAACATCAGGAACAATTGAGGATGGAAGTTGGCCGTTAACGCCGAGTCCTTCGAGCCCAATTGGGAGCTCACACAGCTCCTCGATATCTTCCCCCTCCCCATCCGCCAAGCGCTGATCCGCCTCCCCAATATCGACAGCGTGATCGAAGTCGTCCTCGACTTAGGCCGCCGGCCGGAAGCGCGTTTCGAAGACGACTTCGTCTTCCTCACCGATAACGCGGTGACGCACGAAGACATGGCTGCGGTCGTCTCGCATCTCTCGCCGTTCGGCGGCGATAATCGTGCAGGCATCGAGCAAACGCTGCATCGCATCAGCGCAATTCGCAACCGTTCGGGGAATATCGTCGGCCTCACGTGCCGCGTCGGACGTGCGGTGTACGGCACGATCGACATCATTCTCGACGTGATCCGCAGCGGGAAGTCGATCTGTTTGCTCGGGCGGCCGGGCGTCGGCAAAACCACGATGCTGCGCGAGTGCGCGCGCGTGCTGAGCGAAGATCGCAAGCGCGTCGTCATCGTCGACACTTCGAACGAAATCGCCGGCGACGGCGACGTTCCGCATCCGGGCATCGGTCACGCCCGGCGCATGCCGGTAACGGTTCCCTCGCAACAGCACAACGTGATGATCGAAGCGGTCGAGAACCACATGCCGCAGGTGATCGTCATAGACGAGATCGGCACCGAAGCCGAAGCGATGGCGGCGCGCACGATCGCCGAGCGTGGCGTGCAACTGATCGGCACCGCGCACGGACAAACGCTCGAGAATCTGCTGATGAATCCGACCCTCGCCGATCTGATGGGCGGGATCAGCGCGGTCACGCTATCCGATGAGGAAGCGCGCCGCCGCGGCACGCGCAAGACCGTCCTCGAACGCAAGGCGCCGCCGACGTTCGACGTGCTGATCGAGATTCAGGATCGCGATCGCCTCGCGATTCACCAGAACGTCGGTGAAGTCGTCGACGCACTCCTACGCGGCTACACGCCGCAGCCCGAGGTCCGGCAGCGCACCGCCAGCGGCGGAATCGACATCGTGCAAGAGGCCGACCCGGCCGCGATCGGGGTCATCGACCTGACGGCGCAACCGCGCACGCAGCAGCGCGAGGACGAGATGCTCTTCGGCGTCAACGGCGAGGCCGTTGCCGAGAGCGACAAGCCGCTGATGATCTTCCCCTACGGCGTCTCGCGCAACAAGATCGAGCGCGCGATCCAGAACCTGCGCGTCAACGCGTCGATCGCCCGCAAGTGGGACGATGCCGACGTCGTCGTGACGCTCAAGACGCTCGAACGCAAGGAGTCGGAACGGCTCAAGGCCATCGCGGCCGAGAACGTGCCGATCTACTCGATCAAGACGAACACGACGACGCAGATCCAGTCGGCGCTCAAGGACGTCTTCAACCTGCCGGCGCTCGACGTCGAAGAGATCGCGATGCGCGAAGCCGAGGAAGCCGTCTACCAGGTGCTGCTCGACAGCCGCGCCGTGGAACTCTCACCGCAAACGTCCTACGTGCGGCGACAGCAGCACCAACTTGCCGAACGCTATCGCCTGCAGTCGCGCAGCACCGGTCTGGAACCCAACCGGCGCGTACGCATCTACAAGTCGGAGTAGTTCAAGGGCCGATCGCGATTCCCAGCGGGCCTGTCGCGCCGCTGGCGTTGTTGTTGAGGGTTCGTAGAATGGTGCCGGTCGTGCCGAGCGACGCGCCTGCGATCGTCGCCGGCGAGAATTCATAGACGGCGTTCGTGAACGGGTTGTCGACGTAGACGTTGCCGACCGAATCCAGCACGATGCCGGCTTCGGCGTGCACCGTCGTGAACGGTGCACCGGTCAAGAATGCACTCGGGTTGCAGTCGTTGCAGACGTTGCCGCTCTTCCAGATCCCGAGTTGGGCCTGGGCATCGGGTGCGCCGCCGGATGAGTTCTGATACCAGACCGGCGCATACAGCGCTCCCGAGTTGTCGACCGCGACGAAGAACGGCATGACCGTTGGGGACCACGCCCCGCCCGACGCGATGATCGCACCGTTCGAGTTGTAAACGCTGTAGCCGCCCGAAGTTGGTATTGGCGGTACGTTGAAGAGGCGGATCGCGTTCAACGCTTGATCGGCGACGTAGAGGTTCCCGGCCGGATCGAATGCCAAGCCGTTGCTTATGTCTCCGCGATCGTCTTCGAGCTCGGCAACCATCCAACTCGTTGCCGCGCCGCTCGCCGTAACCGGGAAGACGAATAAATCGAGGCCGCAACTGACGAACAGGAAGTTCCCCGTCGGATCGAAGACCATGTCCGAGCACGCGGAATTGCCGTCTACGCCGCCGATGCTGGTGATTTGCCTGACGGGAGCGACGTTGCCGGTCACGTCCGGCGCGAAGACCCTGATAGTCGGATTGAACGACGTCGAAATGGGGATGTTGTTGTCGAGCACATACAGGTTGCCCGAGGTATCCACGAGCGGCTTGATCGGCGTGGTGATGCCGGTGGCACCTCCGGCGAGCGTACGTACCGGTGCTGCGGCTCCGCTAGCGCCGTACGCATAGACGGCAATGTTGCCGTTGCCCGGCGGGGCCGTTCCGAGCGGCGCGTTGCTGTTCGCGACGTAGAGGTACTGCCGGAGAACCGGAATCGATACCTGAGCGGTTTGACCCCCGGCGGTCAACGTGACCACGGCCGTGCTTCCAAACGAGGCGGCGAATGGCGCACCCGTGTAGGCGAGGGTCACGGTTTGTCCGGGCGCCGTGAACTGGTTCGGCGTCGCGCTCAATGAGGGGTCGTTGCCGGTGATTGAAATCGGCGTTGCGTACGGGGCGGACCCGGTGATCGTGGCTCCCGAAGGGTCGTCGACGGTAATCGTCAGCGGCGCCGATCCGGCGCAGCCTTCGTTGATGCCGTTAAACGAAATCGGACCGTCCGGGCAGTTCATCACCCCGTTGTTGTGAACGACCATGAAATTGGCCACGATCGTTCCGACGGCCGCGTTCAGCGCGACGGTGAAGTTGAACGCCGTTCCCGTTGCGATCGTTTGCGTCGTCGTTGCCGAAGCGAGCTGCGTTCCCGTGCCGCCGGCGCCGGCAAAAATCACGAATACAAACGTGTCACTGCCGGCCGGCGCGCCGAACGTGAGCGTGCAGTTACGCGATCCGGCGACGGTCGTACATAAACTCGAACCGGCCGCCACGTTGAACAATTGGGCCGCACCGCCGTTGATGCTGAGCGACACCGATGACGCATTGGGCGACACGAACTGCGGATAGCGGACTTTGGCAGACGACGACTGCCCATTAGAGAGCGGTATCGAGATGACGACGCTGCCCATCACCGACTGCGTCTGCGTTTTGGCGGGGGTGTTGGGGGTCGTGCTGCTGCCGCCGCTGCCGCCGCCGCAGGCGGCAAGGAAGCTCAGCGCAATGGCGAGAGCGAGAGTGCGTTTCATAAGCTGACTATGGCCCGACAACCATTCCGACTGGGGAACTGCTGCCCGAGGCGGTGACCGTAATACTGTGCAGCACGGCGGGGCCGCTGCCTCCGGTACCTACGGTCGCGTGGGAAAACACATATACCGTGTTGTTGAACGGGTTGCTGACGTAGAGGTTGCCGGGGGGATCGAGGGCCATACCGGCCGGCGCGTGGTTCGTCAGCGGAAGGCCGGTGAGGGTTCTGCTCGGCACGCAGTTGCAAGGTATCTGCGTCGTGTTCCACATCGCGATCTGGTTGTCGGCGTCATTCGCGCCTCCGGGCGCAGGAACGGCATACGCGATCGAGGCGTAGAGGGTTCCCTGTTGATCGACTCCGATGCCGAGCGGCGCAACCGATGCAGCTGACGGCCACCCGGTCGGCGAGGAGGTCTCTACCGTCGGAGACATACAGCAGGTCGACACGGTCGGCGTAACCTGCGCTGCCGGAAAGTAGTCGATCGATCCCATGCCGCTGTTATTTGCGGGATCGGTTACATACAGGTTACCCAGTGCGTCGAACGCCATTGACACGGGCGAAGTAAAGAAATCGCTGCCCAGATGTGCGGTCATCAAGCTCGAAGCCGCCCCGTTCCCAGTGGCCGGGAAAACGAAGATGGTCGCGTCGTCGCATAGCACGAGCAAGTAATTTCCGGTGGGATCGAAGACCATTGATTCGCAAGCCGCGTTGCCGTCAAGCGCACCGATTCCGGTGATCTGGCGAATGGGTGCGACGTTGCCGTTCACGTCCGCCGCGTAGACGTTGACGACCGGGACGGCTTGAGTAATATACTGACCGTTGTCGAGCACGTACAAATTTCCGGATGAGTCGAGCAACGGCGTTTCAGGGGTGTAGAGCTGGGTCGTCGCGCCGTTCGCGATCACGCGAACCGGGGTCGCATTTCCAGTAGCGCCGAAGGCGTAGACGGCAATGTTACCGCCGTTTGCCGGGGTCGTACCAGCCGGCGCGTCGCTGTTCGCGACGTAGAGATAGGACCGGCGCGCCGGCACCGACGCCGGGATGACGACGTTTCCGATGGTAAGGTTCACGGCAATTGAGTTGGTGATCGCCGCTCCCAGTGGCGCCCCGGTGTACGTCAATACCGCCGTTTGTCCGGGCGCGGTGATTTGACTCGGGTTCGCGGTCACGGACGGGTCGCCCGTCGTGATCACGATCGGACTAACGAAGGGAGTGGTACCCGTGATCGTTGCACCCGACGGATCGTAGACGGTGAAAGTAATTGTCCCGCTGCTCCCGGCGCAGCCTTCGCTGACACCGTTGAAGCTCATAGCCCCGTCCGGGCAATTCCCTTGCGTGCCGCCGTTCGACGGGACGTTGGCGACGACCGTTCCGATGACGGCATTCATCGCGACGACGAAGTTGAACGCGGTTCCAGCCGCGATCGTTTGCGTGGTTTGGGTCGACGCAAGGAGCGCGCCCTGCGCGTTGGGATTCTGATAAATCAGGAAATCAAAAATGTCGCTGCCGACGGGGGCGCCGAATTTGAGCGTGCACGTGCGCGCCGTTGCTCCGGTCACGCACAGCGTCGACGTCGGGCTGACGTCGAAGATTTGCGGGGTGCCGCCGTTGATGACGAGCGCGACCGAATCCGCGTTGGGCGAAACGAACTGCGGGAACCGGACTTTCGCAGATGATTGCGTTGCACCGGCCAACGGAATCGAGAGCGTCACGCTGCCCGACGACGTCTTGGCCGACTGCGAAGCCGTTTGCGTGGCGGGCGGGGTCGTGCTGCCGCCGCCACCGCCGCACGCGGTCAGGAAGCTGAGCGCAAGCGCGATGGTGAGCGTGCGTTTCATCGACCGAATCGATCCTTCGAGGTGGTCGTGGCGGGAGGCGCGGGAGCCGGAGCGGCGAGCGGTGCTGCCGCCGGCGGATGCGCTGCTGCGGCCGCTGGTGCCGGCGCGTGCGTCGTGCCGGTCAGGTTAACGCTGCCCGAAGGCGTGGGGTTCGGTCCGGCCGACGCGGTTGC
>DASYOE010000262.1:0-8320 GCA_036008105.1 Candidatus Lustribacter sp. | reverse complement strand
GGCAAACACGACGCGAGCCGCGCGTGGCTCGAGCAGCACGGCTACACGATGGACCTCGGCGGCTACTGATGGCGCTGCGCGTGCTCGCGTTCGCCCGCTTGCGCGAACTGCTCGGCTTCGGCGAACGGACGCTCGACGTCGGCAGCGCGGCGACGCTCGACGACGTGTGGACCGTGCTCACCGCGGCCTCACCCGAAGCCGGGCGCATGCGCGCGTCGACGCGTTTCGCGCGCAACGGTGTGGTGGTCGACGGGTCGGCGCACGTTGTCGACGGCGACGAGATCGCGCTGCTGCCGCCGGTGGGCGGCGGATGATCGCGATCGGCCCCGAGCCGATCGACCTCGACGCGCTGATCGCAGCGGTCGGCAGTCCGGCGCATGGTGCGATCTGCACCTTTCTCGGTACGACGCGCGAAACGTCGCCGGGCGACGAACGGCCGGTTGAGGCGCTGGATTATGAAGCGTACGTCGAGCTGGCGCGCGCCGACTTCGAGGCGATCGCCGCCGAAGCGCGCGAACGCTTCGGCCCGCTGGAGATCGCGATCGTGCACCGCACCGGACGCGTCGCGCTCGGCGAAGCGAGCGTCGCCGTGGCGGTCGGCTCGCCCCACCGTGGAGCGTCGTTCGATGCGTGTGAGTTTGCGATCGACACGCTGAAGGCGCGCGCGCCGATCTGGAAGCGCGAAACGTACCGCGACGGCGGCACCGCCTGGATCGCGAACGCGCCTACGTGAATGTCGAGCTGTTGCGGGTTCCGGCGGGGAAGAACACGATCGCGGTGCTGGCCTATGAAGCGCGCCGGCCACGCGGCGTCACGCTCGTCGTCGGCCACGGCTATTCGAGCTCAAAACACAACCTCGACATGCTCTGCTCGTTTCTCGCCGGTCACGGCTTCACGGTGTACTCGCTCGATTTTCCGGGCCACAAACTGGGCGCCGGCGGCGGACGGCTCGATGCCGCAACCGATCTGATGGACGCGATGCACGCCGTTGTTGCGCACGCTCGCGCGAACGGCGCGACGACGCTCTACGTGATGGGCCACAGCATGGGCGCGACGACCGCGCTCTGCACGGCCGGTGACGACCCGACAATCGCCGGCGCGATTTCGATCGCGACCGGCTACGGGCGGCCGCAAGCACTCGACGCGCTAGCGCGCGGTGGCGTCGTCGACCTGCGCTCCGCATACGTCGACGGCTTGCCGTTGCCGGAACTCGCCGCGCAGTGGCAGCCGCTGCTCGACGCCGCGTTGCCGAAGCTGGCGGGCCGCCCGACGTTCTTCATCGCCGCCGAGCGCGACGCGATGGTGGCGCGCGCGAGCGTCGACGATCTGTTTGCGCGCGCGCCCGACCCGAAATCGTTCGCCGTCGTCAACAGCGACCACACCTTCGCCGGCGACAACTCGCGCGCGACCGTGCTCACCTGGCTCAACGAGCGCCATGCTCGCGGGTAAGACGGACCTACGGCGCTACAGCCGCCATCTGCTCATCCCCGAAGTGGGATTGGCGGGCCAAGAGAAGCTCGCCGCCGCGCGCGTGCTGGTCGTCGGCGCCGGCGGTCTCGGGTCGCCCGTGCTCGCGTATTTGGCGGCGGCCGGCATCGGGCGCATCGGCATCGTCGACGACGATGAGGTCGACGTCACCAACCTGCAGCGGCAGATTCTCTACGACACCGCGAGCGTCGGCAAACCGAAAGCCGCCACCGCGGCGGAACGGCTGCACGCGCTGAACCCGCAGATCGCGCTCGACGTGCTGCCGGTGCGGCTGAACGCGTCCAACGCGCGCGAGATCGTGCGGCTCTACGACGTCGTCGTCGACGGCACCGACACGTTCGGGGCGCGTTACCTGATCAACGATGCGTGCGTGCTCGAGGGCAAGCCCGACGTGTACGGCTCGATCTTTCGCTTTGACGGCCAAGTCTCGGTGTTCGGGATGAAGGGCGGTCCGTGTTATCGCTGCCTGTATCCCGAACCGCCGCCGCCGGAACTCGTGCCGAACTGCGCCGAGGGCGGCGTGCTCGGCGTACTGGCCGGCATCGTCGGTACGTGGCAAGCTTCCGAAGCGCTCAAGCTGGTGCTCGGCATCGGCACGTCGCTCAACGGCCGCCTGATGCTGATCGACGCGCTCGACGCGCGGGTGCGTGAGGTCCGAATCGCGCGCGATCCCGCGTGCCCGCTGTGCGGCGACGCGCCGGTGTTGCGCGACGTCGCGGCCGACGTGCCGGCAACAGCGCTCGACCCGGACGACGTCGAGATCGCGGCGGCCGAACTGGACGCGTTGCTGGCGCGCGATCCGCAAGCCCGGTTGCTCGACGTGCGGGAGCCGCACGAGGCGGTCCTCGGTGCGCCGGAGGGCGCGGTCTCACTGCCGGCCGGCGAGCTGGAAGCGCGCCTGCACGAACTCGACCCGACCGCGCACTACGTGGTCGCGTGCCGCGTGGGCGTCAAGTCGCGCTGGGCCGCGCGCCGCCTGCGGGACGCCGGCTTCGGCGGGGTCCGCCATCTGCGCGACGGCCTGCTGGCGTACGCCGCGCTCGACGGGTCGTTCGACATCTTCTGACCAACGGAGAACCGCATGATACGACACATTCTCTTCAACCGCTGGAAGCCCGGAACGCCGCCCGAAGCGATCGACACGATCTTCGAGAAGCTGAGCGATTTCCCGCAGCGCTTCCCCGAGATCAAGAAGATGGAGCTGCACCGCGACGCCGGTTTGAACAACCCGCGCGGCCGGATGAAGAACTACGACTTCGCGATCGTCCTCGATTTCGACACCGAGGCGAACTTCCAACAGTACATGGGCCGCGAGCACCATCATGAGGTCGTAGCGACCTACATCAAGCCGCACCAGGAAGAAGCGGCGCGGATCCAATTCCTCGTCGATTGAGATGATCGAGCGGCCGTTCGGGAACGGCTTCCCGAACGTTCCCATCATCGGACAGGGAACGTGGAACGTGCCGTTGCGCGGCGCCGCGCGCGACGAAGCGATTGCGGCGTTGCGGGCGGGCATCGAGCTGGGCATGGTGCACATCGACACCGCCGAGATGTACGGCGACGGCGGTGCGGAGTCGCTCGTCGGCGAGGCGATCGCCGGGTTGCCGCGCGAGCGCCTATTTCTCGTGTCCAAAGTGCTGCCGTCCAACGCGTCCTATGACGGCACGATCAAAGCGTGTCACGCCTCGCTCAAGCGCATGCGCGTCGACTACCTGGATTGCTATCTCTTGCACTGGCCCGGCAGCTTCCCGATCGCCGACACGATGCGTGCGTTCGAGAAGCTGGTGGCCGACGGCGCGATCCGCGCGCTCGGCGTGAGCAACTTCGGCATCGAGGATCTGCGTGAAGCGCAGGCGGCGCTGAAGCGCGAGAAGATCGCCTGCAATCAAGTGCTCTACCATCTCGGCGAACGCTCGATCGAAGCGCACGAGATCCCGTTCTGCCAAGCCGCCGGCATCGCGACCGTGGCCTACACGCCGTTCGGGCGCGGCGATTCGCGCGGCGCGGGCGCGAAAGAACTCGAACGCATCGCAAAGGCGCATGGCGTCACGGCGCACGCGGTCATCCTTGCGTTTCTGACCCGCGACGATCTGTCGTTCGCGATTCCCAAAGCGTCGAAGCCCGCGCACGTGGGTGACAACGCGGCCGCCGGCTCGTTCCGGCTTAGCGCCGATGAAATCGCGGCGATCGACAAAGCGTACCCGGTGCACGGGCGGCGCGGCGGGTTGCCCACGCTGTGACCGCCGCCGAGCTGCGCGAGCGCGTGATCGCCGCGGCTCGGACGTGTGGTGCCGACGCCGTGCGCATCGCGCCGGCCGACCGCCAAACCTGGACGCACGAGCGGCTCTCCGCCTCGATCGCACGCGGCGACCTGCAGACCTGGCCCTACGACGAAACCTATGCCGCGAAGGCCGCCGACCCGCGCACGCTCCTCGCCGCCGCGCGCAGCGTGGTGTGCGTCGCGGTCGCGTACGCGACGCCGTCGCAGGCGGAGCACCGGGGTCGCGGCCGCGTGTCGAACTACGCCTGGTCCGACGACTATCATCGCCGCATGCGCGCGTTGCTCGACACGCTGGCACGCGAACTGCAGACGCTCGGCGCAACGACCGCGATTGCCTGCGACACGGCGCCGGTCGCGGAACGCGCGTTCGCCGAACGATCCGGCCTGGGTTGGATCGGCAAACACACGAACCTGATTGCGCCCGGCCTCGGCTCGTACGTGTTCTTGGGCGAAGTCGTGACGTCGTTACCGCTCGCGCCGGACGAACCGCTGAAGAAGAGCTGCGGCGCGTGCACGCGCTGTGTGACGGCATGCCCGACGGGCGCACTGCGCGGCGACTACACGATCGACGCGACGCGGTGTATTTCCGATCTCACGCAGCGCACGGGTCCGATCCCGCGCGACCTGCGCCCGCTCATCGGCACGTGGGTCTGGGGCTGCGATCTCTGCCAGGAAGCCTGCCCGCCGACGAATCGCGCGCCGCGCGCGGCTGCAGCCTTCGCTCCGCTTGACGAAGAAACGCGCGCCCCAACGTTGGCGGCGCTGCTGGCTCTCAAGAGCGGCGAGTTCAAGCGCCGCTACGCGCGAACGGCGATCGGTTGGCGCGGCGCAGCCCTACTGCGGCGGAATGCTGCGGTGGCGATGGGGAACGGGCTCGACCGCGCCGACGTGCCGGCCCTTGAAACCGCGCTGGCCGCCGATCCGCACCCACTGGTGCGCGGTCACGCCGCTTGGGCGCTGGGCCGGATCGGCTCGCCGCGAGCGCTCGCCGCCTTGCGCGCGCGCTCGGGCCAAGAGACCGATACATTGGCAGCCGATGAAATCCAAGCCGCATTGCTATGCTATTCCGAGGAACCGCGGGTAGGATAAGCGCGATGATCGTGCGTTTCACCCGCTGTCTTCTGATGCTGGCCCTCGCGGCCGCAGCGCTGGGCGGCGCCCCGGCCTCGGCCGACGGCGACGCGGCCGGTGTCTACGCCCGCATGCAGCGCGTCAATGCGGGGTTGCGGTCCTACCAGGCCGACCTGCACGTCGAGGTCACCACCCACGGCTTCCCGTTCATCAGCCCGACGCTCGACGGCAAAGCCTACTTTCAGCAGCCCGACAAGAACGCGGTCGTGTTCGATACCGTGCCGGTGCTCGCCAGCCAGTTCAAAAAGGTCTACCCGCAGCTGGAGCCCCCCGCCGAGTGGCCCTCGGTCTACGAGGTGACCCCGCTCTCCGACGACGGCACGACCTCCCAATTCCGCCTCGTGCGGAAGAAGAATGGCCGGATCGACCACGTCGACGTGTCGGCCGATGACCGGACCGCAACGGTCACCTCCATGACCTACATTTACAAGGATGGAGGGTCCGTCTCGTTCCAGCAAACTTACGCCGTCGTGGACGGCAACTACGTGGTCAAAGCGCAGTCCGGCAAGGTCGACCTGCCGTCGTACCACGCCGACGTGGCCTCGTCGTTCAGCAACTACAAGCTCAACGTCCGGATCGACCAGCAGGTCTTCGCGACCGATTAGCCGATTCGGCTAGGCCTGTCATCCTGAGCTTGTCGAAGGACGGTCAATGATCGATTTGATCGCGCGGCCGCTGGAACCGCAGCTCGCCGACGCCTTCCACCGGCCGATCACCTACCTCCGCATCTCGGTGACGGACCGCTGTAACCTGCGCTGCGTCTACTGCATGCCGGAAGAGGGCCTGCCCTGGATCGATAAGCGCGAGATCCTCACCTACGAGGAGATCGCCGAGATCGTCCGCGCCGCGGCCAAGGTCGGCGTGCGCAGCATCCGGCTGACCGGCGGCGAGCCGCTGATCCGCCAAGACCTGCAACGGCTGGTGGCGATGATCGCCGCGATCCCGGGCATCGAGGACATCGCGCTCTCGACCAACGGCCTGCTGTTGGCCGAACAGGCGCAGGGCCTGCGCGACGCCGGGCTGACGCGGGCCAACATCTCGCTCGACACGCTGCGCGCGGACCGCTTCGAAGCGATCGCGCGGCGGCCGGGCCTGCAGCGCGTGCTCGACGGTATCGACGCCGCGTTCGCGGCCGGCCTCGGGCCGATCAAGCTGAACTGCGTCGTGATGCGCGGCCAGAACGACGACGAGGTTGAAGCGTTCGCGGAAATGACGCGCGACCGCGCGGTCGCCGTGCGCTTCATCGAAGTGATGCCGGTGCACGAAAACGTCGATGGCCACGTGAGCGAGTACATCAGCGCGACGGAAATTCTCGACCGCATTCGTGCCATCGGCGACCTGCGCGCGGTCGATGGGCCCAAGGGCAATGGCCCCGCGCGGTACTACGCGTTCGACGGCGCGCCGGGCAGCGTGGGCGTGATCTCACCGCTCTCGCACGATTACTGCGACACGTGCAACCGCGTGCGCCTCTCCGCCGACGGCCGTTTGAAGCTGTGCCTGTTCGGCGACCACTTCATCGATCTGCGCACGCCGGTGCGCGAGCACGCCGGCGAGGACGCGCTGATCGCGATCCTCCGCGGCTCGATGTACGTCAAACCCGAACGCCACCACCTCGACGTCGGCCAAACCGCGAGCGCGATGCGCGCCCTGAGCGAAATCGGCGGCTAGACCTCCCACCCTCCGGCCGAGATATCGAGCCGCTGGCCTTCCGGATCGCGAACGTAGCCTTCCGAATAGCGTCCCGCCGCGACCGCGGTGCGGCCCGCCGATGCGCCCATCTCGAGCGCGAGCGCGGATGCGGCGTCGGCATCTTCGACCTCGAAGCCGATGTGGTGCAGCCCGGGCGGGGCGCCCTGCGACTCCGGCACGTTGTTGGGCAGAATCGCTAGATTGATGTAGCCGTCCGAGAGATAGATGGACGAATTCGGCCGGTCGCTGCGCCGGATCTCGCGCATGCCGAACGCCGACTTGTAAAAGTTGGCCAACTTGTTCGTATCGCTCGTCATCATAGCGATATGTTTGATGCGACTGGATTTCATCGTTCGTTCCTCGGGCGGTCAGCGCGGTGGTTGGTAGATGAGGTCGGTAGCCGGAAAGCTCTTGAAGCCGTTGTACTTCGCCGACACGTCGATGAGGGGCTGCATCAGCGCGGGCTGCAGGCGTTCGGTGAAAAGGACGCGCGGCATCGATGCGATCAGCGCGGGATCGGTCTTCGTGTACCCGGCGAACAGCGCCCCGCTCGCGGCGGGGTTCTTATTGGCCCACGCGGCCGTCTCGCGCATCGCGGCGACAAAGCGGCCGATCACGTCCGGGTGCTCCTGCGCCCACGGCTGCGCGGCGCACCACATGCTGGAGAGATAGTGCTTCGCGATCGCATCGAAGCCGTACACCAGAACGCGATCGGTTTTCTTGGCGATTTCGAGGTACGGCTCGCCGTCGTAGGCGGCGTCGACGCGCCCGGCGTCGAGGGCGGCCGGAATCGAGGGTGGCGGGATCTCGACGAACTTGATGGTCGACGAGTCACCGCCGTTCTGATCGATCCAGGCACGCGTGGAGAGATGGGTGACGCCGTTGAGCGCGACGACGGCGATGATCTTGCCGTTGAGGTCCTTCGCCTGGCGGATCGGGGAGTTCCCGGCGACGAGCAGCGCGCCAGTATGCGAGGGGGAGAGATACTCGCCGCCCGGCGCGATCACGACCAGCGGGATGCCTTTGGCGTGGATCGCCGCCAACGCGTCGAGCGTGACGTAGCCGATGTCGACCGCGGCCGACACGAGCGCGGCGGCGATCGCGGTGCCGTTGACCATCGTTTGGATCTGCGCGTCGAGACCGGCCTTGGTGAAGAAGCCCATGTCCCGCGCGTAGAGCACTTCTGAGGCCGATTCGAGCGGAATCGCGGCGACGCGTACCGGCGTAGCGGTTTGCGTCCGCCCGGGCGCGATCGTTGCGCCGAGTGCGGCGCCGCCGAAGAGCAGTGCCGCCGCGCGCCGCCGGGTGATGGTCGTGGGACTCATCGTCCGGCGAAGCTTGCGCTAGGCCGCGTCCGGAACCTGTTTCTTGCGCCAGTCGAGATCGGAGACGATCGCGTCGAACACGAGGATGCGTTCGTCGCGGTCGAGCGAATTCAACTGCAATCCGCGGTTGCGCACTGCGCCCTTCCACTGTTCGCTTTCGAACTTTAGCCACGTTGCTTTATCGTTGATTTTCATGGCGATTTGCCTCCAATAAGGAAACGTCCCCAATGGCACCATCGTTTGAATCTGAGCGCGTTTTAATGCGGCCGTGGTGTGATGCGGATCGCGCGCCGTGGATCGCAATGTGCGCCGACGCACGCGTCATGGAGTTCTTAGGGGGAACCTACGATCGCGAGAAGGCGGGCGCGATGGGCGACCGCATGCGCCATCGGCTGGAACGCGACGG
>DASYOE010000261.1:0-4222 GCA_036008105.1 Candidatus Lustribacter sp. | reverse complement strand
CGGTCGTAACGGTCCGCGCGCAGTCAACGTGCCGACGATCGTGAACGGCACGTTCTTGATCAGCATCGTTTGCCCGATGGGATTGGCGGTACCGAAGAGGTTGGTGACGACGGTCTGCCCGAGCACGCAAACCTTCGCGGCCGACGCCACATCGGCGTCGGAGAAGAAGGTGCCCGCGGCCAGCGACCATTGGCGTACGTACGTGTAGGTGGGCGCGACGCCGCTGACCGTGGTCGACCAATTCGCGCCGCCGCCGACGACTTGCGCGCGCACGGTGACGACCGGCGTCACCGACGAAACGTCGGCGAGCCCGGCAACCGCGACGGCGTCCTGGGGCGTTAGCGTCGATGCGCCGCCGCTGCCCGTGCGGGCACCGGATGTCGTGACGCTACCCGGCAGGACGATGATCAGGTTGCTCCCCAGGCTGTTGATCTGGCTCTGCACCGAGGCCCGCGCGCCGGCGCCGATTGCAACGGTCACGATCACGGCGGCGACGCCGATCACGACGCCGAGCATCGTCAGCAGCGAGCGTGCGCGGTTGCGCACGAGCGCGCTGAACGCCGTTTTGAGGGTTGATTTGAGATTCACGCCGGCACGGCGTGGCGGCTGCGTTCGTCGCTCACGACGGTCCCATCACGAAACGTAATCAAACGATCCGCATGCGCGGCGATGCTGGGGTCGTGCGTGACGAGCAAAATCGTGATGCCCTTTTCGCTGTTCAAGTGCCGAAAGAGCGCCATGACGTCTTCGTTTGATTTCGAATCCAGCGCGCCGGTCGGCTCGTCGGCGAGGATCAGGCTCGGTTCGTTGACGATCGCGCGCGCGATCGCGACCCGCTGCTGCTGGCCGCCCGAGAGTTGATTGGGCTCATTGAACATCCGTTCCGAGAGCCCGACGATGCCGAGCGCCTCGGTCGCACGGTGCCGCCGTTCCGCGGCGGGGGTTCCGGCGTAGAGCAACGGCAGCTCGACGTTTTCGACGGCCGAGGTGCGCGCGAGCAGATTGTAAGCCTGGAAAACGAAGCCGAGTTTTCGGCAGCGCAACGCCGCCAACGCGACCTTGTTCAACGTCCCGACCTCGACGCCGTCGAGTTCGTACCGTCCGGACGTCGGCGAATCGAGCAAACCGACGATGTGCATGAACGTGGACTTCCCCGAGCCCGACGGCCCGGTCACCGCGACGAACTCACCGCTCTCGATCGCGAGCGACACGCCGGCGACGGCGTGCACGATCTGATCGCCCATCGCGTATTCTTTCGCGAGGTCGAACGTTTGGACGACCGGGACGCTCAATGGACCGCTCGCGCCGCGCCGCCGCCTTGCGATGACTGGCCGAAGCCCGGTGCGCTTTGCGTCGTGGCGGCGGCGTGCGCCGGCGCTCCGGTCGTGTCGGCGGTGACGACCGCGTCGTCGGCGGTCAGCGTACCCGTGACGGGCTTCACGGCGGCTTGCGTGGCGGCGGTGAGCACGATATACACCGGCACCGAGACGACCGCGCCGGAGCGCAAAACGAAGACGCGGCCGCGCGAACCAGGTGCCAGCGCCGTTGCGCCTGCACCCATCGTCGCGCCGAACTTCGAACCGGTCGCGGCTCCAACGGTCCCGGCGGCGCCGTGCGGATGCGCGGGCGCGTTCCCGGTCGATTTGCCTAAATGATACTTCGCGATGACGCCGGCCGACGGCCGGTATTCCAGCGCTTGCAGCGGTACGATCAGCGCGTTGGTGACGCTCTGCGTTTGTATGAGCGCGTTGGCGGTCATGCCGGGGCGCAGGAGACCGTTCTTGTTGTTCACGATGACGACGGTGTCGTAGGTGACGACGTTGCTCACGACCGTCGGGTTCTGGCGCACCTGCGAAACGATGCCGCTAAACGTCGTCGGGTACGCGAGCACGGTGAAGGTCACGGCGGCACCGGACTTGACCGAACCGATATCGGGCTCGCCGACCGCGAGGTCGACTTCCATTTTCGAGAGATCCTGGGCGATCGTGAACAGCACCGGCGTGCTGAAGCTCGATGCGACCGTTTCGCCGATCGCGACGTTGCGCGAGATGACCGTGCCGTTCACCGGCGAGGAGATCGTGGTGTGCGCGAGATTGTACTGGGCCGTCTTCACTTCGGCGGCCTGAATGCCGATCGCGTCCGACCCCGCCTGCGCGGTGCCGGCCGAAGCTTGCGCTTGCGCGCCGGCAACGGTATTTTGCGCGGCGCTCGCGACGTATTGCGAACGCGCTTGCGTCAGCGTGGCCTGCGCGCTCGTGACCCCCGAGGCGGCGGATTCAAGACTCGATTGATCGGCGTCCACCGCGTTCTGGGCGACGAATCCTTGCTTCAGGAGCGACTGATCGCGTGCGATCGTTTGCTGCGCGAGCACCAGCGCACCTTGCGCTTTGACGACGTTGGCCGCATCGCCGGCGATCGCGTCCGAAGCGGCGGTCGCCGTGGCGCTCTGAACCGCGATGCCCGCGTTTGCGCCAACGGCGCTGGCCGCCGCTTGACGCGCGTTGGCTTGGGTTTCGGCGAGCTGCGCTTGCGCTTGATCCAACGCGGTCTGGAAATTCGTCGGGTCGATCCGTGCTAAGACTTGTCCCAGCTTCACGACGCTGTTGTAGTCGACGTCGACTTCGGAGATCGTCCCCGAAATCTGCGAGCCGATGCTGATCGTATTTTGCGGGTTAACCGTGCCCGAGGCCGTGACCGTTCGAACGAGCGTGCCGAGTTGCACCGGGGTCGTGACGAGCACGACCGGGGCGGTCGACAGCATGCGCCACGTAACGATCGCGGCGATGACGAGCACGGCAATGAGGGCGCCGACCAACAGAGCCCGCCGCGGAATCCGCTTCCAGGCGGGTACGCGCGTGACAGCGTGCGCCGCACCGTTCGAGGACGGCGGCGGCGCAACGACCGTGGTCGTCATCGTACGGGCGTCACTTGCCGCCCGGATCGGTGATGAGCGACGCCGTCGAGACGGTCACCGCACCGGTGCTCGCCAACGCGCGCCCCGTGAATTGAGTCGACGTCGTAAGCGTGACCGACGCCAGCGCGAGGACGTTACCGTAGAACGTCGCGCCGCCGAGGACGGCCGAACTGCCGACCTGCCAGTAGATGTTGCATGCGCTGGCACCGCCGATCAGGATCACATTGCCGCCGGCTCCGCCGTTGAGCGTCGTCGTCAGCGCGCTGCCGGCCTGGAAGACGAACACGCTTTGCGCGTTACCGCCGCCGTCGAGCGTGAGATTGCCCGCGACGATGCCCATCGTCGACGCAGACTTGTAGACGCCCGGCGGTAACGTGCCGGTCGGATGACCCGGGACCACCGCTTGCGAGAGATCTTGCCCACCCGGGAACACGGTCGTCGCGGCCATGCCGGCGAGCGTGTTGTAGGCGGTCGTCAGCGCGCCTTCGGCGGCTGCCGGCACCGCCGGAATGTTGCTATAGCCCGCGCCGATCGCGTAGATTGCGCTCGGCCCGTCGCTGACCGTTCCCGGCGGGTAGAACCCGACGACCGCGGTGCCCGGCGACACGCCGACGAGATCGTCGTTGAAACTGCCCGTTACCGCGCCCGAAGCGTAGGTGACGATCGTATTGCCGGTATTCGTGATCGTGGCGCCGGCGAGCAGCGCAAACGGCGACAGCGCCGGTCCGAGTGCGAAAGCGCCCGCGGCTTGGTTACATGATAACGTTGCGGGCGGAGGCGTCGGAGCCGGCGGCACGACACCCGGCGGAAGGACGACAACCGGCGCACCGCCGGCACCCGCACCTGCGCCGGCTCCGGCGCCGGCCCCGGCCCCGGCCCCGGCCGCCGCGCCGGCAACAAAGGGAGGTACGCCGCAATTGCACGCGCCGCAGGCGGCCAGTGATCCGATTGCCACCAGTGCGGCGGAGAGTCTCAGTACGTTCGTCATTCTCATCGCTTCCTAGATCTTCACGCCGAGCCCGAGATACGGGCCGTTGTGAACTTGACCGATGGGCGCGTTGCGCTTCGCGGTATACTGGTCGCCACCGTAGCCGCCGTAGAGATAGACCGGCGAGTGCGCGATGACGAGCGCGGCGCCGATGTCGTACTTCAGGATCGAGTACTGCTGCTGATAGCCGGCGCCGAAATTCGGACTGCCCGGAGTGGTGACGGTGTAGTTCCCCGACGCGGTCGGATAGTAGAACGCCGATCCGTAAAGGCCGATTCCGGGACGGAGATCCGGCAGCTTTTCAACCCCGAACCCGATCG
>DASYOE010000260.1:0-6557 GCA_036008105.1 Candidatus Lustribacter sp. | reverse complement strand
TTCACGCGCGATCAGCTGCTGGACTTGGTGTGGGGCAGCGATCGCGACGTCGGTCCGGGCGCGGTCGAAACGTACGTTTCGTATCTGCGCGCGAAGATCGACGCGAACTTCGAACCGAAACTGATTCGCACGATACGGGGAGCCGGCTACGCCCTCCGCTCCCATTGATGCCTTTTCCGCGCTTGCGCGGAGGCTGACCGGCTGGTACGTTTTCGTCGCGGTGTCGTCGGTGTCGGTGCTGCTGACGGCGGCCGGCATTTTAGGTCTCTTATTCTACGCGCACGAGATCAACGCCGCGATGGAACGCTCGGAGATCAACGCGCGCGCGTTCGCCATTCGCGCCGCCCAACAACACGAGGCGTTCTTTCCGGCCGCGTACGAATTCGAGAACCGCGAAGCGCACGACGGCACGCACACGTTTGCGGCGATCCCGCGCGGTCCGCGCATCCGGCCGGGCCAAGTGGGCCCGCCGGTGCAACTGCGCGCCGGCGGTCCGCCGCCGAATGCTGCTCCGCCGCCGCCCGACGAGACGGCCGTCGTCGACGGGGTCGTGCGCAAGGGCGTCGGCATGCGCACTCGCCTGCAAGGCAGCCGGTTCGGTTACGCGATCGCGACGCTGTTCGGCGTGCACCTCATGCCGCCGATCCCGTTTCTCAACGGAGCGATCGCCTTTAGCCCGGACGCCGGGATCTTCCAGAACATCGTCTTCGGGATTCTCGGATCGGTGCTGTTGGCATCGATCGCGGTCGGAGCGCTGGCGTACTTCATCGGCCGCTATATCACGCAGCAGGCGATTCAGCCGCTGGTCGACGTGACCGAAGCGCTGCAACGCTTTGCCGCCCGTGACTTCCGGCCGCAATCGATCACGCTGGCCGGCAGAAGCGACTTCGACGTGCTCGCCCATGCCTACAATGCCGCATCGGAACAGGTGTCGGCCGCGTTTGCGGAGCGCGAGGCGGCCGAAGCGCAGATGCGGCAATTCGTTGCCGACGCCGGCCACGAATTGCGCACGCCGCTGACGATCGTCCTCGGCTACATCGACCTGCTGCACCGCCGCGCCAACGCGGGCGACGAACGCTCGAAGTTCATCTTTTCGTCGATCGCGTCCGAAGGGCGGCGCATGCGCACGCTGGTCGACAACCTCGTACTCTTGGCGAAGCTCGAAGGCGAAGATACGCGTTTGTTCGAGCCGTTCGATGTCGGGGAACTCGTCGCAGAGATCGTGGCGGTGCGCCGCGACCTCGAACCGACGGTGCGCTTCGACATCGATGCGAACGCCGCGGCGACGGCGATCGCCGATCGCGGCGAGGTGCACGAAGCGCTGGCGAACATCATCGACAACGCGATCAAGTACGCACCCGGCTCGCCGATTCGCTGCGAGATTGCGGTGCCGCGCGACGGCGTCGTCGAGATCGCGGTGGCCGACGAAGGCCCGGGAATCCCGCCGGAGGATCGCGAGGCGATCTTCGAACGGTTTTTCCGCGGGGCGAGCCGCGGCGAAGTCGAGGGCAGCGGCCTCGGCCTCGCAATCGCAAAACGCGCCATCGAACGCGCCGGCGGAACCCTGCGCCTCGACACCTCGGTCAGTAAGGGAACGCGCTTCGTGATCGCCCTACGCGCCGAACGCGCCGGTTTCCGAGGAACGGTTCTCGCTTCGAGCTAGGGTCACCATTTCGCGCATGCGGGGGTGATCGCTGGATTGGCGTTCCATCCAGCGTTCGAACGGCGGTACCGGCAGGCCGGTGCGGAAGAGCCAGTAGTACAGGCTGAGGTCGCCGAGGTACGCGAAGCGTTTCTTCGCGTCGGCAAACAACGCGTCGTAGCTTGGGAACGAGCGCACGTAGGTTGCGACGTCGCCGTGCTTGTCCGCGAGTTCGCGTAGGGCGCGCGCGTTGGCGATCGTGCCGGCGATTTTCGAACGCGAGTGCACGACGCCGTCGGCCTCCATCAAGCGTTCGACCTCGCCTTCGCCGTACGTCGCGATCACGGCGATGTTGAAATTCTCGAAGGCGGTGCGGAACGCGTCCCAGCGTGCGTCGATGAGCGCCCAGCTCAAGCCGGCCTGAAAGATCGCGCGGGTCATCACTTCGAGATGGTCGTCGAGCGTGGGTGCATCGATCACGCGCGGGATACGTTCGGGCGGGGTAGGCTTGCCCTTGCGCGGGGGCGGCGGACCGGGAGCGGGTTTCTTCGGCATGACACCGGATAGAATCGCGTGAACAAAACGTGGGTCCTGGTGGCGGCGATCCTCGGCTCGAGCATGAGCTTCATCGACGGCTCGGCCGTCAACGTCGCGCTTCCCGTCATTCAGCGCGAACTGGGCGCGACGAGCACCCAGATGCAGTGGGTGATCGAGGCCTACGCGCTGTTCCTCTCCGCCCTGATCTTGGTCGGCGGTTCGCTGGGCGACTTGTTCGGCCGGCGCAAATGCTTCGTCATCGGCATCGCGATCTTCGCGCTGGCATCGATTGCGTGCGCGGCCGCGCCGACGATCATCGTGCTCATCATCGCACGTTCGGTGCAAGGCATCGGCGGCGCGCTGGCGGTGCCGGAATCGCTGGCGCTGATCAGCGTGACGTTCACCGGCGACGACCGCGGCAAAGCGATCGGTACGTGGTCGGGCTTTGCCTCGCTTACCGGTGCGGCGGGTCCGGTGATCGGCGGCTATCTGGCCCAAACGGCGTCGTGGCGCTGGGTGTTTCTGATCAACGTTCCGCTCGCCGTCGTGGTGCTCGCCATCGCGATCCTGCGCGTGCCCGAGAGCCGGGATGACGATGCGTCGCGCACGATCGACTGGACCGGCGCGCTCCTTGCGACCGCCGGCCTCGGCGCGCTGGTCTACGGTTTGATCAGCTCGCAGCTACCTGACGGACGAACCGAGGGAACCGCGTTTGCGATCGCGGGTCTCGTGGTGCTGGCGCTATTCGTGCTGGCGGAAAAGCGCGCCAAGGATCCGATGATGCCGCTCACGATGTTCCGGTCGCGCGTGTTCCGCATCGCCAACCTGTACACGGCGGCTTTGTATCTCGCGCTGGGCGGCGCGCTGTATTTCTTTCCGTACGTGCTGATCGACGTGCAAGGCTATCCGCCGACGGCGGCCGGCGCAACGTTTCTGCCGTTCGTGCTGCTGCAGTTCGCCTTCTCGCGCTGGTCGGGCGGGATCTATCATCACTGGGGCGCGCGCATTCCGCTCGTGCTCGGGGCGACGCTGGCGGGCTGCGCGTTTGTGCTCTACAGCCTGCCCGGCGTAGGCAGCGGCAATTATTGGACGACGTATTTTCCGGCGGTGCTGACGCTGGGCATCGGCGCGGTGTTCTTCATCGCGCCGCTCACGACGGTCGTGTTCGATTCGTCCGACCGCGAGCTCAGCGGCGTGGCCTCGGGCATCAACAACGCCGTCGCGCGCACCGCCGGCTTGCTCGCCATCGCGTTGTTCGGGATCATCTTCACGGCAATTTTCTCGGGCGGCTTCGATCGCCGGCTCGGCGAGGCGCACGTCTCGGTGCAAGCCCGGCAACTCGCCATGTCCGAAGAGGCGCGCTTCGCCGGCGGCACGGTACCGGCCGACGTGCCGGCGGCCGATCGGCCCGCGCTGACCGAAGCGGTGAAGGAAGGCTACCTCGCCGGATTCCGCGGGGTCCAATATGCCTCGGCGGCGATCTCGTTTCTGGCCGCGCTCGTAGCGTTTTTCTTCCTGCCTGGGCGGGCGGAAGGGCGCGAGGAAGCGAAAGCTCACCTGACCTCGTCGCCCGGTACAGGTGCCCCATGAGCGTCGGAATCAGCGGAGCGAACCCCGCGTTTTCCCTTGAATCGGTGGTAGCTGCCCAACAGCAGGCCGCGCTCAACCCACCGCCGGCGCCGCCAAAGCCAACCCAACCGGTGGCGCCGCCGCCGACTGCCGGCCAACTGCCAAGCGTCGGGGCGCCGCAATTCAATAATTTGCCGAACACGAACGCCGGCGCCGCGGTGACGAGCGCGACGGCGTCGACGCTGACGCCGGGCGGCTCGGTCACCGTTGCGGTCAAGAATGGATCCGGCGCTCAGATCAAGTTCACCGACTCGGCAACCGGGCAAGTCAGCGTTATCGGCACGATCGGTTCGACCTACACGAGCAACGTCAACGGCACCAACGTGACGTCCGGAAATCTGTATCAGGGCTACAACAACCCGAACCAACTTTCGGCCGGCGTCGCTGCCGCCGGGACGATCAATCCGCGGGCCAGCACCTTGACCGGCGCGACCCAAGCCATCCAGACGACGGTCCCCAGCGCGTCCGACACCCAGGACGCCAACGATCAGACGGCCGGCATCCTGAGCTCGCAGCTCTCCGTCACCACGCTTTCGAACGCGACCGACGCCCCGGGTCACCTCAACGCGTTCCTGAGTACGACCGCCTAGCCTCTTCGCCGGGCGGCCCAAGCAGGCGAGCGGGCCCGGCTTGGTTGACGGTACTCCCCCGGCTTGATACAATCCGGGGGTTCGGCCCACCGACCGGTGTGGCCGCTTTCGTGTGTGTTTCGAGGATAGGCGTGCCGACAATCTCCCAATTGGTCCGTAAGGGCCGCGAAAAGCAGCAAAAAAAGGTGAAGACCCCGGCATTCCGTGTCGTATCGACCGGACCCAAGCCGGGCCACCCCGATCTGCCCAACCGGACGTTCGAAGTCGCCGGCAACCCGCAGCGACGCGGCGTCTGCACGCAAGTCAAGACGATCACCCCGAAAAAGCCGAATTCGGCGTTGCGCAAAGTCGCTCGCGTCCGTCTTACCAACGGCGAGGAAGTGACCGCGTACATCCCCGGAATTGGGCACAATCTCCAGGAGCACTCGGTGGTGCTCATCCGCGGCGGCCGCGTCAAAGATCTCCCCGGCGTCCGCTACCACATCATTCGCGGAACCCTCGACACCTCGGGCGCTGCCAACCGCAAGCAAGGCCGCTCGAAATACGGTGCCAAGCGTAACACCAAAGCCGCCGCCAAAAAGTAAGGACCACAGACAGCAATGCCGCGCAAAGGTCCGGTCCCGAAGCGACCGATCCTCCCCGATCCGAAGTTCAATTCGAAAGTGCTCTCGCGCTTCATCAACAAGGTGATGCTTCAGGGCAAGAAGAGCGTTGCGGAGCGTATTTGCTACAGCGCGCTCGAGATCGTCGAATCGAAGTCGGGGCGCGATCCGATGGACATCTTCACGCAGGCGCTCGGTAACGCGATGCCGCTGGTCGAGGTTCGTCCGCGGCGCGTCGGCGGCGCGACCTACCAAGTGCCGATGGAAGTCCGTCCCGACCGCCGTCAGGCGATGGCGATGCGCTGGCTGATCAACTACGCGCGTGCGCGGCCCGGCCACTCGATGGAAGAAAAGCTCGCCGCCGAGCTGATGGATGCCGCCAACAATCTCGGTAACTCGATCAAGAAGCGCGAAGACACTCACAAGATGGCCGAAGCCAATAAAGCCTTCGCCCACTACCGCTGGTAATTGTAACCCTCCAACATCATGCCGCTCAACCGCGAACACCCCCTCGAGAAGACCCGCAACATCGGGATTGCCGCGCATATCGACGCCGGAAAAACCACGGCGACCGAGCGTATTCTGTTTTATACCGGCCGCACGCACAAGATCGGCGAAGTGCACGACGGCGCGGCGACGATGGACTGGATGGTCCAGGAACAGGAACGCGGCATCACGATCACCTCGGCCGCAACCGCGTGCACGTGGCGCGACACGCGTATCAACATTATTGATACGCCAGGCCACGTGGACTTCACCGTTGAGGTGGAACGCTCGCTGCGCGTGCTCGACGGGCTCGTCGCGTTGTTCGACTCGGTCGCCGCGGTGCAGCCGCAGTCCGAGACCGTGTGGCGTCAGGCCAACAAGTACAAAGTCCCGCGCATCATCTTCGTCAACAAGATGGACCGCATGGGCGCCGACTTCTTCAACTGCGTCGTCAAGATCCGCGAGCGCCTCGGCGCGCCTGCCGTTCCGATCCAGGTGCCGATCGGTGCCGAAGCCGACTTCCTCGGCGTCGTCGATCTCTTCTCGATGAAGAAGATCGTGTACACCGACGATGCCGGCTCGGTGATGGAAACCGACGAGAGCCCGACGGGCGAATTGCTCGAGATTGCGACCAAGTGGCGCGGCGAGTTGATCGAAGCGATCGCCGAGCAAGACGACGAGCTGCTCGAGCTGTTTTTCGAGGGCAAAGAGATCCCGATCGAACGGCTCAAGACGGCGCTGCGCAAGGCGACGATCGCGGGCCAAGTGCTGCCGATGCTGTGCGGTTCCGCCTTCAAGAACAAGGGTATTCAACCGTTGCTCGACGCGGTTGTCGACTTCTTGCCGTCGCCGATCGAAGCCAAGGTGATCACCGGCAAGGATCCCAAGAACGACGAAGACATCACGCGCAAGGCCGACGACAAAGAGCCGTTCGCGGCGCTGGCGTTCAAGATCGCGACCGATCCGTACGGCAACCTGACGTACTTCCGGGTCTATTCGGGCGTGCTCGAAAAGGGCTCGTACGTCTACAACGCGCGCAGCCAGAAGAAAGAACGCATCGGGCGCATCCTG
>DASYOE010000259.1:0-13836 GCA_036008105.1 Candidatus Lustribacter sp. | reverse complement strand
GTCGAGGGACGCGCCACGATCGTGCCGAGTTGCCGGGGCAACGCTCCAAAGCGGGCGATCAGTAGTTCACGCGCGCCAGATGAGGTCGTTGCCTGAAATTCTTGGGATGCCGAAGTACTTTGCTTGGGCGTCTAGGATTGGCTGAAGCAGCGCTCCGGTAGCTGGGCTTGTATCGTAAACTGCGCGCGTGATCGTGCTGATCGTTGCGACCGTTAAGTTGGTGTGGCGCGCTAGGATCGCGGCGGTTTCGTCGTGGTTCGCGTTGGCCCAGGTGGCGATCTTTAGCGTGGCTGCGGCGAAGCGCGCGGCGGCGTCGCGGTTTTGCGCTAGCCACGAGAGTTTGCTCACCCACACGGTACCGATGAAACGCGGGCCGATCGCGGTCATGGCGTCGCCGATCGTACGGATTTGGCCCTTGAGTGCCGTGGTGAATGGTTCGACTAGCAGCGCTGCGTCGATGCGGCCTTGGTCTAGGGCTGGGCCCACTGCTGGGAACGGAACTTCGAGCAGCTTCACCGACTTCACGTCGGCGCCGTTGGAGCCGAGCCAGAGCAGGACGGCGAGGTGGGTTAGGTCGCCGAGGCCGTTGACGGCGACGACTTTGCCGTTTAGGTCGGCGGCGGTTTTTATCGGCGAGTTGGTGTTCACCACGATTACGACGGATTGGCCTTGGCCGCGGTCGTAGATCAAGCCGGGGGCGATGACGCGTTCGTCGATTCCGTGCGAGAACGCTTGCGCGACCGGCACCACGGTGCCGGTGATGACGTCGAGCGAGCCGGCCGAGAGCGCCGCGTTGAGCGCTTCGCCGTTGAACATCGTGCTGAGCGTGACGTCGAGGCCCGCGTCTTTGTAGAAGCCCTTGTCGACACCGTAGAAGCCTTGGCCGGTCGCGTCGGTCGGTGGGACGCCGATCCGTAGCGGGATCAGGTCGGCCGCCGGCGTTGTCTTCGGCAGCGCGTTCGCGAGCAGCGCCGCGCTTGCGGCGCCGAGCATGCCGGCGCGAGAAATGGTAGAATGCGTTTGCATAAGCCGCCTCCGTGGGTTCGCCCGGCCTAGGGCCTTCGCACAAATTCCCAGAAAAGGCTTCCGCTATGACTGCGATCACCGAACTGGACCATGAAAAAGAGTTCGCACGCGCGTGGGCCGACCCTCGGTACACGCGAGTCGAGCGGCCCCCGGTGGACGTCAACGACGTGCTGGCGCAGTACTATCGCCTCAGCCGGCCGCTGGTCTTTACGCGCGCGATGTTGTGGGACATGGAAGTGAAGAAGGCTTACCGGCCTGACATCTTCATCGCAGCGGTCGTCGAACCGGGGAGTGCCGCCACGTGGGGCGTGCGCGCGCTGGGTGGCGGTCACGAGTCGTTCTTTCGCAAGTCGGCGCAGCGCATGCGGCTGGTCAAGGGCTACGGGCTCGTGCTCGAGCAGGTTCGCATCAACCCCGACCTCGGCAAGGTCACGTTCATCGGAACGCCCGAGCTGCCGGGTCCCGACGGTACGCTGCTGCACGCGACGACCGAGCAGCCGCTGTTTCATGTCGAACACGTGGCCACCGGTGCCGAAACGCAGCCGATCAACGAATGGCGCATGGTACATCTGACGGATGAGCCCAACCAGACGCTGATCGACCGCTTCCGTGAATCCGGCAGCGTCTATCTGCCGCAGTTTGTCGAAGTCTACATTCAGGACGTGCTGAAGATCGAGCTCAGCCGGCTCTAGAGCAGGCCGCGTTCGCGCCAACTGCGTTCGGCGGCCGGATGGAGCGGCACGTCGTAGGGCGCGTCGGCCGCGTTCGCGCACATCCGGGAGAGCGTGAGCGGGCCGTCTTCTTGCCACGGGATGCGTTCGACGCACGCGGCCAGCGCAGCGCAGATGCGCGTCACGTCGTCGTCCGGTGCTTCGGCGTGCACGAACAGCGGCCAGCCGCTGAAGTCGACCGTGTGCACGTCCCCCGCTAAGTGCGGATAGCGCGTTTGCGGGATGTCGGCGCGGCGGTAGCCGCGGCGTTCCAACTCGACGAGGGCCGGCTCGGACAACGATAGGATCGTCATGCCCGCATCGATGGCCGCGCCGATCCAGGAGTCGGCGCCCTCCTCGAAGATCGCGTCGAGCGAGCCGTCGGCGAACGCGCGGAACTTCGGCGACTCCGGGTCGGGAGCGTGGCCTTCGTAGTGAAACTCGCCGCCCCACGCCACGATGTCTTCACGCGAGAAGCCGGCGGCGTTCATGACGTCGTCGAGCATGAAATGCAGCGAGTGCGACCGATCGCCGCGCACGCCGATGCGAAGTGCCGGTCGCTTGACCGCGATGTCCGCGAACGTGCGCAGACCGGTGCGGGGATTCACCGCGAAAACGTACTGGTCGCGCGAGGGGATCACGGCGAGCGTCCGCAGCGGCAGTGGCGCTTCGAACGGTCCCGTTCCGCGATACGCGAGCGTCAGCGCCGCCGAGGGGTTCACGATCGCGAGCGCGACCTCGCGCGTCGCAACGGCCTCGATCCCGGCAACCGTGCTCGAGCCGAACAGCGCGATCTCGTGTCCGCCGCCGAGGTCGACCGTGGCGGTTGCTTGACGCACCGGCGCACGAGCCGGCGCGCGCGCCGTCAACTCGGCCGCCATCTCCAGCACGAGCAGCGAGCGCGTCGTGGGCGGGATGACGCGCGCCGCCACGCCGTTAGACCTTTGCGAGCTCGATCGCTCTGCGTCCGATTTCGTCGTACTGGTGCTTGTGCACGAGGATCGATTCGCGCAGCGCTTCGGCGGCGCGCTCTTGCTCCTCCTCGGTCACGGCGTAGCGCGCCAAGAGCGCGAGCGCGTCTTCGCCGTGTCCGGGGCCGTCGTCGCCGACGCCGTGATCGGCGTGTTCGGCCGCCGACCAGTGCGACATCGCGCTGCGGTCCAGGCCGAGCTTCGCCCACGGCTTGGATGAATTTCCGGGAATCTGGCCGTAGCGCGCCGCGAGCGGCGCGTTGGTGAGCAGTTCGAAGACCCCGATCGCCGCGAACGCTTCGAGCCACGGTTTGGTGCGCGAGACGTTGTCGAAGTAGTGCAGCGCCATCGTGGTCACGATGAGCGGAACGTAGTTCCGAATCTGCTGCTCGTCAGCCCCGAGCGCCCGCGCGAAGACCCACATGCTTTCGTTGTGTCCGACCTCGATCGTCGGGTCCTTGACCTCCTCGACAAACATGTTCTCGATCATGTAGGCGCGCGCATCGATGAACGGACAGTTGGCCACGATGTTGCCGAACCAGCGCGGGAACTTATCGGTGAACTGGCAGTGCTCGAGCGCGAACAGCAACGCGCCCTCGCGCGTCATGTATTCGCGCTGAAACAGATAGAGTGCCGGCGGTGAGGCCCAGTACGTCTCGCCCACGAGGGTCCGGATGTACTCTTTGTACGCCTCGATGTCGCGCTTCATGTCACGGTCGCTTTCTCTCGCGGCCTGCTGTAGCCCCGCCGTCGAGTACAATGATGCTGCCGGTCATATAACTTGCAGCGTCCGAGGCAAGGTAAGTGACGAGTTGTGCAACGTCGTCAGGTCGTCCGAAACGGCCGATCGGAAGTTGCGCATCGCCGGTTCGATCGGCGGGCAGAATCGCGCCGGCGCAGATGCAGTTCACCCGCACGCCGAACGGCCCGGCCTCCAACGCCGTCACCTTGGTGAGCGCTTCGATCGCCGCCTTCGAAGCCGCGTACGCGCCGCCGCGCGCGTAGGGGACCTGCCCGCTAATCGAACCCATGTTGACGATGGTGCCGCTGCCTTGGCGGCGCATGTGCGGCAGCGCGAGCTGCGTGCACAACATCGTGCCCTCCACGTTGACGCGGAAGGCTTCGCGCCACGACTCGAGCGCGTGTTCCTCGATCCCCTCGAGCGGTTGGACGGCCGCGTTGTTGCAGAGCAAATCCAGCCGGCCGTAGGTCTCGATCGCGGCGTCGATCCCGGCACGAGCGCCGGCGGGCGTGCCGACGTCGCCGGCGAGAAATCGGATGGTGCTGCCGGGTTCGGTAGCGGCGTTCGCGCGGAGGATGGCCGGCTCGTCCCAGTCGACCGCGATCACCGCCATGCCCTCGGCGGCGAGCCGGCGCGCGATCGCTAAGCCGATGTTGTTGGCGCCCCCGGTGACCACCGCTACGCGCGCGCTCATCACGTCACCGGTTCGTCCGGTAGCGTTTGAGTTTCGCCTCGTCGATGGTGCCGCCGAAGCCGGGCCGGTCGGGCACTGCGATCGCACCGTCGACGACGGCGAGCGGTTCGGCCAGCACGTCGTCAGCGAGACGTTCGAAGAATTGCACCTCGCTCGGCCACGGCTCGAAACCCGGGACGGCTGCGCGCACGTGCAGGCGAACCAACGCGCCGATGCGGGATTCGAGATCGGTGCCGACGATCGCCGGAATGCCGGCGGCCGCGGCGAGCGCGACGATCTTCAACGTTTCGGTGACGCCGGTGCGGCGCGGGTGCACGCTGATCGCGCCGATCGCCTGCAGCTCGATGTAGCGTTGCGCCGTGGCGAGCGAATCGATCGGAATCTCGCCCAGAACGGCGATCGGCAAATCGCGGCTCAACTGCGCGAGACGCTCGGCGGGAAGGTCGCACGGGTCCTCGATCATGGGAACGTTATACTGGGCGAGCTGCGGCAGCAGCGCGCGCGCTTCGGCTTCCGAGTACGAGTGATTCGCGTCGGCGTAGATCAAAACGTCGTCGCCGACCGCCCGGCGAATGTCGCGCACCAAGTGGATGTCGGCGATGGTATGCTGCCAGAGCTTGACCTTGAGCGCGCGAATGCCGCGACCGGCCGTGCGCTCGGCATCGGCAAGCATGGCCGCCGGCGTGTCGCCGAACAGGATGGCCGTGACCGCAACGGGCTTCGGTTGGTGGCCGCCGAGCAGACGCCACACGGGCTGCCCGAGCAGTTTGCCTTTCAAGTCCCAGAGGGCGGTTTCGATCAACGCCTTGGCGAGCGACGCGCCGCGAATGCGCCCGAACGCGACCAGCAGCCGCTCGTGATCGAGCGCATCCGCGCCGCCGAGCAGCGGGCGGAAAAACCGCTCGAGGTGCGCTTCGAGCACCGCGACGTCGCTGTCCGCCACGTTCGGGATCGCGGTGACCTCGGCGATGCCCTGGGCGCCGTCGCGCGTGGTCAGGCGCAGCAGCGCGTACGCGCCGCCGGTGCCTTGCGAAGAACGGAATTGGACCTTGGCTTGATAGGGGAGATCGAGCGCGAAGAGTTCGACGCGCTCGAGAACGTCCGTCAGTTGACGAGCACCAGCTGACCGTTGCGCATTTGCCGGAGGCGGTTGCTCAGCGGGACGCTGTAGTGATCGGGATCCATCGTGATCGTACCGCCGAACACGCTGGGGATGCCCTTGGTCACCGCCAGTTGCTTGGCGATCGCATCGCCGCTGTACGAACCTTTCTGAATCGCCGCCGCCATCATCAGGACTTCTTCGTACAATTCCGCCCCGTAGGTATCCGGCGGGCGGCCGACCTTGGCCGTGAAGTCGGCGATGAATTTCTTCCCGGCCACCGGATCGATCTGCACCCCGGCCATGATCAGGCCGTCGAGGTAGGTGCCCACGGCCGCCGTCCAGCCCGGTTCGTTGAGGAACGTTCCCGGCAGAAAGATTTGGGCGTTCATTCCGGCTTCGCGCACCTGACGAATGAGCACGGTACCGTCCAGGCCGCCTGGGGAAGCGACGATCACGCCGTCGGGATTGAAGTCCTTCGCGCGCGCGACGACGCCGCGAAAGTCCGTCTCGCCCGAATTGAACGTCGCCTCATCGTAGGTCACGCCCGAGCCGGCCGCGGCCGCTTTATAGGCGGTCGAAAAGATCTGCCCGAGCGCGTTGTTCGGAATGAACGCGTAGACGCGCTTGATCTTGTGATTCTTCCAGTAGTCGCCGAACAGGTTGGCGGTCGCGTTCACGGTCTCGGCGTGCGAGTACGTGTACGGTGAATGGCTCATCAAGCCCGGCGTCTGAATGGAACCGAGGATCGGCACCTTGAGTTCGTCGGCCAGGGGAATCTGCGCCGAGACGACGTTCGTGTAGAACGTCAAGATCGCCGGCGTGCCGTCGACCTGCACGAGTTTGCGCATCGCCGCCAAACCGCCGGGCGGCGTGCCGAGCGAATCTTCGACCAGCAGCTGCAGCGGATGTCCGTTGACGCCGCCTTTGGCGTTGACGTCGGCGATGGCGATCTGCGCCGCGGGCACGTAGTACTGGCCCGAATTCGCCAACGGCCCCGAGAGCGGAATCGTGAGCCCGATTTTATACGGGGCGTTCGTCTGCGCGGGCGCGGCGGCGATGGATGCGACGAGCAGCACGGCCAGCGCGCCAAGAATTTTCTTCCGATGCAGCGTCATGCTTGTGTCACCCATGCCGTCAGAACGGCCGGCAATTCGGGCAGTAAGGGTTCCCAGGACAGACCGGTATCGCGCGAGACGTACAGCGCGCCTTCACCGGTCGCTTTGACGTTGACGAAGTAGCCGCGCGCGCCGTTTCCCATCCCGCAGAAGAGGGTCTTCGGATCGCTCGGATGGGTCGCGAGCACCCACGGCACGACCTTCTCGAGGCCGTGTGTTACCACGCGCCAATTTGCGCCGCCGTCGTCGCTGACGAGGATGTGCCCGTCGGGATTCGACTTGTCGAGTCCCCACACGCCCGGCGAACCGCGCGAACCGCACACGACCATCCGCGGATGATCGCCGGCCTCGAGAAACTGCCATTCGTGTGAATAGCACCACGCCGGCTTGTCGGCCCACGGCATACCGTGCTCGACGCGATACCACTGCGCTCCCCGGTCGTCGCTGCGGTAGAAACCTTGCGCCGACGAAACGTAGTAGCGGTCTTTGCTGCCGGGATAGTTCGCGATCATGTGCATGTCGACGTAGTCGATGCCGGTACTGCGATCGGACCATGTCTTGCCGCCGTCTTGCGTCAGCAGCACGCCGCCGTGCTCGAGCAACACGAAGATTTGATCGGCGTCCTCGGGGTGGATGTGGACGTGCCGCAAGTGCGGCTCCTCTTTGCCGCGATAGGGAAAGGGGACGTCCCATTTCTTCTTGACCTCGGGCCCAAAGTCGAGCATGGCGTCCAGCGGTTCCCACGTCGTGCCTTCGTCCTCACTGCGCATCAGCCGCACGGGACCCATGCCGGCGTACACCACGCGTTCGTCGTGCGAGGAGACCGTGAACGTGCGCACGTCGCCGTCGATGACTTTCTGCCATGTCTTGCCGGCGTCGCGGCTGCGGTAGCCGCCGTCGAACGCGACGGCCGCGAAAACGGTCTCGGGTTTGCTCGGAATCCCCTTGAGGTCTTCGAGCGTGCCGTTCTCGAAAAACGTTCCGACGGTTCGCGGCGCGCTGCCGTTGGCTTCCAAGACCCGCAGCCCGCGATTGTGCCCGAGGAAGTAGCGCAACTTTTCCATGTATCGTTCCTCTCCGGACGGGATCGGACAAGAATGGTAGAATTCTAACGAGGAGTCTTGTTTCTCCTACTCCGAAATGTCAGCGAGCAGAGGAGAACCACATGGCCAGAGTCTCTCGCGCGACGATTCTCGGCGGTCTCGCCGCCGCCGCAGCCGCCCCCAGCTTCGCTCGGGCGGCGGATCTCTTGCCGATCCGGGTCGCGTCGGCCGCGACCGATGCGACGGCCGAGCACTTCTACGCTCACGACCTCGGCTATTTCGCCGCGGCCGGGCTCAGCGAACAGATCACGACGTTACGCAACGTCACCGAGATGACCGCCGGCGCGATCGGCGGCTCCCTCGACGTGATCGCCGGCAGCCTGGTCCCGATCGCCCAAGCGCACAATCATGGGAACGACCTGCGCGCCATCGCGCTCGGGAACGTGTACACCGGTCCACCGCCTCAGGGTGTGGTGGTGACGGCGGAGAACTCCACGATTCGCACCGGTGCCGACCTGAACGGCAAGACCGTGGCGGTCAACGGCTTAGGTGACTTCTCGCAGGTGACGATCCAAGCGTGGATCGACGCGAACGGCGGCGACGCAAAATCGGTGAAACTGCTCGAGCTCCCGTTCGGATCGGTCCCTGCGGCCCTCGCGCAAGGACGGATCGACGCCGCGCTGCTGGTCGAACCGTTCACGACGATGGCGAAAGGGCAGGTGCGCGTGATCGGGGATGCGCTGGCGCCGGTCGGCAAGCATTTCATGGTGACCGGCTGGTATGCGACCGCAACGTGGCTCAACGCGAATCACGACACCGCGCGGCGGTTCGTCGACGTGATCCTGCAAACCGCGAAGTGGGCCAATAAGAATCACGACCAGTCGGCGGCGATTCTCGCCAAGTACAGTCCGGTGCCGGTGGACGTGATTCGCGCCAGCCCGCGCGCGCTGTACGGCGAAGTGCAAATCACGCCCGACTGGTTGCAGCCGGTGCTCGATTACTCGACGAAATACATCGCGCTGGAAAAGACCTCAGCGGCATCGCTGATTTGGAGAGCCTGAACCGATGACCAGTATCGCGACCGACCGGACCTTCGAAATCGGCGGTGTCCCCCACTACTTGGCGCGCTCCGTCACGCCGTCCACCGCCGGCGTGCTCCTCTTGCCGCATGTCTACGGGGCCGACGAATTCTGTCGCGATTTCGCCGACGAACTCGCCGGCCGCGGCCTCACCACGCTGGTCTGGCATCCGTATCCGGAACTGGGGCTCGGCGAACCGTTCGGCGCCGAACGTCCGCCGCGCCGCAACGACGAAGCGGTGATGAAGATCTTGACGGACTGCATCGACGCGATGCACGGCAAGCTCGGCCTGACGCGCTTCGCGACGCTCGGTTTTTGCATGGGCGCGCGCTATTCGCTGTTGTTCGGCGCCCGCGAAGCGCGCTTGTCGGCCGCCGTCGCGTGTTATCCGTCAATCCCCGCGAAGCGCTCGCCGGGACAGGATCTCGAACCGCTGCCGGCAGCGTCACAAATTGCCTGTCCCGTACTCGTTGCGTATCCGGGCCGCGACGCGGTGACGCCGCGCCCGGTGTTCGAAGCGTTGCGCGACCTGCTGTACGGACGCGAGGCCGAAACGACGATCCTGTTTTATCCCGAAGCCGAGCACGGCTTCATGCACGCGAAAGGCGAGGCCAATGCGGCCGCCACCAAAACGGCGCGGCCGCAAGTCCTCGCTTACCTCGATACGTATCTAGGCGGTTGAGCCTTCGATCGTCGTAGGCGGGGGCGGCGCCGGTGCCGGCGCGGCGACGCGGCGCACGAAGAGGCGGTCGGCCGCTAACACGCGGCTCGCCGGGGCGACGATCAGGAACAGCATCGTCATCAGGACGATGAACGTGCTGCCGCCGTAGCCCGCTGCCGAATCGAAGCCATGCTGGAAAACCCAGCCCGCGGCCACGATCGCAAAACCGCAGAACGCGCCGAGACGGGTGAAGAGGCCGAACACGAGCGAAATGCCGATCAGCAGTTCGGCGGCTTTGAGCGCGAACGCGAGCACGTCGACGTTCGGCAGCACGTTCGACGTGATGAAGGCGCCGATCGCATCGTCGCGCAGCGCCCAGTTCGTCAGCATCGGCGCCAATACGCCGCTCGCGTAGTTCGGATCGAGCACTTTCAGTAAGCCCCCGACCAGCCATGCGATGCCGACGGTGATGCGTAAGAAAGCAAGCGAGGAGGTCATGCCTCCTCTTTCCACATCGCGGCGGGTCCGAAACGCCTCTACGGTACGAGCGCGCGCAACCGGTCCGCGTCCACGATCACGACGTGGGCGGCGCGCATATCGACCATCTTTTCGTCCCAGAAGCGGTTGAGCGTCCGGTTGACCGTTTCACGCGTGGTCGCGATCATGTTGGCCATTTCTTGGTTCGTCAGGCGCAGGCTGATGCGCGTGCCGTTGTCGACGTGCTCGCCGAACTGCACGCTGAGATTCAAGAGCAGCGAAGCCAAGCGCGCGCGGATGTCCTGGGAGGTGGTCGCCGCGATCAAGGCGTTGGCGGCGCGCAACCGGTCGGAGAGCGCGATCACGAGCGAACGGCCGATGCGCGGATTGGCTTCGAGCAGCACCAGGAAGTCGGGATACCGGATCGCGCCGACCTCGACTTCGGTGAGCGTTTTGATCGACGCGCTGCGCAACGAGGAATCGAACATGGCCATCTCGCCGAAGAAGTCGCCCTCTTTGAGAATCGCGAGGATCATCTCGCGCCCGTCGGGCATGATGCGGCACACCGACACCGAGCCCTTGACCAAAATGAAAAACGTGCTGCCCGGATCGCCCTCCCGCACGATGAAGTCGTGCTTGGCGTAGGTGCGCTCCGTCACCGTCGCGGCGATGCCGGCGATTTCGTCATCGGCGAAGTCGCGGAAGAGCGGCACCCGGCGGATCGCCGTGTCGTCGATCATCGGCACCTGGGTGGGGGCGTCCATCGCCGAAAAATGCGCCGGAAGCCCCGCTTACCCTGCCTAGGGAAATACCGACCGGAATAGGAGGGGCGCGTTCCGCGCGAAATGTGACGGCCGTGAAAGCATCGCTCACCGCGCTCGCCCTGACGCTCGTGCTCGCGGGTTCGACTGTGCCGGGGACGGCGCAAACCGCCACGTACACGATTCCGGTGATCCTCTCGCAAACGGGCCCGGCCGCTTCGCCGGGAGGGGATCAATACGCCGCGTTGGAGGCGTACGAAAAGCTCGTCAACCGCACGGGCGGCATTCGTGGTCAGCAACTGCACTTCCAGATCTACGACGACGGGTCGAGCCCGCAGACCGCGGTGCAGCTGACGAACACGATCCTCGCGTCGAAGCCGGCGGTCGTGATCGGGTCGACGCTCTCGCCCGCGACGACCGCGATGCTGCCGTTCTTCAAGGACGGCCCGGTGCTCTACGCGCTCACGCCGCTGATCTATCCCGAGAAAGGCAGCTGGACGTTCGCCACGCTTCCGGTCATCCAGCACGTCGAGTCGGTGATGTTTCGCTACATGCGCGAACGCGGCTGGACGAAGGTCGGGTACCTGCGCACGAACGACTCGTCGGGTCAGGACAGCGAGAAGGCGATCGACGCGGCGTTGGCCGAGCCCGACAACCACGCCATCGTGACGACGACGCGGCAGCTCTTCAACGGCGCGGATCTGAACATTGCGGCGCAAGTCAGCGCGATCAAGTTCAGCGGCGCGCAGGTGCTCTTCGTCGCGGCCACCGGCGCGCCGTTCGGAACGGTCCTGCGCAGCCTGTCGGATGCCGGCGTCGATCTGCCGATCTTCACCGGAGCGACGAACATCGCGCCGGACTTCATCGCACGCTTCAAACAGTACGTGCCGAAAGCGGGGCTGTGGATCGTCTTTCCGAGTTACGCCAAGCGCGACCGCGGGCCGCGCGATCCGTTGAAGCCGGCGATCGACGAGTTCTACACCACCCTCGAAGCTGCCGGGCAACACCCCGGTGCGGCGCACGCCTTCGGCTGGGACGAAGCGAAGATTATCGTAGCGGCCTTGCGCGCGCTTGGTCCGAACGCCACGGCCGCGCAAATCCACCAGTGGATCGAAGCGCTCCACAACTTTCCGGGCGCGCTCGGCTTATACGACTTCCGCAGCGGCGATCAACATGGTCTCGACGACAAGTCGCTCTACATCGTGCGCTACGACCCCAACTCCGCGAACGGCGACAATCCGGTCATGAGCGACGCCGGCGGGGTGCCGCTCTCGCGCTAAGGAGACAGCCAATGCTTGCTCGCACCGATTTCTTACGGATCGTCGCAGTCGCCGGGGCCGGGTGGACCCTCGGAATGGAACTCGCGCCGGCGCCGGGCGGCGCGGCAACCGGGGAGTGGTCGACGCTCGGCTGGGTGAGCTTCGATCGCGACGGGCTCGCGACGGTGATGGTCAACAAAGCCGAGATGGGGCAAGGGGTGACGACGTCGCTGCCGATGCTCGTCGCTGAAGAACTCGAACTGCCGCTGGAGCGCGTGCGTTTCGCGTTGGCGCCGGCCGAGAAGCGTTGGAACCCGCCGGGTCGCGACGCGATGTCGACCGGCGGCAGCCAGAGCGTCAAGACGATGGGGCCGGTGATGCGCACGGCCGGCGCGACCGCCAAGACGATGTTGATCTCCGCCGCGGCGGCGCGCTGGTCGATCGATCCGAAGACGTGCCGCGCCCGCGCCGGCGCGGTGCTCGGTCCCGCCGGACAACGTGCCGACTACCGCGATTTGATCGATGCCGCGTCGGCGCTTCCGATCCCGAGCGACGTCGTGCTGAAGACGCCCGCGCAGTTCACGCTCATCGGCACGCGTCCGCGGCGGCTCGACGTGCGGCCGAAGACCAACGGAACGGCGGTCTTCGGGCTCGACTTTCGCGTGCCCGGGATGAAGTTCGCGTCGATCGAGAAGCCGCCTGAAATCGGTGGCACGGTCACGTCGTACGATCGCGCGGCCGCGCTGGGCGTTCCCGGCGTACACGCGGTGTTTGCGGTATCGTCCGGCATCGCGGTCGTCGCCGACAACACGTGGGCGGCGTTCGCGGGCCGCAAACGGTTGAATGCGACGTTTGGGCACGGCCCGAACGCGAACGCCTCGACGCCGTCGATGCTCGCGACGATGCGCGAGTTGGTCAAGCAACCCGGCGGCGTCGTCAAGAGCACCGGCGATGCGCGCGCCGCGCTGGCGAGCGGCACGGTCATCCGCGCGGCGTACGACGTGCCCTATCTCGCGCACGCGCCGATGGAGCCGATGAACGCGACGGCCGACGTGCGCGCCGACCGCGTCACCGTGTGGGCGCCGACGCAAGTCCCCACGCTTTCGCAAACCACCGCGGCGAAGATCGCCGGCCTGCCGATCGAGGCGGTGACGGTGAACTCGACGTTCCTCGGCGGCGGTTTCGGGCGCCGGCTGTCGGCCGACTACGTTGCGGATGCGGTCGAGGTCGCGAAGGCCGCCGGAATACCGGTCAAGACGGTGTGGACGCGCGAAGACGATATCCGCCACGATCCCTACCGGCCGGGTTCGGCCCACGCGCTGGCGGGGACGCTCGCGGCGGACGGAACGGTTGCGGCGCTCACGCATACGTTGTCGCTGGCGGCGATCGCCGCGCGCGGTGACTCCGCCAACCTCACCAACGGCGTCGATCCCGGCGTCATTCGCGGCACCGGCGATATGGCGTACGCGATTCCCAACCTGCTGGTCGATTTCCACAACCTCGAAAACAAGATTCCCGTCGGTCCGTGGCGCGCGCCGTATGCGAACGGAAACTTCTTTCCGACCGAATCGTTCATCGACGAACTCGCCCACGCAGCCGGCAAGGATCCGGTGGCGTTTCGCCTCGCGATGTTGCCGGCCGGCTCGCGTGCGCGCAACGTCCTCGAGCTCGCGGCACAGCGCGCGGCTTGGGGCAGCGCCGTGACGTCCGGCCACGCGCGCGGCGTAGCGCTCGCGGTGTGGGACGGCACGTGGATGGCCTTGGTGGCGGACGTGTCGGCGCCGCCCGGCAAAGTGCAAGTCCACCGCATTTGGGCAGCCGTCGACTGCGGCTTGCCGGTCAATCGCGACGGCATCGAAACGCAGGTGACCGGCGCGATCTTGTACGGTCTCTCCGCCGCCCTCACGGGAAAGATCACGTTCACCAACGGAACGGCCGATCAGAGCAACTTCGACAACTACACGATCCTGCATATGCACGACTCGCCGTCGTTCGACGTTACGATCGTGTCGAGCAACGAAGCACCCTCGGGCTGCGGCGAGATCGGAACGCCGCCGGTGGCGCCGGCGGTGGCCAACGCGTACTTCGCGCTCACCGGAAAACGCGTGCGCAGCTTGCCGCTCCTCGAAAACCTCACCTGATGAAGCGCGGCGCGTTCGTCGCGCTGGGCTCGGCCGCCCTCGTCCCACGCTCGGC
>DASYOE010000258.1:0-4924 GCA_036008105.1 Candidatus Lustribacter sp. | reverse complement strand
AAAAGAGGTAGCGTTCGGAATGCGGGTAGTGGTTGAACGCCACGAGATCGGGAACCGTAGCGTCGCGCTGCAGCATCGCCACCTCGAGCGCGTCGACGCCGCAGCGTTCGGTTAAGAACGTCGCCAACGGGTGATCGTCGCCGACCCGGCCGGCGACCAGTTCGGCCGACAGGTAGACCCGTTCGCGCAAGAACTCCGCATATTCCGCAACACCCGCATCGCCGGCCGAATAGCGCTGCAGATCCTCGGTCAGCACGAACTCGGCCGCCGGGATCACGCGGCGAATGCGACGCATCGCGGCTTGTTGCGCGAGCGTCTGGTTGACCATCGCCCGGCCGAAGGCGCGGTCGTCGCGCATGTTCGGAAACCACACGCCGTAGAGCGTCGCAAAGCGCGCGGTCGTGAGCGGTTCGTTGATCGGCGTCCAACGCCGCACCCAGGGAAACTCGCGCGCGGTGGCCTCGGCGTATTCCGCAAACCACAGCGGGAACGCGGGATCGAGCAAATCGGTGTACTGCGGCCCGCTGCCGTGATGGAGCAGGGTCACGATCGGTTCGATGCCGGCCGCCTTCAACGCCGCGAGCCGGCGAGCGGGTTCGCGATAGTCGCATGCGTGCGGATCGTTGGGCGCGACGCGCTCCCACAACACCGGCACGCGCGAGGCCGTCACGCCGAGCGCGGCGATCCGTTCGGCGTCGTCGAGGCGAACGTCGAGTCCCGTTTCGGCGCTTTGGTCGCGCACCGTCGTCGCGTCGATGCGCGCAAACGTCGGCTCGGGGGAGGCCCAGAGTTCCAACTACGAGAGGACGGGTGAGGGGCGCGTGCCGAGCCAGGTGGCGATATCGGTCTTCACATCCACGTGCACCCCGTCGCGCAGTTCGCGGCGGAACTCGCCGAACAGCCCGAACGCCTCGGCGAACGCATCGTGTTTGTGGATCGATTCGTAGTTCACTTGGGTCGCGCTGATGAACGTGTCGTCGGGAAAATCCGCGTAGACGTCAAGCGACCGGGCGAGGATACCGCGCACCACGTCTTCGACGAACTTCGGGTTCTGATGGGCTTTGTTGACGATGAAGAACTCGTCCGGCCGCTTCAGCAGATCGTACGTCTCGCTCGACATCGAGCTCTCGACGATCTCGACCAGATCTTCGGCCCGCAGCTGGTCGGCGAACTCCCCGTCGGTGCCGATCAGCACGGAGCCGCGGCCGCGCTGGTTGTGGGTGGCGACCGGCAGCGCATCCAACGCGCGGTTGGCGTCCGCCGTGTTGAAGCCGGCCGCTTCGAGTTCGCGCAGCGAATGCTCGCGCACCATGAGCTGCGCGCACGGACAGGCCGTCATCCCCTCGGCTTCGATGCCGACCAGGCGGCGGGTGCGCGTCGCGTCGGCGTGTGCGATGCCGACCAGCGTGTAGGTCTCCTCGGTGCGTTTGCCGCTCACCGGCGTCCAGCGCTCGAGCCCGAAATCGGCCCGCACGCGCACGTCGGCGCGAATCGCGTCCTGCGAGGTGACGATTTCGCGCGCGATCTGCGCGACGAGATCTTCAACGCGCGCGGGGCGATCGGGCCGCGCCAGCACGTCGAGCGTCGCCGCTTCGAGCAGCTCGGAGAAGCGCGACATGTGGACGCCGGCTTTGTCGGGGCCCAGGTCGGCAACCATCGTGAAGTCGGCGTTGAACACGCGCTCGGTGCCGTCGACGTTGAGCCGCAGAATGTGCTTGACGCTCGACACGCCGACGCGGTTGAGCGAAAGGCGCACGTCGGGCGCTTCTTCCTGACGATTGGCGAAGAAGTGCATCGCGCGCGCCTTGCGGGTGATGCCGCGCGTGTCGGCGGCGGCAGCGATCTCGCGAATCGTTTTGCCGAGCCGCGGATCGACGTGATCGGGCGCGATTTCCGCCAGCGGAACCAGGTTGAACGGCCGCGTGGCGATGTAGCGGTGCGGAACCTCGAAGCGGCCGAAGTCGGCCACCACGTCGTCGAAGTAGAGGATGTCGATGTCGATCGGGCGCGCGCTCAAAATCGCCGTCTGCTGCCGCCCGATCGCGACCTCGACGCCGCGCACGAACGTCTCGAACGCCGGCGCCTCGAGGTCGGTCGTGACGAGGGCGGCCACGTTGAGAAACGCCGGACCCGCGACCCCGCCCGCCGGGGGCGTTTCGTAATACGACGACACCAGCTCGACGCGCGCTTCGCGGCGCAGCTTCTGCAGGGCACCAAGAATCGTGCCTTGCCGGTCGCCGAGATTGGAGCCGAGGCCGATCAGGACGGAATGCATGCGCAGCTTAAACCGTTGCCCGCGACCCGGAGTTGCCGCCCGGCGTGCCGGGCATGACGTCGGCAAGATCGAGCGTTGCCCGCCGCCCCGGGGCGATCGCGGCGAAGGTGCGGGCGAGTTGCACGGTCTCTTCGACGTCGTGCACGCGCAGCAGCCGCGCTCCGCCGGCAATGCCGATGGCGGCGGTCGCGAGCGAGGGCACGAGCAGCTCCTTGGCCGGCCGGCGGAAGATGCGGCCGATGAAACTCTTGCGCGAGCTGGCGAAGAGAATCGGAAATCCGACCTCGCGCAGTTCGCCGAACCGGTCGAGGATCTCGAGATCGGTGCGCGGCTCTTTGCCGAACTCGAGCCCGGGATCGACCACCAGCGCATCGCGCCGCACGCCGGCCGCGAGCGCGCGGTCCGTCCGCTCGCGCAAGAACGCGATGATCTCGCGCATCACGTCGGTGTAGGTGTAACCGGCCGGATCGCGCACGTTCAGCTCGCCTTTGAGATGCATGACGACGAGGCCGGCGCCGTGTTTCGCGACGACCGCGGCCAAAGCGGGATCGGAGAGCCCGCTGCAATCGTTGATCAGGTGCGCGCCCGCGGCCAGCGCCGCGTCGGCGACGCCGGCCTTGAACGTGTCGACCGAAATCGTCAGATCGATGCCGGCCGCGCGAATCGCCTCGATCGCCGGCACGACGCGCGCCCGCTCTTCGTCGGCGGTGACGCGCGGATTCCAGGCCGCATACGATTGGCCGCCGACGTCGACGAGCGTGCCGCCCGCCGCCGCGATCGCACGGGCGCGCGCGACGACGTCATCAAGGCCGGCCGCCCGATCGTAGAACGAGTCGGGCGTGACGTTGATGATGCCCATGACCTGCGCCTCGTCGCGCAGATCGAGCGTCCGATTGCGCAGCCGTAGGTTATCGGGAATCAGAGCGGACGTAGTGCGCCCGGATGCAAGCCCGTATCGATGCGCGAGCGCAGATCGTCGAGGTGCGCGCGCGTGGCGACGTCGCTTGCCGCGCGATAGGCGCCGTCGAGCCGCGTCCGGATCTTGCGCAGCTCGTAGCGGGCCAGCGATTGGATCTCGCGCGGAACGCCGAGTTGGTCCATCGAGCCGCTGCCCAGGAACGCGATCTGCAGTTCGAGGTCGGCGAAACGGCGCTGCAGGTCGCGATGCGGCGCCGGGATCGTGTGGTTTCCAAGATCGTCGAAGATCGCGGCGTTGGTCCACTCGAAGAGATCCGAGAGATCCATCGTCTGGCCCGGGTGCGCTTCTTTGAGCGACTCGTTGGCGATGCGCGAGATGCTGGCCGGATTGAACAGCGACGAAATCGCATCGTCCTGGAGTTGCGCCACGATCTCGCGAATCGGGAAGTCGGTGCGCCGCACGCCGGTCGACGACCAGTCGGCGCTATAGCGCACCGGTGCGACGTCGTTCAGCATCTCGGGCGGATAGTTCAACGCGTGAACCGAGAGCACGTAGCGGTCGATCAATTCGAACGCGCGGCGTTGTTCGGTGCGCGGCACCGGCGCGAACGGTGCCGAGCCGCCGGGCTGGCCGCGGTGCGACCGCGAGGTGTACACGCCGCCGATGTAGCGCGCGGCGATCGAGATGTTGGACAGATCGTTGTTCAGCACGCTGATCAGCGTTTGGCGCAAGTCTTGATACGTGCGCGAGTCGCCGGGATAGCGGCGGGTCAAGCCTGCGGCGAGATCGTCGTCGATGCGGAATTGATCGCGCGCGAAGGCCAGCGGGTCGCTCGAGAGATCGAAGCGCTGGATGCGCGGGTCGACGCCGTACGGTTCGGCCGCATCTTCATCGGTACCGTACGCGAGGCCGGGCTGCGTCGAACGCGCGGCGATCTTCCGCAAGGCGGGGAGTTCGGCGTCCGAGCTGTGCTGGTGCAGCGGCGTGTAGCCGTATTGGATCGCCCAGTAGTCGTACGGCCCGAGCTGATTGGGGAAGTAATCCGCCTGCCGTTCGCCGGGCGCGGCGATGTTCGCCGGCGTGTAGTCCATCACCGAGCCGGTCGTGCCGTGCGCGTGCGTGAACGCCGGATCGTGCAGCTCGGCATACGTGAACGCCGTCGAGCCCTCGAAGTTGTGGCGCAGCCCGAGCGTGTGTCCGACCTCGTGCATCACGGTCGAATAGAGGAACTGCTGCGCGTAGGCCTCGCGTTGCGCGACGGTCCCGTGCATCTCCCCGATCAGCATCGCCATGCCGAGCGCGGCTTGGTTCGCCTCGCTCCCGGCGACGTCGCAGGTCAGGTCGTCGGACGGACCGGACGCATCGTCGGTCAGCGGCTCCAGCTGCGACATCGCGATGAACGCGTTGCGCTGGATATGCAGCACCGGCTGCACGCGGTCGACGTACCCGCGGCGGACGGCGCGCATCGATTCGCCGTCGATCACGACCTCGGTGCGGATGATCTGGCCGGTGTCGGGATCGGAGACGTGCGGGCTTTCGGCGACGAAATCCGGCGACTCGGACGTAATCCAGCGAACGCTGTTGTAGCGTGCGTCTTCCGGATCGAACTTCGGATCGTCGGGCGGGTCGTTCACGACGATCGCGTGCGGGTAGCCGACCTTCGCGAACGCCGAATTCCAGGCCAGGATACCGCGCCGCACCGTATCGCGGTACGTCGGCGGAATTTCGTT
>DASYOE010000257.1:0-6449 GCA_036008105.1 Candidatus Lustribacter sp. | reverse complement strand
CACGACGTCGCCGCCTTCGTCGCGCGTCGCGATGATCGAGAGCTCGCGATCGAACGGGACCAGCCGCTCCCAGATCAGCGCCCGGCCGCGCGCTTCGCGCCACGCGTTCTCGGCCGCGTCGCGATCGCGCACGACCCACTGCCCCTTGCCGTCGTAGCCGCCCATCGTCGTTTTGAGCACCGCCGGAAGTCCAACCGTCGTCAGCGCCGTTTCGAGTCCGGCGCGATCGAGCACCGGCGCGAACGCGGCCGTTGGGATCCCGCACTCGCGCACGAACGTTTTCTCGAGCACGCGCTCCTGCGTGATGCGCAAGACGGCGGCGTTCGGATCGACCAGCCGGCGCTCGGCTTCCAGCGCCAGCACCGATTCGAGCGGAATGTTCTCGAACTCGTAGGTGACGATGTCGCTGCGCGCGCCGAGTTCGCCGATCGCGCGCAAATCGTCGTAGGCGGCCACCAGCTGCTCGTCGGCGATTTGGCCGGTCGGGGAATTGGGAAACGGCTCGAGCGTCACGACGCGATAGCCCATGCGCTTCGCTTCGAGCGTGAGCATCCGGCCGAGTTGCCCGCCCCCGAGGATGCCGATCGTGCGGATCACAGGACCGTTGCTTCAACCTCGGCGGCGATGCATGCGGTGCGTTCGTCGAGTTTGCGCGCGAGCACCGCGTCGGTCAACGCAAGGATGCGCGCGGCGAAGAGCGCCGCGTTCGCCGCGCCGCCGATCGCCATCGTCGCCACCGGCACGCCGGCCGGCATTTGGGCGATCGAGAGCAGCGAGTCGAGCCCTTTCAGGGCCTTCGACTCGACCGGCACGCCGATCACCGGCAATCGTGTCTTGGTGGCGAGCATGCCCGGCAGGTGCGCGGCCCCGCCGGCGCCGGCGATGATCGCGCGCAGCCCGCGGCCCTCGGCCTGCTCGGCGTAGCGGAACATCAGGTCGGGCGTGCGGTGCGCCGAGACGACCTTCATCTCGAACGGCACGCCCAGCTCTTGCAGCATCGTGGCGGCGTTGCGCATCGTCTCGAGGTCGGAGGTCGAGCCCATCACGATCCCGACCAGCGGCTTGTCCATTTCCCTGGCCTTCGGCCCACCGGAAGTCCCACCCTCGACTGCGAAGCGCGCGCGCTGGATGCGATTCTCCCTCGGGATCAATTACTGGCCGCGCCGCAGCGCGATGTACATGTGGCAGCGGTTCGACCCCGGCGAGATCGCCGACGATATGGCGCAGTTGGCCGACCTCGGCTTCGATAGCGTGCGCTTCTTCCTGCGCTGGGCCGACTTTCAGCCCGAAGCGCATCGCATGGACGGCACGATGCTCGCGCGCCTCGTGCGCGTGATGGAACTGATCGGCGCCGCCGGCTTGCGCGCGATGCCGACGCTCTTCTGCGGGCACATGAGCGGCGTGAACTGGCTGCCGTCGTGGACGCTCGACCACGCGCGGCCGCGGAGGCGCTTCCGCACCTTCACCGAGACCGGCGAATCGCCGTACGGCAGCGGCGACCTCTACAGCGGCCCGTTGCTGGAAGCGCAGCGCCTGCACGCGCGCGAAGCCGGCGCCGCGCTGCGCGGTCACCCGGCCGTGTTGGCGTGGGATCTCGGCAACGAGTTCAGCAACGTCTGCGAGCCGAGTTCGGTGGCCGAAGCACGCGAGTGGAGCAAACGGCTGACCGACGACCTGCAATCCGTGTCGGGACATCCGGTCACCGGCGGCATCCACGGCGAGGATCTCACCGTGGACCGCAAGATCCGTCCGTCCGCAATCTGCGAGCCGTGGGCGTTCGCGACCATGCACGGGTACCCGGTGTACAGCGAGTTCGCTCGCGACCGGACGGACGCCGACGTCGTCCCCTTCCTCGCGTGGCTCACGGCCGCGATGAGCGGCAAACCCGTGCTGTTCACCGAGTTCGGCAACCCCACGTGTCCGCCGGGGCAAAGCAGTTCCGGCGCGTTCGCCTGCTTGAACGAAGACGAAATGGCGACGTACGCGCGCGCGGTGCTCGAGCGGCTGCACGCCCAGGGGCGGTTAGGCGCCTACTGGTGGTGCTGGGCGGATTACCACGACGAGCTCCGCTACGAGCCCCCGTGCGACCAGGCGCCGCACGAATTAACCTTCGGCATCGTCCGCGCCGACGGCACGGCCAAGCCCGTCGCGACCGCCCTTTCGGTTTTCGCGCGGGAAGCGCGCAGCGTCGTCGAACCCCACGATCCGACGATCTTTGAGCCGGCCTACTACGCCGGACTGCCGCACACGACCGCCGACGCGTACGCGCGATTTCTGGAGTTTCATCTTTGAAGACGATCCTGGTCACCGGCGCTTCCTCGGGAATCGGGCGGGCGCTTGCGGTGCAGGCCGCTCGCGCCGGCTACGCCGTGTTTGCCGTGGGACGCAACGTGCGCGCGCTGGCCGCGCTCGCCGCGCAGGTGGTTGAGGAGGGCGGCACGATCGCGACCGACGTCACCGACATCAGCGAGCCCGCGAACGCGCCCGGCTTGATCGGCCGCGCGGTCGGGGCCTACGGACACGTCGACGTGTTGGTGAACAACGCCGGTGCGGCGGCGGCCGGACCGATCGCGATGCAAAGCGATGCCGCGCTGCTGGCGCAATTCGGAACGCACGTGCTCGGCCCGTTAGCGTTGACGCGTGAAGCGTTGCCCACGCTGCGCGCGTCGCGCGGTCACGTTTTTATGATCGGCAGCGGGGTCGCGCGCGTGCCGGTGGCCGGCATGGGCGGGTATCCGCCGTCGAAAGCGGCCTTGCGCAGCGCGACGTCGATCCTGCGCCGCGAACTGGTGGCGCTCGACATCGCGGTGACCTACGTCGATCCGGGCGCGGTGGACACCGGCTTCATGACGCGCGCCGGCATGCCGGGCGCGCGGCGCGACACGATGGTGTCGCCCGAGCTCGTCGCGCGCAAGATCTTGCTCGCCATCATGACGCGACCGCGCGTGCTCAACGTGACGCCGCTGCAAACGGCCGCGGTCGCGCTGGCGGAAGTGTTCCCGCAGATCGCCGAAGCGGTGCTCGAACGCAACCCCGCACTTGTGGGTGCGGGCCCGTCGCTCGCGGTCGTCGAGATGCAACGCGACAACAACGGTCGCGGTGAGAAGATCGCGTTGCCGAGCGCGCGGCCGTTGCCGCTGATCCCGGTCGAGCCGCCGCCTCCGCCGCCACCTGAGCCGGCAATCGAAATTGTGGCGGAAGCGGTTATCGTACCGGAACCACCGCCGGAGCCCGAGCCGCAAGTCATTCCGATTCCGGCGGCTGCGGTCGTTCCCGCGCCGGCACCACCGCCACCGCCGCCACCGCCGGCTCCGGCACCCGCGCCTGCGCCGCCGCTCGAAGTCGCCGCACGCGCGATCTCGCCCGAGGAGGCCATCGCGCCGCCGTTGCCGCCGACGCGCTGGCAATACGAACCGCCCGACGATCTCGACCAACTCGATGCGGAAGCCGCCGAGGAATTCGGCGTCCTGCTACCGCCACCGCCACCGCCACCACCCGCACCGCTCACGCCGGCGCAACTCGAGGATGCTGAGGAAGACGCGCTCGCCGCGCACGAAGAGGCGGTGCATCACGACATCACGCCGCCGACGACCGGCTCGTCGTTCGTGGCGGCGCTCGAGTCACTGCAGCGGCGCATGGAGCGCGCCAAACTGACGACCGATTTCGTGCGCTCGCTGCTGATCGTCGACAACGTCATCGACGTCGGCGAAGCCGCGATGCGCTGGGCCGGCATGCCGAACAAACACGAGCGCTCGCTAACGAGCGAGGTCTTCTTCGCGTTGGCGGAATGGGGATTTCTCGCGCCGCGCGCCGACGGCCGCTACCGCGTGCTGCACTCCGCCGACGACGATCCCACCGTTTAGCATTCACCCCAAGGAGCTGTTCATGTCGCTGTCCATTCGCACGCTTGCGCGTTTGCTCACCTGCGCCCTCGCGCTCGTCGCCTTCGGTGCGACGCCGGCCAAAACGGCCGAGCTCGTACCCGTTCACGTCGGCGTGCTGCCAAACGACGACATGATCGCCGTGCTGTGCGCGCAGCAGACCGGGATGTTCAAAGCCGCCGGACTCGACGTCAGCATCGACAAGTCGTCGCCCAACGGTTCAGCGATCGCGACGGCCGTCTTGGCCGGCAGCTACGACATCGGCAAGGCCAGCATCACCACGATGATCGACGCACACTTGCACGGCGTGCCGTACTGGATCATCGGCACCGCCGCCATGTACCAGAGCAGCAAACCCTACGTCGGCTTCTTCGTGCCGATCGACTCAGCGATCAAGACGACGAAGGATCTCGGCACCGGAACGACCGCCGTCAGCTTCATCCATGATCTCGCGGAGCTCGCGGTCTACAAGGCGATGGACCAGGCCGGGCTCGACTACAAGACGAGTCAGTTCGTGGAGCTCCCAATGTCGGCATCGGCCGCGGCGATCGACCAGAAGCGCGTCACCGCGGGCGAAGCCTCGAACCCGGTACTGCAAGCGGCGCTGAGCACGGGCAAGTACCGGTTCATCCCGGCTTATGACGAGTTCGGCAAGGAGTACATCTTCTCGGTCTGGTTCGTGACGCAAGACTTCGCCAAGAAGCACGCCGACATCGTGAAGACGTTTGCACGCGTGGAAGCCGCCGCGGCGCGCTACACGAATTCCCATCCGAAGGATACGGAAGCGATGTTATCGGCCTTCTCCGGAATTCCGCAGGCGACGATTGCGCAGATGCCGCGCGTGACGAACGGCACGTCGGTCTACCCCAGCGGCATTCAGAACTTGATCGATACGGAAGCGAAGTACGGGTTCATCCCGCGTGGATTCCCGGCGTCGGAGCTTATCGACCCCGACGTCATGGCCAAAGGCCCCTAAGGTAATGGCGTGCGGCGAAACTGGGCGACTTGCGTCGCTTTGCCGACGCGCCCTTTGCCGCCGGGAATGGGCTGCGCTTTGCTGACGAGGCGGCGCTCGACGAGATTGCGGCGCATCATATCTTTGAGTCGCGCGAGCACGGTGAACGGTTTGGCGTGAAGCCGCGCCGCAATGTGCTCCGAGCTTTGCCACTCACTGGTCAACACGCCGCGTAGTCGGTCGTCCCAGCTGGTATCTTCGCTCATGCGTCCGTGCGCGCGTGGCCGTGCGTGTGCGTGTGTTCGCGGATCGACGTATACGCGCCCGAGTCGAGGACGGTGTCGGGATCGCCGTCGGCGAGAATGCGGCGATCGACAACGACGAGACGGTCGAACCAGTCCGCAGCGCGATCGAGATCGTGGGTGGTCATCATCACCGGCATGCCGCCGGCAACCAACGCACGCACGATATGCAAGAGCGCGTCTTCGGTCGCGGCATCGACGCCGGTCGTGGGTTCGTCGAGCAAGAGCAGCTCCGGCTCTTGCGCGAGCGCACGCGCGACGAACACACGCTGCTGCTGGCCGCCCGAGAGTTCGCCGATGTGCCGATGATCGTAAGGGCCGAGATCGAGCGCGGCGATCGCATCGTCGACCGCCTTGCGGTCGGCGGCGCTGAACTGCGCGAACGGCCCCAGGCGTGGATAGCGTCCCATCGAGACGACATCGCGCACGTTCACCGGAAAGCTGAAGTCGACGTCTTCGATCTGCGGCACGTAGCCGATCGCCCCGGGGCGCAGCTTGCCCGGTGCGTCGCCGAAAACGCGGACGCTGCCGGCGTCGGGCCGGATCAGGCCGGCGACGGTCTTGAGGAGGGTCGACTTGCCCGAACCGTTCGGACCGACGATGCCCAGCGCCGTGCCCCGCTCGAGCTTGAGGGAGACGCCGTCCAGCGCGAGCACGCGATCGTAGCGGACGACGATGCCCTCGACGTCGACCGCGACGTTCGTAGCGGAGGCAAGCGCCGCTTCAGCCTTCATGAAGACTTGGTATCGGCAGGTACCCCGTCGCCCCTCCCCGGATGAAGCGGACTGCGCCCGGGTGCGACCCCAGCCTTTGACAGGCCCAAACCGCTCCCGTATAATCGCCGACGGCCCGTGGGGGTGTAGCTCAGCTGGTAGAGCACTTGCTTCGCATGTAAGGGGTCAGGAGTTCGAGTCTCCTCACCTCCACCACGTCAGACCCCGCTACGGCGGGGTTTTTTCGTTTACCCGGGTCGCTCGCGATGATAAGCCCGCGGTCAGCTCAGTGAACGATAATCGGTATCGAGACGGTGGCGCCGGTTTCGTTGATCATGTGAGCGGCGCACGTGCCGGCAGCGATCGGACGGACGTAGTAACTCGCTGCACGATCACCACTCGCGCCGACGAAGATCGATGCGACGCCGGCGCAGTTGTCCGTCTCTTTAAGATCGGCGACGCGCGTGTCGGACTGCACGAAGAACAGCGCGGCCTCGCTGCGTGAACTGAGCGTTAGTTGATTCGGGGAAACGCTGAGACCGCTTTGGGCGGGAGACGCGATCGCGTTCGGAACGAGGTTTGGCGGCTGTCCTGGACG
>DASYOE010000256.1:0-2263 GCA_036008105.1 Candidatus Lustribacter sp. | reverse complement strand
ATGTACGCCGAGACGTCGCCGGCCTGCGTTTCGATGACGGGCAGCGCGGTCAGCGAACCGCCGCCGAGTTCATCGGAGAGCTTCGCCGCGCGCTCCAACAGGCGCGAATGCAGGTAGAAGATGTCGCCCGGATAGGCTTCGCGGCCCGGCGGCCGGCGCAGCAACAGCGAGACCTCGCGGTACGCTTGCGCGTGCTGCGTGAGGTTATCGTAGATGATGAGGACGTCTTTGCCCGCATACATCAGCTCCTCGCCCATCGCGCAGCCGGCGAAGGGGGCGATCCACTTGAGGGCGGCGGGTTCGGCCGGCGAGACCGTAACGATGGTGGTGTATTCCATCGCACCGTTCTGCTCGAGCGTTTGGGCCAGCGCCGCCACGGTCGAATTCTTCTGCCCGATCGCGACGTAGATGCAGAAGACGTTCTGCCCCTTTTGGTTGATGATCGTGTCGACGGCAATCGCGGTCTTGCCGGTGCCGCGGTCGCCGATGATCAGTTCGCGCTGGCCTTTGCCGATCGGGATCAGCGCATCGATCGCGCGGATGCCGGTCTGCAGCGGCTGCTTGACGCTCTGGCGTTGGACCACGCCGGGCGCACGGTTCTCGATCGTGCGCCACTTCTTGGTTTCGATCGGGCCCTTGCCGTCGACCGGCGCACCGAGCGGGTTGACGACTCGGCCGAGCAGCGCTTCGCCGACGGGAACCGAAACGATGCGGCCGGTCCGGCGAACCTGATCGCCTTCCTTGATATCGGTATCCGGACCCATGATCGCGACGCCGACGTTGTCCTCTTCGAGGTTGAGGACGACGCCCTCGACACCGTTGGGGAATTGCACGAGTTCCGACGCCTGCGCGGCTTCCAGACCGTAGATGCGCGCGATGTTGTCGCCGACCTCGATGACGGTGCCGACTTCCGACTCCTCGGCCCCCGTCTTGAACGTCGCGATGCGCTGCTTGATTATGCCGGCAATTTCGTCTGCGTTGATCATGGTCGCTTTCTCTAGTTCGTACTGAGCATGCGCGCGAGGTCGTCGAGACGACCCGCGATGGTGCCGTCGATGCGCTTGTCGCCCATCGTGATGCGAACGCCGCCGATCAGCTCGGGGTCGACGTTCTCGGTGACATCGAATGTGGTTCGAAATGCCCGGGTGAGCTTCGCGACCAGCGCGTCCAACTCGGCCTTCGACAGCGGACGGGCACTCGTCACGTTGAGCGGCTGGGCGCCGCGCGCCTCGCGCTCGAGGATGTCGTACTGCGCCACGATTTCCGGCGCGATCGCTTCCCGCCGTTTGCGAATCAGCAACAGGATGGCGTGCAGCGCGATGTCGTGGAGCCGGTCGAAGGCCGTGGCGATGACCGCCGCTTTCTCGGTGCGGTCGACGGCCGGCGAGCGGAAGAAGCGGTTGACGTCTTGGTCGGCGGCGAGCGTGGCAACGAAGGTGTGCAAGTCCGAGCCGATGGCTTCGACCGCATTCGCTTCGGTCGCGAGTTGAAAAATCGCCGTGGCGTAGCGGCGCGCGAGCGCTTCGTTCGGCATTAGGCGCCCGTCCCGACGGTCAGCTCGTCGACCGTTTTGGCCACCAGGCGCGCATTGGCGGCATCGTTCAGCTCCTGCGCCGCGAGCGTCCGGGCGCGGTTGAGCGCCGCTTCGATGAACTCGATGCGCAATTGGTCGCGGCCGGCGATGCGGCCGCGTTCGAGCTCGCCGCGGGCGTTCTCCACGAGGCGTGCGCCTTCGCGGCGCGCGTCATCGACGATCTTTTCCCGTTCCCGCCGGGCGTCGCTCTCGGCCCGGGCACCGATGGCCAGCACGTCGCGGTCGGCGGATTCCACCTCGGCGCGCGCTTCGGCGACGACTTCGCGCAAGTGATCGCGGCGGTGTTCGGTGTTCACGAGATCCGAGTTGCGCGCGATCTCGCCCTGGCGGACCGCCGGCAAGACGAATTTGCGAAAGAGGATGATCGCGGCGATCAGGAACGCAAAGCCGCCGATGATCTCGCTGTACTGCGCGATGGACTCGTAATTCACCGCGCCAGCGCCTCCCGGCCGACGGCCTGTTCGAGCATTTCGCGCGCCAGCGTCTCGACGATCGCCGCCTCGCCGGTGCGCGCTTGCGCCAGCTCGAGACCGGCGGTCGCCTGCGCCTCCGCGATGATCGCGCCGGCTTGCGCTTGATGATCGGCGATAATAGCCGCTGCTTCGGCCTGCGCTTGCGCGCGCGCTTCCGCCACCGTCGCATCGGCGGCGCGGCGCGCGGTCGCACGCT
>DASYOE010000255.1:0-10356 GCA_036008105.1 Candidatus Lustribacter sp. | reverse complement strand
GCGCAAACGCCCGCGCTGCGTCACCTCACGGTTGCCTCCGCGCAGGACGCCGACGCGGCGGCATGTCTCTTCGCGCAAGAGCAGGGCATGTTCCGTAAAGCTGGTCTCGACGTCACGCTGATTCCGAACGGGAGCGGTTCAGCCGTGGCCGCGGCCGTCGTCGGCGGTGCGGTCGATATCGGGAAGTCGAGCCTGACCGCGCTGATCACCGCGGTGTCAAAGGGCATTCCGATCGTGCTGGTTGCGCCGTCGGCGCTCTACAACGTGGCGTCGCCGGTGACCGGGACGATCGTCAAAGCGGATTCACCGTTGCGCGGCGCGCGCGATCTCAACGGGAAAACCGTTTCGGTGCAGAGCGTGCGGGGTTCGCTACAGCTCGCCACGATGGCGTGGGTCGACGCGAACGGCGGCGATTCGAGCACGCTGAAGTTCCTGGAACTGCCGCCGCCCGAAGGGCTCATCGCGCTCGACTCGGGCCGCGTGGACGCGGTCACGCTGGCGAACCCGTATATGACGCAAGCCATTTCGGAGAAGAAGGCGCGCGTGCTCGGCTGGTCGTCGGAGGCCATCGCGAAGCGCTTTCTCTTGACGGCATATTTCGCGACGAAGGACTTCGTTCAGAAGAATCCGGACGTCGTCGCTCACTTTGCGCAAGCGATGGGGCAATCGGGAACCTATCTCAATACCCACCACGCCGAGAGCGTGGCCCTCGTCGCGCGCTTCACCGGCGCGCTGCCCGAAGTGGTCGCGAGCCTGCCGGGTGAGACGTTCGCCGCGACGCTCGATCCGCGCGACGTGCAGCCCTACATCGACGCGTCGGTGAAATACAAATTCATCCCCGAACGCATTGACGCCGCGTCATTCATCGCCGGGACGCGCTAGCCCGTTCGTCGCCGGTTTCGACGGTGTCGAAGCCGTGCTCGGAGAGGTCGAACCAGTTGCCCTCGGGATCGACGGCGCGGAATTCGGCGAACGGCCGGTCACCGGGGCGTTCCTTCGGCGATTCGACGCCGTGCTGCACCAGGCGCTCGGAGACTACCGCCGTGCTCTCGACCGAGAAGCCGAAGTGGTTGAGGCCGGTCGCGGCCGAGCCGGCTAAGCGGTGCGGTAAGATCGCCAGCGTGAAGTAGCCGTCGGTGACGTAGCGCGCGGTCGTGCCTTCGGAGCCCGGCACGATCGTCATCTCGAGCGTGTCGATGTAGAACCGTGCGAGTTTTTCCGGATCGCGCGCGAAGAGCGCGAGGTGACGAAGCTTCGGTTTCGCCATCAGAATTTCGGCTCCACCAGAAACGCTCCGGCCATCACCGGTGCGCCGAGCAGGATCGGAACGCCGTCGATCGCCGTCGCGGCTTGTACGGTGACCAGGGCACCCGGCGCAAACGTCTGTGCGCGCGGGACCGCCGAACCGGCCACGGCTTCGAGCGGCTGCGCCGCGCGCGCGGTCTCGATGAGGAAGGAGTCCATCGCTTTCAGCTTGTCGAGCTTCGGCAACTCGGCGACCGCCACGGCGAATTGCGCCGTCGCTTTCGCGACGATACCGTGCGTGTCGTTGCGTACGACCGTGCGCACCATGCGCACCCACGTTCCTTTATATGCGACGGTGGCGCGGACCGCGAACTCGTCGGCCAGCGTGGCCGGTCCCTCGAGGCGCAGCAGCCGGCGATCCTTCCGCGCGTTCACGCTGATGGCGACATAGGATTCCTCGGCGCCGAGCCGGCGAGCGGTGAGGTCGACCGCGGCGACGACCGCCGTCGCGTCGGTCGCGTTCGCATCGAACGCCGCGAGCGCATCGTGCGCGAAGCCGGCCGCGATCTTGGCCAGTGCCGACCCGGCGGCATCGCCCCCGGCGCGCGCCGTAACGAACGTCTCGGTTGCGTCGACGAGTTTCACGCCCACCGATTTCAGCGCCAAGCCGAGCGCGGCCGGAATCTGGTCGAGCTCGACCACGCCGAGCGTCGCGCCGGACGGCAATGCTTCTTTGAGCACGCGCGCCGTTTCGGGTGCGATCTTCGGGCTGAACAGCAAGTTTTGGCTGTACGTCGTCGATTGGATCCATGGTTTGCCGCGCGGCGATACGGCCGAGACCATCGACAGCGGACCGGACTTGGGCACGACCAGCGCGCACTCGGACCAGTACGGAATGAACGAACACAGCCACGAGACCGCCGACGGCCGCGTGAAGTTCGTGTACGCCACCAGCGAATCGATGTTCGACGCAGCCATCGCGGATCGCATCGCGGCGATGCGCGTGTCGAACACCGTCTCCGGCAGTTCGATCTTGGACCACTCGATCAACCCGCGGCGCATCAGGCGGCGCTTTCGAACAGCACGCGCGGCGTCTTGGTGAAGACCTCGACGCCGGTGTCGGTCACGGTCACGGAATCGCCGAGCATCATGTAGCCGACGTTGGGGTTGTAGGTGTTGGGGTGCACGACGAACGTCATCCCGGGGCGCAGTTCGACCTGCACGTCCTCCAGAATGTGCGGTTTCGAGTCGGCGAAGAGGCCGAGGCCGTGCCCGCGCACGCGCGTGTACGCGCTGGTCACGTATTCGCCCATATCGTATTTGCGGAACACGTCGTTTTCGGCTCGCGCGACGTCAGCGGCGCGGGCGCCCGGCACGACGGCCGCGATCCCAGCTTCGAGGGCTTCGATGTAGATGTCGTACGCGCGCTTCTGCGCATCGCTGGCTTTGCCGACGACGAGCGTGCGGCAGATCTGGGCGTAGTAGCCTTCGATCGACGGCGTGAGTTCGGTGATGACGTTGTCGCCCTTCGTCAGCTTGCGGTTCGACGGCGGGGTCACGCTGTAGATGTCGGTGCCGCCCGAGCCGATGAGCATGAAGTTATCGGCCACGCCGTGCGCGCGCAGCCACGATTCCGTTTCGGCTACGACCTCGAACTGCTTGCGCCCGGCTTGCGCCGCCTGGCGGAAGATGACGTATGCTTCGTCGGCGGTCTGCGCCGCTTTGCGCACGCGTTCGACTTCGGCCGGCGTCTTGTGCATCAGGCACAGGTCGACGATCGGGGTGCCGTCTTCGATCGTGCCCGGCGCGTTCTCGATCAGCGCAAACGGCACGAACCCGAGCGGCGCCGCGGCCATGCGAACCTTGCCGCGCGCTTTGAGATCGGCGGCAACGTCGCGACCGATCTGCTGGCTGAACCGGACCTCGATGCCGGCCGTTTCGGCCGTCGCGCGGTCGATCTCGCTCGCGCTGTCGAGGTAGAGCCGGCATTTGCCGTCGGGGGTGAGCAGCGCGATGCCGTGACCCTCGAGGATCGGGAAATCGCTGACGTACATCAGGTAGTCGCCTTGCCAGGCGTTGCCGTAGGCGATCAGGACTTCGAGATTGTTGGCGGTCATCGCGGCCGCGAGTTTGGTGCGGCGTTCGGCACCGAGCGTTGTTGATTTCAAAGTCAGACCTTTACCGGAACGAAGCGCGTCGTGTACATGTTTTTGGCGTCGAGCGGCTGATCGTACATGCCGAGATCCGTGACCGACTTGCGCACTTCGTCGATGGCGGCTTGGGTGAAGACGCCGTCGTTCGACATCATCCCCATGTCGGCTGGGTACGACTTGGCGACGACGCTGTCATCGACTTGCAGTACCTTGGCGATCGTTTTGATCGAGGCGGCCTCGTTCTTGCGCATGTAGGCGACCGTCGTGAACCAGCCCTTCAGGAAGCGCTGCAGAACTGCCGGCCGCTGCGCGATCACGGCGTCGGACGCGAAGATCACGTGCGTGTCGAAGTTCTTGACGATGTCGCCGAAGAGCGTGAGGATCGTTCCTTTGCCCACGCGTTCGATCTCATAGGCCTCGGTGAGATCGTGCACCGAGGCCGAAATCTGCCCGGTGGCCAGCGCGCTCAGCCGTGCGTCGATCGCGCCGAGCGGCACGACGTTGACGCCGTCGGGGCCCCAACCTTGATCGCTCGCGATTTGGCGCGCGAGCCAGTCGGTCAGCGAGCCGGCGGTCGTCACGCCGACGCGTTTGCCTTTCAACGCGGCAATCGACTTGATGTCGCTGCCCTTGGCCACCACCAGCGCCATGTCTTGAGGCTTACCGGCCATCACGGCAACGGCGATCGCCGGCACGCCCTTGGAACGATAGGCCATCGAGGGGCCGGAACCGAGGCCGATGTCGACCGATCCGGCCGTGAAGCCCTGTTGGACCTGCGCGTCACCCTTGAACGCGACGCTGTTGATCTCGAGGTTGAGCGCCTTCCAGATACCGGCGTCCATGCCGACTTCGATCGTGGCGAACGGAAAGGACGAGAAGACGGCCTTTCCCACGGTAAGGGTGTCCGGCTTGCCCTGAGCGAGCGCCGGGCTGCCCCCGGCGAGTGCCAGAGCGGCGGCACCCGCCAACACGTCGCGGCGAGACACGACTTTCGTCATGGGTAAGGCTCCTTCGAGGCTCAACTTACCACTGATACATGAGGTTTATCAGTAGTGGGTGGGGAAAACTCAGTTCCGACGCCTTTCCAGCCGGTCCTGTCAGTAAAAGGAAGCCTGCATGCGCATCGTTGATTCACATTTCCACTGGTGGCCGCGCGCGGTCTGGGATGCATTGTGCGAGCGCAAAACGTATCCGCGCGCCGAGCGCGACGGCAAGGGCGGCTACCGCTACTTTCGCAAAGCCGGCGTCGCATCGACGTCGCTGAGCCCGTGGCCGGAATGGTTCGACCTCGACAAGCAGTTCGAGCACATGGATGCGCTGGGCCGCGGCGGCATCGATGCCTTCGGCTCGATCGGGCCGTTCTCGGTGTACTTCTCCGAGTTGGAAAAGTCCGAGGGCCGCGAAGCCGCGATCCAGTGGAACGAAGAAATGTCGTGGGCGCAAAAGCAGTATCCCGGACGCTTCTGGGCGAGCGCCGCGGTACCGTTGGTCGACACGGCCACCGCGCTCGACGTGCTTGAAGATGCGGTCGGCCGGCTCGGTCTCAAGGGCGTGAACTTGCCCGGCAGCGTCGGCAGCGATCCGCGCATCGATCACGAGCGGCTCGAGCCGTTCTACGATCGCGTTGAAGAACTCGATTTGCCGCTCTTCCTGCACCCAACGGACTCCGTGTTCCAGGACATGCTCTCCGACGGTTACGACGGCGCGCTGCACTTGAGCCTCGGCCGCGTGGTCGAGGTCAGCGTCGCCGCGATGCGCCTGGTGTTCTCGGGCATGATGGAGCGGCATCCGAACATCAAGCTCGTGATGTCGCATACCGGCGGCGCGCTGCCGTATCACGCCGGCCGCATGGACAAGAACGGCAAGAAGGCGAAGTTGCCGGAACTCCCGAGCACGTACTTGCGGCGCATCTACACCGACACGGTCACGCCGCATGCGATGGGCATGAAATTCGCGGTCGAGTTCTTCGGCCCGGATCACGTGATGTACGGCAGCGACTATCCGTGCTGGAGCCCGGCCGACGCGCTGCGCTTCCTCGACGACTGCGGCTTCTCGCCGGAAGTTCGGGAGAAGATCCTCAGCTCGAACGCGCGGCGCATTCTGAAGCTGGACGAGCCCGCGCGCGAGCACGCCCTGGTGTGAACCAGTACGCCGCTGCGGCGGCGCGCATTCTCGATACGGCCGGAACATCCGGCGCGCAGTATGCCGACGTGCAATTTTGGACGCTGCGGCAAGAGGATGTGGGGGTTCGCAACGGTGACGTGCGCAACGCCTCGGATACCTCGTCGGCCGGCTACGGCGTGCGCGTGCTGGTCGACGGCAGCTGGGGATTTTTCGGCAGCGACCGCTTCGACGATGCGTCCTTCGACGCCGCGGCGGCGCGCGCGACCGCGATCGCCAAATCGGGCACGAAAGTAAGCGGCCGCATTCCGGCCGTCGTGCCGGTTGAGAAGATCGTCGCCCACTACGAGACGCCGATGACGAAAGATCCGGCGAGCGTGTCGCTGTCGGCGCGCGCCGATCTGCTGCTCTCGGCCGAACGCACCGGACACGTCGCGAAAAACGTGATCAGCGGCTACGCGTTCATGACGATTTATACCACGGTCAAGGAGTTCTACTCGACCACCGGCAGCGTCATCGCGCAGACCCTGCGTCAAGCCGGGGCCGGGTGCGGGGTGTCGGCGCTCGGTCGCGACCAAGACGTGCAGACGCGCGGCGGTCCGGGCGACTTCGGGCTCTATCAAGGCGGCGGCTACGAGGTCGTCGAGCGCGCGAATTTGCACGCGCGCATGCCGGAGTACGGCCGCGAGGCGGTGATTTTGGCCGACGCACCGGCGCTCCCGTCGGGCACTCGCGACCTGATCCTCGACGGCAGCGTGTTGAATCTGCTCATGCACGAATCGATCGGACACGCCCTCGAGCTCGATCGCGCGCTGGGCTGGGAAGCGAATTTCTCCGGCGTCTCGTGGGCCACGCCCGACCAGGTCGGCAAGCTGCGCTTCGGCAGCCCGCTGCTCAACATCCATGCCGACAACGCGCTGCCGCTGGGCTTGGCGACCGTCGGCTTCGACGACGAAGGGGTGAAGCCCGAACGCGTGCCGCTGATCGAAGACGGGATCTTGCGCGCGTTCCTGTCCTCGCGCGACACGGCGGCGCAAACCAACTTACCGCAGACGGCCTCGATCCGCGCCCAGGACTGGGCGAGCGTCCCGATCGTGCGCATGACCAACATCGAACTCGCACCGCACGAGGGCACGCTGGCGTCGATCGTCGCTGATACCAAAGACGGGCTGTACGTAGCCGGCATTCGCTCGTGGTCGATCGACGATCACCGGCTCAACTTTCAATTTGGTCCGCAGATCGGTTACGAGATCAAAAACGGCAAGCGCGGCCGCATTTACAAACAACCGACGTTCACCGGCGTGAGCCCGCACTTCTGGGGCTCCTTGGACCGCGTTGCCGGCCCGGAGGAATTCGTGGTGTGGGGAACGCCGAACTGCGGCAAGGGCGAACCCGAACAGGCCGGCCGCACGACGCACGCCTGTAGCCACGCGCGCTTTCGCGGCGCCACCGTCGGGGTGAAGACCGGTGCGTGATCAGGATCGCGCGCTCACGCTGGCGGAGCAAATGCTGAAGGCTGCGGCCGGGGCCGACCAGGCGCAGGTCACGGTGACGATCAGCGACGCGTCGTACGCGCGCTTCGCGCGCAATTACGTCGTGCAGAACTTGGGCGCGGTGGCGACGCAGATCACGCTGACCTACTATGTGGGGAAGCGATCGGGCTCGATTTCGACCGACGAGACGAGCCCGGCCTCGATGGCGCGCACGGTCGCCCGCGCGCGCGCGATCGCGCTGCGCGTTCCGCCCGACAGCGGCTTCGTCTCGTTACCGAAACCGGGCGCGATCGCCCCGGCGCGGCGCAGCTACTACGACGCGACCGCCGACGCCACACCGGACGACCGGGTTGAGAAGTTGTTGCCGCTGTTCGCCCGCATGAACGCCTCGCAACTTTCGTCCTCAGGCTTCACGACGACCCAAATCAATACGGTTGCGGTCGCCAACTCGCTCGGCGTGCGGGCCGCTTTCACCGGCACGATGAGCGGTCTGCAGTTGAAAGCGATGGCCGAACAGACGAGCGGCTTCGCCGAGTTCTATTCGCCCGACTACAGCCGGCTCGATCCGCAGGCGCTGGCCGAACGTGCGGCAACCAAGGCGACGCTCTCGCGCGTGCCGGCGACGTTTGCCCCGGGCAACGTCACGGTATTGCTCGAGCCCAGCGCCTTCGCCGCGGCGTTGAAGGCGCTCACCGAGGGCATGGGCGCCGACGACGTCCTCGAAGAGAAAGATTCATGGATGGTCGGCCGCATCGGGCACCGGCTGTTCTCGCCCAACGTCACGCTGCGCGACGACTGGAGCCATCCGCTTTTCGCGAACCCGCCGTTCAACCCCCAAGACGGCGTGCCGACGGAAAAACTCACCTTGATCGACAGCGGCGTCGTGAAGCACTTCGTCTCGAACACCTACAGCGCGAACAAATATCACGTGGCGAACACCGGCCACCCGAACTTTCCCGCCAACGGCATCGTCGAGCCGGGGACGAAATCGCGCGACGCGCTGCTGGCGTCGATCGAGCGCGGGGTGCTGATCTCGCGCACCTGGTACGAACGCGTCGTCGATCCGCGCCAAGCGACGATTACCGGCATCACCCGCGACGGCGTCTACCTGATCGAGAACGGCAAGTTGACCAAAACGCTCAAGAATTTCCGCTACTTCGTTTCGATGATCGATGCGTTCAAGAACATCGAGTTCTCCAACACGCAGGTGTTGACGGAGCCCGATGACGACACCGGGTACTCCTCGGTGCTTCCGGACGCGAAGATCGCCAACTACCACCTCGCCGCGCAGACGTCGTTCGCATGAGACGGTCGATCTTTCTCTTGAGTCTGGCCGGTGCCGCGGTGGCGTTCGCGACGTTCCACAACAACAGCCGGCGGCGCCGCGTAGCGCGTTCCAACGCGATGGCCGGACGCTGCGGCAACGCGCGGCGCAAACTGCGCTGGTCGGGCTACACCGCCGCCGACTTCGCTTAGCTCAGCAGCACGGCGGGCCGACCGCCTTCGATGCAAAGCCGGCCGCCGCCACGCGGTGCTCGGTTTTGGTTTTCAGAGCCGCCAGCGCGGCGGCATCGTAGTACGTGCCGCCGCGTACGACGCCCGCGATCTCGTGCAGGTTCGCCGCGCTCGCAATCGGATTCGCGGATAGGAGCACGAGGTTTGCGTCCTTGCCGGCCTCGACGCTGCCCATACTCGCGGTTCGGCCGAGGAACTCGGCGCCATTGCGCGTGGTCATCTGCAGGATCTCCAGCGGCGTCAGGCCGGCTTCGGCCAGCAGATCGAACTCCTGATGGAGTCCGAATCCGGGGATGCACCAGGCGGCCGTGCCGCCCGAGTCGGAGCCGGCCAGCATGCTCACGCCGGCGGATTTGAACGGCCGCACGAGTTTGCACAATTGCGCGAACAGCCGCGCAAGCGTTTCGCGTGCCGCCGGTGCGATGCGCTGCGGAAACTCGAGCGCTAGCTCTTCCCACATCTGCCGCATCGAGACCGGGACGAAGCGCAGCTTCGGATCGTTGCGGTACCCGTCGTCGTCGACCAGCGACATCGTGCGGATGCGCGTCAGCGTCGGTACGTGCCAGGTGCCGCAAGCCGTGAAGTGCGCGGCCAGCGCCCGGCACTTGGCGTCGCTGAAGGTGTCGATGACGCGCTGGTAGCGTTCGAACTCCGACGGCGGCGTCGCCATGAGCGGGCTCGCGATCGCTCGCATCATGACGCCGGCCGGGATCGGACCGGAAATACGCGGACCGGCTGGCGGGTTCGCCGCGATCGCTTCGCGGAACGCCGCCTCCTCGGTCGAGCAGCCGAGTAACACGGCGTCCTTGGGGCCGAGATGTTCGATCGAGCGCATGCCGGCCGTCGCCGCTTCGGCGACGTTGACCGTCGGCGGAAGGTGGCCGATGTAGCGCAGGTTGCGGCGCGTGCTCTCGGCGAGCCCGGCAAAGAAGACCTCGGGCCGAACGTCGATCACCTTGATGAAGTCGGCGCCTTGCGATTGCTGTTTCGCGATTTCGGCGACCACCGCATCGACCGAGCTCGCGTTGGCGCCGGTCAGGATTTCGCCGGCCATCTCGAGCAGCTCGGGCGCATCGGCCCCCGGCATCAGTTTGCCGAGCCGGCGCGCCTCGAGCAACTCCGGCGTCCCGTTCATCTGCCGGAAACCGGTGATGCCGTTGGCCAGCATCAGCGCCAGACTGCCTTCCGGATCGGCGGCGTTGAGCGGATGACAATGAAAGTCGTTGTAGCCGGGCACTGCGAACGTGCCGCGCGCGTCGACCCCGCCGTCGCCGGCCGGCGCCGCGATCCGCGCGATCTTGCCGCCTTCGATCGCGATCGACATGCCCGGCGTCAGGCTGCCGTCGCGCGTGTCGACGACGGTGACACCGTTGAGAACGAGCGGCTCGCTCACTTTTCGGTCGGGTCCTTCACCGCGGGATAGGTGGCGATCGTCGTGTTCTGCAGCTGGCCGTTGACCTTGTCGACCCGGCGGATGTAGATGTTCTGGATCAGGTCACGCGTCTGCGGATCGATTTGAATCGGGCCGCGCGCGCTGTCGAGCTTCATCCCCTTGAGGATCGACATCGTCTTGTCCGGATCGATCGTGCCGTTCTGGGCGGCCGTCAGTTTGTAGATGGCTTGCAGCGTGTCGTACGTGGCGACCGTGTAGAAGTCGGGAGTGTCGACCGTCGCGTCGGCCGCGTGCATGTCGCGGATGACCTTCTTGTTCATCGCGCCGTCGTACGTCGGCGAGTAGTTCATCGACGTGAACACGCCCAACGCGCTGTCGCCTTCGTCGGGCAGCGATTTCTCGATCGTGAGATCGCCGGTACCGAGCAGCTTGATCC
>DASYOE010000254.1:0-12392 GCA_036008105.1 Candidatus Lustribacter sp. | reverse complement strand
CGTCACCGCGCTCGTCGGCCACATCGATCCCTCGACGCTGCAGTTCCGCTACGCATCGGCGGGCCACCCACAGCCGCTGCTCGCCGCCGCCGACGAAACCTGCTTACCGTTACCCGGCGAAGGTTCGGGTATCGCGCTGGGCGTCGTGCCGCATCACGTCACGAGCGAACACGTCGTCGCGATTCCGGTCGATGCCGTCCTCGCGCTCTACACCGACGGGTGCCTGCGAACCGGTCCGGGCGATGCGGACGGCACGAGCGTGCTGGCCGACGCGCTCGTGCAAGCGCGCATGCTCGCGCCGAGCAAGCCGGCCCTCATCATCGACCGCGCGATCTTCGGCGCCCAAGAGCGGAGCGACGACGCGACGATCATCACGATCACGCCCGAAACGCAGCTCGCGCACCTCGACGTCCGGCTGCCGGCCGAAGGCGCGAGCGCGGCGCTGGCGCGTACCGCGCTGCGGCGCTACTTGGCGACCACCGGACTCGGCGAGCGGCGCAGCTTCGACGCGCTCGTGGCGGCCGGTGAAGCGGTTGCCAACGCGATCGAGCACGCCTACGATCGCCGGCCCAATCAAACGTTCGTGCTGCGCGCGCTATGCGAATCCGACACCTGCACCATCGTCGTCGAGGATTCGGGCAGCTGGAACGCGATCGAGCCGGTCGCGTCGCGCGGCCGGGGCATCGCGATGATGCGCGAGCTGTGCGACGTGCTGGAGATCGATCGCGGCGCGGCCGGCACGAGCGTCGCGCTGAACTTCCGCATTTCGAGCAGCGTCGCCGACGCGTCGCTCGCGATCGCTTAAGAAGCGGCGGCGCGGTCCCGCAAGAGGCGCGAAATCGCGGCCGCGCTCATCGGCCGGTAGAAATGGAACCCTTGCGCGTAGCGGCATTCGAGCGCTTGCAGCGCGGCCGCCTGGGCCGCGGTCTCGACGCCCTCGGCCACCACGTCGAGCGCGTAGGCGGCGCCGAGTTGGATCAGCATCCGCACGATCGGCGCGCTGCCGAGCGAGCCGTCCGGACTTTCGACGAACGAACGATCGATCTTCAGCGCGTCGACGGAGAAATCGCGCACGTACCGCAGCGATGAGTAACCGGTACCGAAATCGTCGATGCACAGTGGAATCCCGCGACCGCGCAGCTTGGCCAGCCGTCCGAAGGCGAGCGTGTTTCCGCGCATCATCGCGCTCTCGGTCATCTCGATCGTAATCGCGTCCGGTGCGAGTTCGTTCCGGCGCAGTTGCCCGAGGATGTACGCCTCGAGGTCGGGTTCGAGCAGCTCGCCGACCGAGAGGTTCACGTGCATGCGCAACCCGCTCTGACCCGTTTGCCGCTGCCAGGTACGCAACGCGCGGGTCGCTTCGGCGATGACGAACCGGCCGATCGGCGCGACGAGGCCGACGTCCTCGGCAATCGGGATGAATTCGGCCGGAAACACTTCGCCGCTCGGCGTGCGCCAGCGCACCAGCGCCTCGAAGCCGGCGATCGCGCCGTCGGCCAGCTGCACGATCGGCTGGTAGTCGACGCTGAACTGATCGAGTTCGACCGCCGAGCGCAAACTGCTGGAAAGCGAGAGCCGCCGTTTCGTCTCGTTGAGCATGTACTGCTCGAAGTACGCGTAGCGAGCGTGGCCGAGGCCTTTCGCATGATACATCGCGGCGTCGGCGCGGCTGAGCACGTCCTCGATGCGCTGGTCGCCCTCTTCGAGCAGCGTGATGCCGACGCTGGCGGTGATGTAGACCACGCGGGTGTCGAGCGTCGCCGGCGCGACCAGCGTCTCCTGAATCCGGGCGACCGTCGCGTCGACCGCGGCCGCGTCGGCGCGGTCGTTGAGCAGCACGCCGAACTCGTCGCCCCCGATGCGTCCGACGACGTCGCTGGCGCGCACCGCGTGTTGCAGCCGCTCCGCCACGACGCGCAGCATCGCATCGCCGGCCAAATGCCCCAGCGTGTCGTTGATCTGTTTGAAATCGTCGAGGTCGAAGAACAGCACCGCGCTGGCGCGGTCGGGTGCGGTGCGGGCTTGCACCAGCGCGAGTTCGAGCTGCTCTTGAAAGTACGAGCGGTTGGCGAGCCCGGTCAACGCGTCGTGCGTCGCTTCGTGGCGCAACCGCGCTTGGGCCCGCGCTTTGGCGAGCGCCAACCCCATCAGGTTGACGAACAACTCCATCGCGCGCAGCTCGCCGGGGTCGGGGATGCTGCCGTCGAGCGGGCCATCGGGACTCAGATACCCGATCATCGTGCCTTGCTCGTCGCGCAGCACCAGGCACAGCGAATCGCGCTCGTGCCACGCCTCCGGGGTCGCCCGCGGAGCGTCGCGCGGCAGCGTGCCGCTGTAGATCGAATGCGCCCACTCGGCCTCAGCTTCGGCCGGCAGATAGAAGCAGTTCTCCGCGATCTCGAAACGCCGGTCGAGCAGCGCGATCATCGCGGCGCGCGAGATCTCTTCGTTCTTGTGTTCGAGCACCGTTTCGGCCGGAAAGCCGTGCATGACCCGGCGCAGCATGACGTCGCTATCGTCCTCGGCGATCACGATCGTGACGAAGCGGAAGCCGAACACGCTGGCGACGCCGCGCGCGATCGACTCGAGGGCAAAATCCAAATCGGGTGCGCGCAGGATGTCGCGCGTGATCGAAAGGACGCTCTCCAGGCGCCGTTCACCAACGCGACGATCCCCAATCCGCCGCTTGACCAAGCTCACGGGTTGAAGGCCGCCGGATAAGCGGCGATCCACAGCGCACCAGCGACCACAAATGAAGTACACGCCACGGTTCCCGCCGGCGGCGGACACCGGCTCACTGAGCCCCCAAGGCCGTTACTTGCGATCCACACCACGCCGGTCGCATCGACGGCAACACCTTGATCATTATTAATCACGGCGTTCGATAGCGTCACGGCCGGCATGTCTCCGCTGGCGATCGGCGGCGTGAATTGCAAAGCCGTATTGGCGCCGGCGCTGGTCACCCAAAGATTGCCCGAACCATCGGCAGCAAGTTGAATCGGCGTAGCGATGCCAGAGGTGAGGGTCACCGTCGGCGTGCTCAACGCCGTTAACGGAGGCGGGAAGCCCTCGACGTGACCCGATCCTTGGTCGGATGCCCAGAGGTTACCGTTCGTGTCGATGGCAACGCCGCGAAGGGTCCCGAACCCCGACGGGATAGCGAGCACCTGCGTCAATGTGCCGGCCGCAAATTCATTGATGTTGCCGCCGACGCTGTCACCTTCCCAGAGGTTGCCGGCCCCGTCGATCGCCAAGCCTTCGGGTCCATTCAGCCCGACGGAAATCGGCACCGTACACGTCGCGTAGTTGCTGGCGGCCGTACATTCACTGATCGTGTTGTTGCCATGGTTGGCGACGTACACGTTACCGTTCACGTCGACCGTAACGCCGCGCGCCTGATTCGTCGTTGCGAGCATGAGACTCTGCGTCGTGTTGCCATCGAGGAAGACGAGTGCGTTGCCGGAAGGGACGCTCGACACGAATACCGCGGTGTGTGCGATCGTCAGCGGAATCGTTTGCGTAAACGCTCCGGCGGGACTTCCGACCGGCGTCGCCACCGCGGTCAGATTGATCGTTCCCGGCGTTACGGTGGTGGGCGGACCGCCGCTCATCGTGGCTTGCAACGCAAACTGTCCGGGAGTGGACGTGGTGATCGCCACATTCGGCGACGCGGTGCTGAGCGCGATCGTCGGAGCGCCGGCGCCGACGATCGTGTTGCCGTCGGCGTCCAACGCCGACACGACGAGCGATTGCGCTTGCGAACCCCACAACGACAGCCCGGCAACGCTGCCTTTAAAGAAGCCGTTCGCCGCCGGCGTGACGGTAAAGCCGTTCGCCAGCCCGCCGAGCACCATCGAGACGACGTTGGTCGCGTTCACTTGCAGCGCGGCGGTCGTCAACGCCGCCGAGAGCACATTGCCCGCGCAGGCCGGCGTGCCGTTGGGCGCGCACGATTGGGCTTGCGTATGATCGTAGGTCGCCGTCGCCAGCGTATATGTGCCGCCGGCCGGCAGCGTCAAGGGAACTTGGATCGAGCACGTCAGTGCCGAGGCGACCGTCTGGCACGACGGCGACGACGGCGTGACGTTCACCGAAAACGCCGCGAGCGGCGGCGTGGTCAACGACTGGCCGGGCGCAAAGACCGCGATCGCGAGCGACTGCGTCGACGGCGAGACATAGGCCGGACGGCGCTGCGAGGCGGTGCCCGTCAGCGGGACGTCGATGCGCAACGTCAGGGCCGCCGTTCCGCGACCGCCCCCGGACGGCCCCGGGACCGGCGCGGCAGCGCCCCCGCCGCCCCCGCATCCCGCGAGCGCGGCGGTCAAAAGAAATGCTAAGGTGTGCCATCCAGATGGCACTCGGACGGTAGAAGATCGATTCATGGACGAGACCTATATTTGCCCCGACTGCATGCGCGAACATGCCGAACCGCAAGAAGCGGTCCTCGGCCATTTCGCCCGCTGCCAGACCTGCCTCCTGATATTCGAAGCGAAGCCGCTACGGCTGGTAGTGGTGGACCGACGTCACCGTGTAGAACACCGGGTCGTCACGCGACATCACGCGCGCCGCGTCGCGTAGCTCCTTGACCGCCGGATCGGCAATCGTTAGGTGTGGAGCACGGCCGTGCCGCCGGCGGTGCTGATCGGGTCGAAGGTCTTGCGCGCGCCGTTCCAGCGCAGCACGACCGTGTCTTTCGCCGTGAGCCCGCGTCCGGGCGTCGTGATGAAATCGTAGTAGCCGCAGATGCCGGCCTCGTTACGAAGATTCGCCACGTAGTCGCGCAGGTTCGTCGCGGTCATTGCGGGTCCGAATTTCTTATAGCCGGCGGCGATGAAGAGCCCGAAATCCCAGCCGATCGAAGCGGGCCCGTCGGCTTCCTTGCCGGCGCGCTTCATCGCCGACCGGAAGATCGCGACCTGATCCTTCACCGGGCCGCCGAGCATCACGTCGTAGGCGGCCCAGCGCGCGGCGACCAGTTCAAGATCGTTCGGTACGATGTCGCCGTACGACACGAGTTGCTGGACGCTTTGGTTGGATGCGATGGTGCCGGTGGGCAATACCAGCCCGGCGTCGCGCATCTCGCGCAGGATGAGGCCGAGCGGGGTGCCCGAGGCGGCGAGAAACACCGCCTGCGGATTACCCGCCTTGACGCGCGCGACTTGCGCGGCGACGCTGATATCCGTGGGCCCGAAGCGTTCGCGCGCGACCACCACGAGGTCGCGGTTTTCGGGATACGCCATGATGTTGGTGAGTGACGCGTCGGCGATCTGACCGGTCGCATCGGTCCCGATGATGAATCCGATGCGTTTCAAACCGCGCGCGCGGAAAAAGCGAATGTGCGCTGCCAGCCCCGCCTCGAAACTCATCGGCGTCGTGAAGCTGTAGGGGTCGGTCGCCGGATCGTAGGCCGCCGAGAGGCAGAACACGACCGCCGCGTTTTTCGCGGTCGTCGCGGTTGCGCGGCACGTGGCCGCCGGTCCGCCGTCGATAAGGATCGTCGCACCCTTGCTCACCAGCGCCGACGTCAACTGCACGGCGACTTGCGGGTTTGCTTGATCGTCGGAAACGACGAAGTGGATCGGCCGCCCGTTGATCCCGCCGTGCGCGTTGAGCACCGGTTCCTCGGCGGATAATCCGTTGAGAATCCCCTGGCCGTAGAACGCCAGCGGTCCGGTCATCGGAAGCAGCGCGTTGACCTCGATCGGGTCCGCTGCTTGCGCGCTACCGAACGGGACTGCCGCCATCAACAGCGCCAGAGTAACGACTGCTACGCGTGATACAAAGTGCATCAATAGCCTCCGCTGAGTGAACGTGTCTCGACAACGAAAGCAGCGGCTACCTTTCGGCGCCGCTGCACGTTCGTTATGCCGGAATCAGTCGAGGATTAGTTGTTGGGGTTGCCGTTGGTTCCGGGAATGACCTGAACGTGAAACTCGGCGTTGACGCCGTTCGCGGCTTTGGCCATGGCGGCCGACTGATCGGCGGCCATCGCGTGCATCGCCATCGCGCTTTTCAGCGCGTCGCGTGCTGCAAGTAGTTTCGCGACGTTGACCGGACGGCAATACAGCGCGGTGCCGCCCATCGTGGCGTTCGCCGTTTCACCCGTGCGCGGCGGAATGCAAACCGTGAGACCCTTGAGACTGGCGGCCGTCGGCGGCGCAGGCATCGCCCCACCGGTCTGGGCTGCCGCAAATGACGGGAGTGCAATCGCTGCGGCGATCGCTGCGGTTAAGATGACTTTTTTCACTGCCCGAGCTCCTACAGGAAAATAAGGTGCGTGACTGATGGTGTACACGGCCAAACCGGCGCTAACCTCTACCTAACGCCCGAGTATACGCCCCCTGGCGGCGTAGGGATTCTGGGAAGGCCTATTCCGTAGCGGTACGGCCCAGCAGCGGCCGGAGGTCGAACCGGCCGCGCTTGGCTTTCATCGGGGCCCACAGGTCGCCGACCCGGTCGAATCGCTCCCGCACGTTGTCCAGGCGGAAGTCGTCCAGCTCGACGCCCGCTTCGACTTCGGCCCAGGTGACCGGCGCCGACACGGTCGCGCGCGGCTTCGCGCGCACCGAATAGACCGAGGCGAGCGTCTTCCCCCAGGCGTTTTGGTTGTAGTCGACCAGGACTCGGCCGGCCGGTCGCTTGGCGATCCGGTACTCCGCCGTGATGATGTCGGGATACATGCGTTCGAGCGTCTGGGCGAACGCCTTCGCGAACGTCCAGACTTCCTTTTGCGTCGGGTCGCGCGCGATGGCGACGTAGACGTGCATGCCGGACGAGCCGGTCGTCTTCACGACCGGCTTCATGCCCAGCGCTTCGAGACCGTCGCGGACGCACAGCGCGACGTCGCGCACGGTCGCAAATGGGGTGCCTTCAACCGGATCGAGGTCGAAGTGGAGGTAATCCGGGCGGTTCGTATCGTCGCAGCGCGAGTACCACTCGTTGAGATCGATGCAGCCCAGGTTGATGACCCATAACAATCCGGCGACGTCGTCGACCATCGGGAAGTCGATGACGCTCCCCGAACCGTGTTCGATCGCGCACGTGCGCAACCAGGGCGGCCGGCCCGGCGGCGTGCGCTTCATATAGAAGTAATCGCCGGCTTCGCCGTTGGGATAGCGCTTGAGCACCATCGCGCGCCCGGTGAGATACGGTACCAGCAGCGGCGCCACGTCGGCGTAGTACTGCAGCAGATCGCGCTTGGTGAACCCCGCCTCGGCGAAGAAGACTTTGTCGAGGTTGGTGAGCTGCACGCTGCGACCGGCCACCGGCGTGAGCACGGCGTCGGAGCGGTCGGTCGGGATGACGATGGTCTTCACGGCGCTAATCACCCAGCGTGTTTCGCATCATCACGTGCAACCTCAACGGCGTTCGGGCGGCTGCACGCAAGGGCTTCTTCCGCTGGATGCGCGAGCAGCGCCCCGACGTCGTGTGCCTGCAAGAAACCAAGGCCCAAGAGCATCAGCTGCCGCCCGAAGCGCTCGATGCGCCCGAGTTCTCGACGGCCTTCGTCGATGCCGAGAAGAAAGGCTACTCCGGCGTCGCGATCTATGCCCGCCGCGCGCCCGACCGCATCGTGCGCGGCCTCGGGATGCCGGAGTACGACGTCGAGGGGCGCTTCGTCCGCATGGATTTCGGCGCCGACTTTTCCGTCGCGTCGCTCTACGTTCCGTCGGGCACCAGCGGGCCCGCGCGGCAAGCGGTCAAGGAAACGTTCCTCGATCGCTTCATCGGGCAGTTGGTGCAGATGAAAAATGAAGGCCGCCGGTTCGTGATCTGCGGCGACTACAACATCGCGCATCGCGACATCGACGTCTTCGATCCGAAGTCGTGTTCGCACGTGACCGGCTTCTTGCCGCAAGAACGCGCCTGGTTCGACGACGTCATCGACCGCGTGGGCTGGGTCGACGCCTTTCGCGTCGTCAACAACGAGCCCCGGCAGTACTCGTGGTGGGCGAACTTTCCCGCCGCCTGGACGCGCAATCTCGGCTGGCGCATCGACTACCAGCTCGTCACGCCAAACCTGGCCTCCACGGTCCGCGCCGCGTCGATCTACAAAGACGAGCGGTTCTCCGACCACGCGCCGGTCACGATCGACTACGAGTTCTAGCTCGACTTCTTCTTCGCTTTGGGCACCTTCTTGCCGGCGCGGCGCGCTTCGGAGAGCCCGATCGCGATCGCCTGTTTTCGGCTCGTGACCTTCTTGCCCGAACCGCCCGAGCGCAGTTTGCCGGCTTTCATCTCTTCGATCTCTTCGCGCACGAACTCGCTCGCCGCCGGGCTGTACTTGCGGGTGCTCTTCTTCTTGGTGGCCTTTTTCTTCGCGGTCTTCTTACGGGCAGCAGCCATCGCAGAATCTCCTTAGGGGGTCGCTTTGCCGGGCTTTTCCCATCTTTGGCCCGAATCTTGCGGCATGACGGAACGGCCCAAGAGCGGCGAGACCGGCGACGCCCATTCGCACACGCACACCCACGCCGACGGCATCATGCACCGGCATGCGCACGGCCACGTCGACCACGACCACCGGCACGAGCATCAGGAAGCCGAGCCCCACGACCACGGCGATGGGGCGCCGCACACCCATCCCGAGCCGCCCAAGAAAGAACAGTCCTAATGCCGCGTCCGCGTGGGACGACCACCGGGGCGACCCGCTCGATGCGGCTGCCGATCGCGCTCGACGAGTGGCTCGAAGCCCGCATGCGCGCGCACCCGCACCGCTCCGCCAGCGATCTGCTGGTCGAGCTCGTGCACGGCGGCCTGCGGCTGCGCGACGCCTATATGTCGATCCACCGCTACGCGCTCGAAGCGCGGGTGACGGATCCGGCCGCCTACGCCGAGTACCGCGCGTGCCTCAACGACACGTTCGGCCTCGAGTACGTCGAGCATCTCGAACGCTGGCTCGAAGCCGACGGCATCACGGTGAGCGTTCCGGTCTAGGCCGAAGCGGTCGCTAGCCCCTTATATTTTTCGAACTGCAGCGTCACGCCGTTCTTGCGCATCTCCTCGAGCCAGAGCGCGTGGATGCGCGGATCCTGATCTTCGTATTCGATTTGGCCGCCGCCCAGCTTGACGCTGGTCGCGACCGCACCTTGTTCGCCGGAATCGCCGCCGCCGGCCGTGCGTTGCGCTTCGGTCAGCGGATAGCGCACGTTGCTGACGCCCGCCGCCATGTAACGCGACGGTTCTTGGCTCGTGACGAAGTGCTGGTGAAATTGACGGTCGATCGGCGGGAAGACGACGCCCGGCGCCCAGTCGACGCGCGTGAATTCCGTTTCACCGTCGAACCACAGCAGCGAATAGCCCTTCCCGGTCACGGTGAAGACGTGCCGGCCGGAGCCGTGCCGATGCGCTTTCTTGTACGTACCGGCGGCGATCTCGGAGATGTGGCAGTGCATGTTGCTGTCGGCCAGCACGAACATCAGGTTCATCGAACCCGGGCCGCGCTCGTTCCACGGCGTCAACTCGAGCGTGCCGAGATCCGGCACGAAGTTCGTTTCCCAAATGTTCGAACCGGGGCGAATCATCGTGAGGTCGCCGGCACCGGTGTAGTAGGTGTCCTTTCCGACGCGCGATTCGAAGAAATGGCTGTTCTCGAAAACGAACTTGTCGTCGTGGAAGATCTTCATCATCAACGGCAGCGAGGTGGTCGACCCGATGATGGCGCGGTTCTTGCCGTCACCGTTGTGCAACCGGTACTTCGCGTTCAACGGAATCGCGAACATACTGCGCGGCTGCCACTCGAAACTGCGCGTCGTGCCGTCGGTGAACTCGAGTTCCGTGCTGCCGCGGCCCTCGACGACGTACATGATCTCTTCGAACAGATGACGCTGCGGTTCGGTCGACTTGCCGGGCGGAATGTCGATCAGAAACAGGTTGCAGAAATCACCGCGTCCTTTGAGGTGCACCGCGGCGCCGTTGACGCCGAGTCGCGGCCAGAAGCGCGTTTCCGCCGTTACCAAATTACACGAAACGCCTTCGTGAACGATCAGACCTTCGCGCTCGACCCACTCGTTGTACGGATTGAGTCCAAGCCGCGCTGCTTTGCGTCCGGCTGCGATGTCAGTTCGTGCTTGCGTCATGCGTTCGTACGTACTCCCACGACAAGGGAAAGCCCTCGAAAACCGGAAGGTTCGGCCGGTTAGGAGATAGAGCGATGGCGACCACGCAGGAGCAAAACGAGCGCCTCACCCGGGTCGGACCGGGAACGCCGATGGGAAACTTGTTGCGGCGTTACTGGCAGCCGATCGCCGTCGCCGTCGAACTCGCGTCCGAGCCGGTCAAGCGCGTGCGGATCCTCGGCGAAGATCTGACGCTCTATCGCGACAAGGCCGGTACGTACGGCTTGATCGCGCAGAAGTGTCCGCACCGTTGCGTCTCGCTCGAGTACGGTCTGCCGGAAAGCGAAGGCCTGCGCTGCATGTATCACGGCTGGGTCTTCAACGAGACCGGGGCGTGCATCGAGCAGCCGTTCGAGGATCGGGTGAACCCCGATGCTCGTTACAAAGACCGCGTCACGATCACGGCCTATCCGGTGCAAGAACTCGGCGGCATGCTGTTCGCCTATCTCGGTCCGCAGCCGGCGCCGCTTTGCCCACGCTGGGATCTTTTAGTGCGCGACGACGTCGACCGCGCGGTCGAGGTCGCGGAATTGCCGTGCAACTTCCTCCAATGCATGGACAACTCGGCCGATCCGGTCCACTTTGAATTCTTACACGCGCGTTTCGGCAACTACGAACTCGAGCGGCTGGGCTTACCGCCGCGCCTCAAGTCCGCCCGTCATCTAAAGATCGCGTTCGACGTGTTCGAATACGGCATCATGAAGCGGCGTCTGCTCGAAGGCGACCCGGAGGATGCCGATGATTGGACGACCGGCCACCCGCTGCTGTTTCCGAACACGCTCGCCGTCGGCAGCGCGACCGATCCCACCTTCCAATTCCGGCTGCCCGTCGACGACACGCACACGCGGCACATGACCTACCGCTGCGGGATTCGCAAGCCGGGCGCCGAGCCGGTGCCGACGTCCGTGCACTACGTCGAGCTCTACGACCCGAAGACCGGACGCATCAACGGCGATACGATCCAGAAACAAGACATGATCGCCTGGATCAGTCAGGGCCCGATCTCCGACCGCCCGAGCGAACATCTGACCGCAACCGACCAGGGCGTGATTCTGTATCACAAGCTGCTGTACGAAAACATCAACCGCGTCGAACAAGGCCTCGATCCGATGGGAATCGTCCGCGATCCGGCGGTAAACGAACCGAAGATCGACTTGCATCGCGAAGGCAAGCGGTTACAGGCGTTCAGTAACGGCCGCGACGAGGACTCGTTCCAACGAGCGCGCGACCTCGCCCAACTGAAAGGTTAGCCGAGAACTTCCAGCTCGTCGTACCGGCGCAGCTTGTAGATCGCCGTGGAAACGAACCAGCTTAGCACGAACAGCCCGACGATCGCGACGCCGAGCAGCGCGAAATTGTCGCTCACCCGCGCGACGGCATCCCATAGCGCACCCTTGTAGCCCAGCTGCGGACCGATGATGCTGAGCAGTTCGATCGTGCCTACGAGCACCGCGACGAGCACCGAGACCAGCGTGATGTTCAGGTTGTAGTACAGTTTGCGCACCGGCTTGACGAATGCCCAGCCGTAGCAGCCCAGCATCAGCACGCCGTCGGTCGTGTCGAGCAGGCACATGCCGGCGGCGAAGAGCAGCGGGAACACCATGATACTGTAGACCGGCAACCCTTTGCCGGCCTCGAGCGCGGCGATGCCGAGGATGCCGACTTCGGTCGCCGTGTCGAAACCAAGCCCGAAGAGCACGCCCAACGGATACATGTGCCAGCTCGCGCCGATCGTGCGCATCAGCGGCGCAAACATCCGGCACCACAATCCGCCGCCGTTGGTCGTCGCGGCGGCCGCGCCCGGATCTTCACCGTGGCGAACGCGCCGGAAGGTGCGGTACACCTCGATCAGCACCGCGATGTTGATGGCGGCGATCGCGTAGAGGAACAGCGCCGAGATCGTCGTCCCGATCACGCCGCCGATGCTCTCGAGCCCCGGCAGCGCGGCATGCACGACCGTAGCCGCAAACGCGATCGCGGCCGAGAGCGCGAACACGATCGTCGAGTGGCCGAGCGAAAAAAAGAACCCCACCGACACCGGCTTCTTGCCGGCTTGCATCAACTTGCGCGTGACGTTGTCGATGGCGGAGATGTGATCGGCGTCGACCGCGTGCCGCAGCCCGAAGGTGTAGGCCAGCAGCGCCGTGCCGAGCAGCAGCGGACGGCCCGCGAACGCGGCAAAGGCCAGCACCCACGCGCCGGCGTTTGCCACCGCGAGCAGCACGTAGATCGCGACGATCTTCGAGCGCGTCTCGCCCGGACTGTCGTCGAAGACGC
>DASYOE010000253.1:0-5491 GCA_036008105.1 Candidatus Lustribacter sp. | reverse complement strand
CTACGCACCTATGTGGGCCTCCACCGGTACCGCGTTCTCGGTACGTTGGAGCGCCCCCTCGAAACCGCGCTATGCCTGAGAGGGTCTAAAGGTACACTATGAGCGCAATTCCCGAAGTTTCCCAGAGCACGTTCCAGGCGGATGTCCTGGCGTCCGACCAGCCGGTTCTCGTTGATTTCTGGGCGCCGTGGTGCGGGCCGTGCAAAATGCTGGCCCCGGTCATTGAGGAAGTCGCCGGATCCCTAGCCGGTCAGGCACGCTTCGTCAAGCTGAACACCGACGAGAATCCCAACGTCGCCGCGCAATACGGCATCTCGGGTATCCCGACGCTGATCCTCTTCAAGGGTGGCGAGGTCGTCGACCGGATCGTCGGCTTCGTTCCGAAGTCTGCGATCACGTCGATGATTTCCAAGCATCTCGTTACCGCCTAAGCGCCCGGCGCGGCCGCCGGCCGTCCACCGCGTTCTCGACGAACCGCGCATCGCGCGGTTCGTTCCCGTTCTCGGCGCGGACGAAGTCAAAGCGCACGTCGTGGCCGCGGTGGACGAACATCGGGCCGCGTTGCGCGCCGGCGACGGCGATGGTGATGCGGTCGTCGCGGACGCGGCGGACCGTCTGACGCGCGCCGCCGCGCGCATGCTCACCGGCGTGCTCAACGGAACGGGCGTCCTCTTACATACGAATCTCGGCCGTGCGCCGCTGGCGCCCGAAGCGCTGGATGCGATGGGCGCCGCGTCGGGTGGCTATTCGAATCTCGAGTTCGACTTGGAGTCGGGCGAGCGCGGCTCGCGATACGACCGGCTCGGCGGTTTGCTGCGCGATGCGACCGGTGCACCGGCGTCGCTCGTCGTGAACAACGGCGCGGCCGCCGTGCTGCTGATCCTCGATACGCTCGCGCGCGGCCGCGAAGCGATCGTCGCGCGCAATACGCTGATCGAGATCGGCGGCGGCTTCCGGTTGCCCGACGTCCTCGCGCGCAGCGGTGCGACGTTGGTGGAAGTCGGGGCGACCAACAAGGTGTACGTGGCCGACTTTGCGCGCGCGCTCTCGCCGAACACCGGGCTCATCTTGCGCGCGCACCCGTCGAACTTCCGCATCGCCGGGTTCGTAGCCGACGTCCCGCCGGCCGAGCTGACGGCGCTGGGGCGGCGCGCCGGCGTGCCGGTCGTCGAGGATTTGGGCACCGGGGCGCTGTTCGATTTGCGTCCCTACGGCTTGCCGTACGAGCGCACGGTACGCGACGCCGTTAGCGACGGCATGGATCTGGTGGCATTTTCGGGCGACAAATTGTTGGGCGGCCCGCAAGCCGGAATCATCGCCGGCTCGACGGCCGCGATCGCGCGCTTGCGCGCCAACCCGCTGTTGCGCGCGCTGCGCGTTGACAAGGGCACGCTGGCCGCGCTCGGCGCGACGCTTCGATTGCACGCCGCGCCGCAAACGCGCGAACGCATCCCGCTCTACCGCATGCTGGCCGCACCGGTCGCGGTGCTGCGCGAACGCGCGGTCGCGCTGCAGCGGCAGTTTCCGGCGCTGGACGTGATCGGCACGCAGGCGTTCGCGGGCGGCGGCACGCTGCCGCTCGATCCGATCGCGTCGATCGGCGTGTCGTTCGCGCCGGCCGGCGGCGCCACGCCCGCGCTGGCGCGCTTGCGGGCCGCGTCGCCGCCGCTGATCGCGCGTATCGACGACGGCCGCGTCGTGATCGATCTACGCACGATCGATCCGGCCGACGACGTGCGCGTGGCCGGCGCGCTCGCCGCTGTGTTCGCCGCGAACTGATGCGCGTCGTCGGCACTGCCGGCCACGTCGATCACGGAAAATCGGCACTGGTGCGCGCGCTCACCGGCACCGAGCCCGATCGCTGGGAAGAAGAGCGGCGCCGCGGGATGACGCTCGATCTGGGCTTCGCGCACCTGCGGCTCGACGGCGGCATCGAAGCGGGCATCGTCGACGTGCCCGGCCACGAGCGTTTCGTGCACAACATGCTGGCCGGCGCGACCGGCATGGACGTGCTCCTCCTGATTGTGGCGGCAAACGAAGGTCCGCGCCCGCAAACGTTCGAGCATCTGGCGATTCTATCGCTGCTCGCGGTGCCCGCGACGATCGTCGTGTTGACGAAGTCCGATTTGGTCGACGAGCACGAACTCGCGGCGGTGCGCGATGATGTGGCGCTAGCGGTTGCCGGGACGGTTGCCGAAGGCGCGCCGGTGCTGGCGGTCTCCGCGCTCACCGGCGCGGGGCTGGATGCGTTGCGCGCGCAGCTCGGCGCGGCGCTGGCCGGTTTGCCGCCGCGCGCGCAGCATGCACCGGCGTATCTGCCGATCGACCGCGCGTTCACACTGACCGGCCACGGCACGATCGTGACCGGAACGCTGATGCAAGGTTCGCTGGCGGTCGACGACGTGCTCACCGTGCGCCCCGGCGATACGGCCGCGCGCGTGCGCAGCCTCGAAGTCTTCGGATCCCAACAGCGCCGCGTCGATGCCGGTTCGCGCGTGGCGGTCAACCTCTCCGGCGTGCCGGTCGATGCCGTCGCCCGCGGCAGCGCGCTCGTCGCGCCGGAAATTCGCGCGCAGACGAGCTACGCCGTGCGTTTTCAGCCGTTACCCGAGGCGGGGGAGTTCCTCCGCCGGCGCACCCCGGTGCGCGTTCATCTGGGCGCGGGCGAGTCGTTCGGCACGCTCGTGTTCGCCGCGCGTGGGCCCGATGCGCAAGCGCTCGACGCGACCTTACATCTGCGCGAAGCCGCGGCAGCCGTGCCTGGGCAGCGCTTCGTCGTGCGGCGCATGTCGCCGAAGACGGTGCTCGGCGGAGGGACGATCGGGATTCCCGCGGCCGCCGATGCGGATGTCGTGGTCGACGCGGATATGCGGGCGGTACGGACCGCGCTTGCCGCGCGCGGTCTTGCAGCGAGCACCGCCGAGGGGCTTGCGGCGGCAGCGAACGTGACGCTCGAGCGCACGGAAGAGATTCTGGCCGGCGAAGCGGCGGCGGAACGCGTGTGGACGCTTGGACGTCCGGTTTCGTATGTGGACGCGGCCGTTGCCGAAGTACTGCTGGCGCGCGTGCTTCCGGCGCTCACCCGGCGCGAAGAAGAGGCGCCCTGGATGCTCGGCGCGACGTCGCTGGCGCTGACGCGCGAACTCGAGGTCGATGAAGCGCTGCTCGTTCGCATTCTCGCGGCCGCGTCGGAGCGCGAACGCCTGCTCGTGCGGGCCGGCTACTACGCAAACAACGGTTTCGAGCCGCGCTTGACACCCGAGCAGTCAGCGTTTTTCGAACAGTACGTTCCCGTGGATGCCGCGCAGCCGCTCGTTCCCGCACCGTTCGAGCCGCTGGTGACCGAGATACGCCGCTCCCGCATCACCGGTCTGTCCGGCGCACTCGACACGCTAACGGCCACCGGAAAACTCATTCGCGTCGGCGAGCACGTCTACCGCGGCGAGCAGTTGGCAGAGATCCGCACCCGCCTCATCCGCACGCTACGCGCCGAAACCCGCATCACCGCCGCGCGCTTCCGCGACGCCGTCGGCACGTCGCGCAAGTACATCGTCCCCCTACTAGAATTCTTCGACGCCACCGGCGTAACGATCCGCGACGGCGACCACCGCGCTCTACGCGCACCGCGCTAGCGCTGGTAATCATTTCGTTGGGGTAAGGTAGATGCGGCCGCCGGTGTAGTCGAGCGAAATGGTGAAGAGTGCGAGCAGCTGGTTGCCGATGACGCCGTCGGCCGCGTAGAGATAGGACGACGACGGCGCGATTCGCATGCCGATGACGTCTTCAAAGCGCACGGGGCCGAGCGTGACGTCGTGAAAGCGGTAAAAGTCACCGAGGAACTCTCCGCCGACGCCGTGCCCACCAACCTGACCGAGGTAATTGCGGAACGCGCCGGGATAGCGACGCGTAAAGTAGTCGAAGAACGCGACTTGTCCCGACCATCCGGTATCGAACATGACCCGCTCGGCCACCGCACCTGCGACGGACACGGTCACCATCGGAACGCCGTTCCCCAATCGCACGTCGAATTCGTAGGCCGGCGGACCGGCCGGTGGGGTGAACGCGGCTGCCGGTACGACGTGAACCTTCCCGTGAACGTAGTCCAGCGTTACGCCCAGTTGGGCGAGGAAGTCGAACCCCAGCAGCCCGACCGGTTTGACCCCGGCGCTGCCAAAGGCTTCCATTGAGATGCCATTGATCGCAATATCGTGCATGCGCAGGGGGCCGATCAGCATTTCGGGGACGAGCACGTCGTAACTCGTGAACCGGCCTGCCACGACTTCGGTCGTCGCATCCGTGAGTGTCAGGCCGATGCTCTTGGCGTATTGCGAATCGATGGCGATTCCGCTCGCGCCGGTATCGAGCACGAAATCGGCGCCATGTTGACCGATGTTCACGCGAACGTAGATCACGTTGTTGACGATTCGCAGCGGCAGATCGACGCCGGTCACACCCGTTGGGAACTCGACCAGTGACCGGCGAGTCGGTGCTTCTTGAACGTCGTCGTTAGTTGCGGCGTTCGCGACCGACTCCGTGCGCTGATAGTGCATCTCGATTGACGAACTTTTTGACGAAACGGTCCAGCGCACCGGCAGCGTGCGCGTGCCGAATTGACCGAACTCATCGTACGTCGTAACGACGGTTCCGGTGGCGTTGACGCGCTCCTCGCGAACGGCCCGGAACGTCGTCGGATCGTAGTAGGTGCGCATGCCGGCACCCCGCGCGTTCAGTTCCGAGATCACGTAGGCATCGAGTGGCTGCGTAACGCGCGCAACCGTCGTCGTGATCGGGTCCTTCACGGCATTACCGGGGTCGTCGGCGACGACCAGCGTCAGCCCGTTCGCATCCTGGCGCCAGCGTTCGCCGTGATACGTTCCGCTTTCGGTATGATAGCCGCCGCGGTCGAAAGTGCGCCGCACGTCGTCTCCGCTGCGGTACGTTACCGCTTTCGTGTCGCCGAGAGAGCCCGTTCCGATGACCGTTTCGCGATAGTCGGGCGGCGCCGGGCCGGCGGCCGCGAGCGCGCGGTCCCGAAGATCCTTCGCTGTCGGCAACGTATCGGCGCCAACCGCTGCCCGCGTTGCATAAGCCGCTAGCAAAAGAAAAAGGAGCGCCACACTCACCCGCATGGCGCCCCTTTTCGCTAGGGTCTGGGTCGAACGCTGCTAGTGCCTAGCGATACGCGTCCTGGATGCCGTGGAAACGGCCGGTGTCGTACACGTCGGCGGTCGTTAGCGGCGGTTTGTCGCCGAGCACGAGATCGTCTAGCGTGGCGCGGTCCGACTTGTAGATGATGCCGAGCGGGATCTTTCCCTCGGCGGTCAGCGCTTCAAACGCGTGCTGTTTGTTCGTGTGGTCGTAGCCTTCGATTTGCGTGACGTCGAAGACGTTCTCTTTGAACCATGCGAACGTGTTGTGCTTGTTGTAGGTCACGCACGGCGACATCACTTCAACCACCGCGAAGCCGGGATGTTCGATCGCGGCCTTGATC
>DASYOE010000252.1:0-5522 GCA_036008105.1 Candidatus Lustribacter sp. | reverse complement strand
GCAGGCGGCGGAGGAGTACGGCTCACACGATAAGACCTTCACGCTGCCCGGCGCCGGCGTCGTGCGCGTGCTCGACGAATCGGGGAAGACGCTCCTCGAACAGAACGTCGAAGCCGGCGATATCTTCCGCGCCTGTCAGGTGAAGGACGCGCCGGTACGCGACTGGGTCAAACTCGCCGTGAACCGTGCTCGCTTGACCGGCACGCCCACCGTGTTCTGGCTCAATCCCAAACGCGCGCACGATACCCAGCTGATCAAAAAAGTCGAGACGTACCTGAAAGACCACGACACGAAGGGCCTCGACATCCGCATCATGGCGCCCAACGACGCGACCCAGTTCTCGATCGATCGCATTCGTAAGGGCCAAGACACGATCTCGGTGACCGGCAACGTCCTGCGCGACTATTTGACGGATCTGTTCCCGATCATGGAACTCGGCACGAGCGCGAAGATGCTCTCGATCGTGCCGCTGATGGCCGGCGGCGGTCTGTTCGAAACCGGCGCGGGCGGCTCGGCGCCCAAGCACGTGCAGCAGTTCGAAGCGGAAGACTTCCTGCGTTGGGACTCGCTCGGCGAATTTCTCGCCCTGGCCGCGTCGTTCGAACATCTCGGTGACGTGACCGGCAACGCCAAAGCGAAGGTGCTCGCCAAGACGCTCGACGCGGCGAACGGCAAGTTCCTCGATCAGGACAAATCGCCGGCGCGTAAGGTCGGCGGGATCGATAACCGCGGCAGCCACTTCTACCTCGCGATGTACTGGGCGCAAGCGTTGGCCGAACAGACCGAAGACGCGGAACTGCAAGCCGCGTTCACCGGCCTCGCCAAGACTTTAACCGAGAACGAAGCCAAAATCGTCGCCGAACTCGGGGCCGTTCAGGGCAAGCCGGTCGATGTCAACGGCTACTATCATCCCGATGAAGAGCTCGTCCGCTCGGCGATGCGCCCCAGCGCGACCTTCAACGCTGCACTGGAATCGCTGAGCCCCGCACTGACCTAGGCGGGTTTTGCTCAGGTCTTGAGCCAATCCGCCGAAGTTAACCTAAACCCCGGAGGGCATTTTTGGGCGGACTGGAGGCAGGGGCCGGTTTTCCCTGGCCGCTTTTAGCGACCGGCGGCCTGCTGGTTGCCATTGCCGTCGTCGCGATCGTCCTTCTGGCCCGGGTGTTCGGAGCGAGCCTCCGTTCCATGTCGCTACGCAACGAATCGGAGCGACTTAAGTCGGAAGTCGCATTGGCCCGGGCCGAGGCCCGCTTCCGCACCGTCTTCGAGGGTGCGCCCTTAGGCATCGTCGTCGTCGACGTCGACGGCACGCTGCGCGAAACCAACGCCGCGTTCGACCTGATGCTCGGCTACGAGCGGCGCGAACTTGTCGGCCGCACGATGCACGAACTCAGCGACGACTCCGACCGCGAGCGGCTAGTCGAAGCGTTCGGCGCGCTCGTTCGCGGCGAGGTGTCGTCGTACGAACACGAGCTGCGCTACAAACGCAAGAACGGATCGACCCTGTGGGCCGACGTCAGCGTGACGTATGTGCCCGAGGACGACGAACCGTTCGCCATCGCGGTACTCGACGACGTCAGCGACCGCATCGTCATCCGCGACCGGCTGATTCACGAAGCCACCCACGACGCGCTCACGAGCCTGCCCAACCGCGGACTCTTCTCGGCCCAGCTCGGCGACGCGCTACGCTCGCGGCAGCCGGGCCTCGCGGTCGGCTTCGTCGACCTCGATCACTTCAAGGTCGTGAACGACAGCCTCGGGCATCTCGCCGGCGACGCGCTCTTGCGCGTGATCGCGCAACGCTTGCGCTCGATCATGCGGCCGGGCGAAATGGTCGCGCGGCTCGGCGGCGATGAGTTCGGGGTCATCTTTCTCGACGAAGACATCGAGGCGCGCGTCGAGTGGCTGCACGCCACCGTGGCCGAACCGGCCAACATCGAAGGCCGGCGGCTGTACACGACGGCGAGCGTCGGCGTCGCGGTGGCGCACGCGCGCTACGAGCGGGCCGAAGATCTGTTGCGCGATGCCGACATCGCGCTCTACCGCTCGAAGGCCGACGGCCGCGCGACGTACACGATCTTCAACGAGATCATGCACGACAGCGCGGTGCGCCGGCTCCAGATTTCCTCCGACGTGCGCGATGCGATCAACGCGCCCGAGCAGTTCCGGGTCGCGTTTCAGCCGCTGGTCCGCTTGAGCGATTGGAAAACGGTCGGCTACGAAGCGCTGGTCCGCTGGCAGCATCCCCGCGAAGGCATGATCCAGCCCGACCTGTTCATCCCGGCGGCCGAAGAGACCGGCGTCATCGTCCGCCTCGGCCGCGAGGTGCTGATCCGTTCGCTCGAGCGCCTGGCGCGCGAACAGCGCAAGGACCCGAGCCTCACGATGCACGTCAACGTCTCGGTGCAAGAGATCGTGCACGGCGATCTTCCCGAGCACGTCTTCGCCGCGATCAAGGATGCCGGCGTGCGACCGGAGTCGGTCACGCTCGAGATCACCGAGAACGCGATCATCGACACCAGCACCGGCGCGGGCGCGGTCCTCGAGCGCTTGCGCGCCGGCGGTGTGCGCATCTGCGTCGACGACTTCGGGATCGGCTACTCGTCGCTGCGTTACCTGAGCCTCTTCCCGATCAACAGCTTGAAGATCGATCGCAGCTTCGTCTCCGGTACCGGTGAGGGTCTGGTCAGCGAGCCGATCGTGCGCATGTTGCTCGATCTCGCGCGCTCGCTCGAACTCAGCGTCGTCGCGGAGGGCATCGAAACGCCCGAGCAAGCCGAACGTCTGCTCGCGCTCGGCGCGGTGACCGGACAAGGCTACGTGTTCTCGCGACCGATCATTCCGGAGCGCGACGACGACCTTATCCTGCCCGAAATTCTGCTCAACGGGCGCCCCGTGCGCGTCTCCGCTTAGCGGAGCGCCACCGCGACGCCGGCCAAGAGCACGATTTCGAGCACGACGATAACCGCACCGTAGCAGTCGCCCACCAAAACGCCGCCGAGCCGGCGCGCGCACCACGCACCCAGCGCGAGCGCGAGAACGGCCGCCGGAACCGCCAGCAGCACGAGCCGCGGATGCGGCCAGCAACACGCGCCGGCACCGACGGCCGCGACGAGCAAGAGCACCGCGTTCGGCCGCTCACCCGCATACGGAAAGCGATACGCGTTGAGGACGGCCGCCGCGCGCGCAATGCCGGCGCAGAACGCGAACGCCCACGGCCACGCCGGCGCGGGAATTGCGGCGATCGCGCCGAGCCACGCCGGCACGGCGATTCCGAGCGCGGCCAGCGCGTAGGTGCCGTGATGCGGGTCCTTGAGGATTTCGAGGCGGCGTTCGCGCGGGACGCTCGCAAAGAGCGCGTCGGCAACGTCCAGCAATCCGTCCACGTGAATGGCGCCGCTCAGCACGACCGACAGCGCGAACGCGACGACGACCGCCAGCGGCGCGGGAAGCACGAACGCCGACAGCCGGCCGGCCGCGCCGGCGAGGCCGCCGATCGCAACCCCGACCAGCGGTAACAGTGCGAACTCGCGCGAGCGTGGGGCGCCGGCAAATCCGGCCGGGAGAATCGAGAAATAGGCGAACGCCGCGCGCAGCGCGTTCACGAGCCTTCGGTAGCGACGCCGGCTTCGGCGAACGTTTTCATCTCGCGCACCATGCGTGCCGCGGCTTCCACGATCGGCAGCGCCAGCGCCGCCCCGCTGGCCTCACCGAGGCGCAGATCGAGATCGAGCAACGGCTCGAGCTTCAGCGCGTTCAGCGCGATCGCATGGGCCGGTTCTTGCGAGCGGTGCGCGGCGATCAGGAAGTCGCGCACGTTCGGCGCGATGTCGGTCGCGATCAGCGCGGCCGCGGTGACGATGGAGCCGTCGAGCACGATCGGAAGCCGCGCTTCCGCCGCCGCCAACATGACCCCGGCGAGCCCGAGGATTTCGAAGCCGCCCATTTCGCTGGCGATCTCATCCCAGCCGAACTCCGTGCAGCGGGCGAGGGCCGCATCGATCGCCGCGACCTTCCGCGCCAAACCCGCATCGTCGACACCGGTTCCGCGACCGGCGACGGCGTGTGCCGATTCGCCGGTGAACGCCGCCACGATTGCGGCCGCACTCGTCGTATTGCCGATCCCCATATCGCCCAACGCCAGCACGTCGAACGCGCCGCGTTTGCGCACCGCGTCGAACGCGGTCCGGCCCGCGGCCAGCACGCGGTCCAACTCGGTGCGGGCGATCGCTGGTTCGCGGGCCAGGTTCGCCGTCCCCAAGCCGACGTTCACGTCGATCAATTGCGGGTGCGCCGCGAGCCGTGCGCGTACGCCGAAGTTGGCCACGTACACCTCGGCGCGCACCGCCCGCGCGAACGCGCTGATCGCGGCGGTGCCGCCCAGAAAGCCGCCGACCATTTGGGCGGTGACTTCGGGCGGATACGCGCTGACGCCGTCGGCGGCCACGCCGTGATCCCCGGCTGCGATCAGGATCGCGCGGCGCTCGAAGTTGTGGGCCGGAATTCCGCCTGCGATCGCGCAGAGCTGCACCGCGAGCCCCTCGATGCGGCCGAGGCTGCCGCGCGGTTTGGTCAGCTGATCGATGCGCTCGCGCGCGGCACGTGCCACCGCGGCATCGGTGCCGTCGATCATGCGGCGGTTCCCGTGTCCGCCGTTTCGTTGATCGCGGTTAGTTCCCAGCCCGTCTCGAACGAACCGCGCGCACGGAGAATGCCCGCCGGGACAAATTTGATGCCGACTGCCGGCGGGTGCGCGCCGTTTCCGCCCGCGCTCGTCAGGCTGCGCACGATGCCGTGCATCACGCCGGCGTGGCTGACGATCAGCGCGCGATCGCCCGGCGCCATGCGCGCGGTCGTCGCGCGCAGAAACGTATCGACGCGCGCGCACAGCGCATCCCACGATTCGCCGCCCTCGGCGGTGTAGTACATCGGCGCCTTTTCGTTTTTCGCATCCAGCTCCGGCCAACGCGCGACGATCTCATCCCACCTCAGCCCTTCCCATTGGCCGAAGTGCATCTCGCGCAGTTCCGCCGTCAGCTCGATCGCGAGCCCGTGCGGCGCGCAGATCGTCTCAGCCGTCGTGCGCGCGCGGACCAAGTCGCTGGCGAGGGCGCGGTCGAACCGCTCGCTGCGTAAGTGCACGGCGAGGGCCTGCGCTTGCGCCAGGCCCTCGTCGTCGAGCGGGATGTCGGTCTGGCCCTGAAAGCGCCGGCCGGCATTCCACGCCGTGCGCCCGTGCCGGACGCAGATCAATTCCATCCGGCCTACTTCTTGATGAACGGCCGTCCTTCATGCGCTACGAGCAGGTCGTGCATGTCGTTGGCATGCTCTTCTTCGACCGCCAGGATGCCTTCCATCATCGTGCGCGACGTGGAGTCCTTGGTTTCGCCGAAGTAGTTCACCAATTCGCGGTAGTGCTCGATCGCAACGCGTTCGGCGACGAGGTTTTCCCGCAGCATGTTGACCAGATCCAAATCTTGCTTGCCGTACTGCGACGCCGAACGGCTCGCGAGCCCTTCCGG
>DASYOE010000251.1:0-14052 GCA_036008105.1 Candidatus Lustribacter sp. | reverse complement strand
GCCTGAACATCGGCAACCAGTACGGCGAGGTTGCCATGCCGGGCCAGACGTTGATCTCGATTCGCAACGACCCGACGAGCCTCGCGCGCGTCGGGCCGGTCGACATGGGTCTCGTCGCTAACCCCAAACTTGCCGCGGCCGATTTGGTCGCCGCGGTGAAGAGCATCGCGACCGCGGATCGTCTGCGGCAAATCGCAGCGGACCGCAGCGCGCGCGTGACCGCGTACACGAACGGCCAGAAACAACTGCGCCAAAACATCCTCACCGCGTTCCCGAGCAACACGTACGGGCCGATCACGTTGGAACGGCTCGCGTTCGAGCTCGAGACCGGTCTCGACCGCGACACGATCTACGTGAACGACATCGACTCGGGTAAGAAAATGGACCCGTTCTTGACGTTCGGACCGGGCGGCAAAACCTACGTGGGCAATGGTCCGAACATCCTCGGCTGGGGCATGTCGGCCGGTGCCGGTGCCAAGCTCGCACGGCCCGATTCGCCGGTCGTCGCGATCCTCGGCGACGGTGCGTTCCTCTTCGGCGGCCCGCAGCCGCTGTGGACCCAGGCGCGCTACAACATCCCGGTCATGAACATCGTGCTGAACAACCGCAGCTACAACAACGAGCGCAACCGGATCTGGACGTTCATCTCCGGTTCGCAATTCCAAAAGGGCCTCGATTTGACGTGCTACAACGGTTCGCCCGACGTCGACTTCGTCAAGGCGTCCGAAGCGTTCGGCGTGCAGGCCGAACAAGTTAAAGATCCCTCGCAGATCAAGGCGGCGTTGGCGCGCGCCAAACGCGCCAACATCGAAGGGCGGCCGTATCTGCTCGAAATGCTGGTGCAGCGCGACGGCGTCGGTGCCGGCTCGACCTGGTATCCGCCGTTCTCGGTTGCCGCGATGCGCACGCGCAATGTCTAAGTTCGCGCCGTTCGCTCTCGCGCTATTGCTCGCGCTCGGCGCGTCGTCGCTGCCGCTGCGCGCGCAGGCCCCGCCCAATCCGCTCCCGCCCGGCGACGGCGCCGACATCGTCGCCGTGACCTGTTCGCAGTGTCACGGCCTCAACGCGCTCACGCAGCTGCGCATGACCGGGCCCGCCTGGCGGCATCAGATCTACGACATGATCGAACGCGGCGCGCAAGTTCGTCCCGACCAAGTCGATACGATGGTCAACTACCTCGCAAGCCACCTCGGTCCGGGAATCCCGTTCCCCGGACCGTCGCCGGCGCCGGTCACGCTGGCGCCCGGTGCGGCCGCCGACGTCGTTCAAACCCGCTGCAGCCTGTGTCACGGCGTCGACCGCGTCGTCACCGTGAAGCGCTCTCCGGTGCAGTGGTCCGTCATCCTCAACCGGATGGTCTACTACGGTGCGCCGATCACGGCCGACCAGCAGAAAGCCGTGCTCGACTACCTCAGCAAGAACTACTCCAACTAACCCTTCACGGACGCGCGACGCTGGGATCGACCAGCTCGCGCGCCGGGAAGGGGTGCGCGATGAACTTGTACTTCGCTGCGAGATCGATCAGCGGCTGAATTTGGGACAGACGGAGAACCGTGCCGGTTTCGGCGCGGTTCGCGCGTTCTACGGTATCGAGCGTCTGGCCGGTGAAGTCGGCGAGCATCGCCGCGGTTTCGGCGTGATGCACGTTGGTGTAGGCCGTCGACTCGGCCATCACGCGCGCGAACGCTTGCACGAGGTCGCGGTGCTTCCCGGCCCAATCCGTGGTCGTGAACCAGCCCGAATACGGAAACTCCGGCGCGATCGCATCCATCGCCGGCGCCAGGATGCGGACGGTTCCCGATGCCAGCGCGGTGCTGAGCGCGGTGTCGTTGATCAAGGCGGCATCGATACGGTGCAGCTCGATCGCCGCTTGCACGGCGCTGATCGGAAGCTCGACGAATTTCAGCGTTCGCGAATCGCCACCGTGCGCGTCGACCCAGTTCGAGATGACCAGCGTGGAAAGCGAATCGATCGCCGGCGTGGCGATCGTCTTGCCGTTGAGGTCCCTGCCGCTCGCGGCAGTGGAGTCGTGCGCGACGACCAGTTCCGAAAACGGCGTTTTGGTGCGATAGACACCGGCCGGCGCGAGCAGGGTGAAGCCGACGCCCCGCATATGTCCCTCCATGAGCGTGACCAGATTCGAGAGGCCGACATCGTACGATCCGGAGATCACTGCGGCCGCGATGGCGGCACCGCTGCCGGCGCGATCGAGTTGCACGTCGAGCCCGGCTTTGGCAAACATTCCCGAGCGTTGCGCGTAGAGGATCGGGGTCGCGTCGTCGGTCGCGATCGTTTGGATGCGCAGCGTTGCGAGCGGCGGTGATGCGCCCAAGAGGACGACGAGTGCGAACGCGAGGCAAAGGCGCATCTACCGGTAACCGTCCGTCAAGGTGTGCAGGAAGGCGATGATGTCGCGTTCTTGCGCCGGGGTGAGCGGCGGAGCCTGCCCGCGCTTGCGATCGAACGGCGCATCGACGGTATCGATGTTGGCCCGGTACGCGGCCGGCAAATCATCGTACTTCGCACCGCTATAGACCCGTTGCGGCTTCGCTTCGCGATAGGTGTAGAAGTCGAGGACCCCCTCGAGCGAATGGTAGACGCCGTTGTGGAAGAACGCGTGCCGCGTCGCCACGTTGCGCAGCGTCGGCGTCTTGAACATGCCGCAGTATTGCGTGGCCGTTTTCAAATCGGTTCGGACCGGACCGCAGATGCCGAGATCGTGGTAGGCGGGGTCGCGGTTCGCGGCCAGTGCGGCGTTGCGCGGCACGCCTAGCGCTTCGAACTGCGCGTCGGTGAATAACGGCGGCAGTCCATCGCCGCCCGGACGGTCGAGATGGCACGCGGCGCAGTTCGCGCGCCGCGGGTCCCCGAACAGCGCGTACCCACGTGCTTCCGCCGGCGAGAGTCGCGCCTTGCCCTCGAGCCACGCATCGAACTTGCTCGAGTAGGGATGGAACGACGGGTCTTCGATCTGATAGCGTGCCACGGCGAAGAGCGCTTCGTTGACGGCAACGTTTGCCCGCGCGAACACCGCCGCGCCGAACAACTGCACCATGCGCCACGCGTACGGAGCGCGCCGGAGCTTCGCCGCAACGCGAGCGGCGCTGCCACCATCCATTTCCAGCGGGTTGAGCAGCGGCCCGAGGGCCTGGCTCTGCAGCGTGTTCGCGCGTCCGTCCCAAAACAAACCACCCTGCGGCACGGCGTTGCTCGCGGGCGCCGGCGTCGCGAGCCCTTCGTTCTCGCCCGACTCGGGGCCGATGCTGAAATTCGGCTGCCGCTCGAGATACATCAGCGAGGGCACCGCGCGCAGCCCCTGCCGTTTGAGGTTGGCTCCGCCGGCCATCACGGGCAGATCGTTGGGTGGACCGTACGCATGCTGCGGGCTGTGACACGATGCGCACGAGAGCGCTCCGGACGACGAGAGCGACGGATCGAAAAACACGAGCCGGCCGAGTTGGGCCATCGCGGACAGCGGCGCCGCGGCCGGCCGAATGAGATGGACCGGTTGGGGATTGCGACCGTCAGGCGAAATGAGAGCGGCGGCCGCGGCGAGCACCGCCGCCGCGATGCGCGCCGTCAGTGCGACGGCACCGGATTTCCGGTTCGCGCGTCGAGCAAGAGCACCGGCATCGCCGCACTCATGTGGAAGTCGAACATGTCCATGATCGAGCCCGCGCTCGCGTCGAACGACCCGCCACCGAGCCGTTGGCCGTGCAGCCAATTATCCTCGATGAAACGGACGACCGACGCCTGCGTGATGAGCGTATGCGAGACGTGGTTCGTTTTGGCCCACGGTGAGACCACCAAGAACGGAATGCGCGTGCCGGGTCCGCAGCGGCCGTTCACCGGTTTGCCGCCGACGCCGGGCAACGCTTGTCCCGAACCGCACGTGCCGTTGCCGTCGAGCTGATCCGCGCCGTCGGACGACGGGCTCGTCGTCTTCGCAAACGCGTGGTCGTACCAGCCGTCGGAGTCGTCCCAGGTGAGGATCACCGCGGTGTCCTTCCACTCCGGACGCCGCTGCAGAAAGTTGACGAGCCGCACGATCGCGGCTTGCTCGTCGAGCGGATCGGAATAGCCGGCGTGACCGTCCTGGTACGACGCCGCCTTGATGTACGAGACCGCGGGAAAATTGCCGGTCTTCACCGCGGCGTAGAAATCTTCGAGATCGTACTCGTGGTTGGCCGGGTCTTTGACGCCGTCGGCGCCAAGCGTGTGGCCGATGGCTTTGATCGAGGACGGCCGGTTATGCGTCGAGTTCACCGTCGACGGATAGTACGCGAACCAGTTGTGGTGCGGAATATAGTCGGCCACGTTCTGGCCGACGATCGGTGAGTACGTGCTGCGCTTGCAGCCGGTCGTACCGTTCGGGTTCTTCACCGTCAGATCGAAGCCGGCCATGAAGCCGCCCCACGTGATGCCGGCGTCGTTCAGCAGATCGCCGATGTTCTTGCCGGCCATGAACGCGTTGTCGTCGGGCTTGGAGCAGACGTCGGACGCCGGATCGACGTCGTTGATCATCGTCAGCCCGCCCTGACCGTCGTTGACGTAATACGAGTAGTCGGTCGCGGTCGCCGGCTTCGCCGTCGTCGCGATCGCCAGCATCCCGTTGGTCTGTCCCGAGACGACTTCGAGCGCGCCCGGCGTCGACGGCCCGTAGGTGTCGGTGTACGCGTTGTCACTCATGGCGTAGTGTTGCGCGTAACGCCACAGCGCGGTCACCGTATTGCCGTCGTAGTACCCCATCACCTGACCGCGCGTTCCGAACGCGCCGGCACCGCCCGGCGTGCCTTTCCCGGTGTACTTCGGAAACAGGTCGGCACGACCGCCGTTATAGGCTTGCTGCTCCGCGGTGTACGCATGATTTTGATCGGTCGTGTACGCCTGCGTGTCGTCGAGCCGGAAGGGGTCGGCGGCATCGGCGCCGTTCGCCGGGTTGGTGAGGTTGGGATTGTTGTGCAGCAGGTGCGCGGTGAGCAGATTGTTCACCGCCGGCGTGTTCGGCAGCGCCCGGAAGACCGGTTCGTCGGGCGGGTTTGCGGCCTTCGGGTAGGTTGCGAAGTAGTGATCGAACGAGACGTTCTCGCCGTACAGGATCACCAGGTGTTTGATCGGCGTCGCGGTTCCGCCGCGCGCCGACTGCGCGGAGAGCGGAACCGATCCCGAGCAAACGACAAAAGCCAGGACGGTACAAAGTGCGACGATCCGCTTCATAACGGCGAAAGGCTTCGAAAACCGGCGCGAAGCGCCTGTTCCAGATTAAGAAGAGCATAAGAACCGGCGCCGTCGATGTTCCATTCGTCGGTAGGTGCCGGCCGTTTGGAAAACGAGAGTGACGGCATGAGAAAAGTTCCGCCGGGCGTCGGACCAAAATTTCCGCAGGTCGTCGTGCTCTTCGGCGCGACCGGCGATTTGGGCCGGCGGAAGCTGCTGCCGGGTCTCTTCCACCTGTCGAGCTCGGGCTTCATTCCCGGCTGCCGCATCATCGGCGTCTCGCTCGAAGACTTCGACGTCGACGCTTTTCGCGTCTTCGCCCGCACGGCGGTCGACGAATTTTCGACGCGCAAAGTGAACGATGCCGCGTGGAGCGCATTCGCCGACGCATTGGATTACGTGCCGCTCGGGGCCGGCGTCGAAGCGCTCCGCGCCGCCGTCGCGCAAGCGGAGGCGGCACTCGACGGTGAAAGCCAGCGCTTGCACTACCTCAGCGTGCCGCCGAATGCCGCGTTATCGGTGGTGCGCATGATCGGCGACGCCGGGCTCGTCGAGCGCTCGCAGATCATCATGGAAAAACCGTTCGGAACCGATCTCAAAAGCGCGGTATCGCTGAACTCCAAGCTGCACGAAGTGTTCGCCGAGGAACAGATCTTCCGGATCGATCATTTTCTCGGCAAGGAACCGGCGCAAAATATCTTGGCATTCCGTTTCGCTAACGGCCTGTTCGAGCCGATCTGGAACCGCAACTTCATCGATCACGTGCAGATCGACGTTCCGGAAGCGCTCGGGCTCGATCACCGGGCCGCATTCTACGAGCAGACCGGCGCGTTTCGCGATATGGTCGTCACCCATCTGCTGCAAATCGTCGGCTTCATGGCGATGGAACCGCCGACGTCGCTGGAGCCCGGCCCGATCAGCGAGGAAAAGAACAAAGTCTTCCGCAGCATGCTGCCCATCGATCCCAAAGACGTCGTGCGCGGTCAGTACACCGGCTACCGTTCGGAGGACGGCGTTGACGAACACTCCGATACCGAGACGTTCATCGCGCTGAAATGCTGGATCGACAACTGGCGGTGGGCCGGCGTGCCGTTCTTTCTCCGCACGGGCAAGCGCCTTGCCGAAGGGATGCGCATCATCTCGATCGCGTTCCGGGAACCGCCCAAGAGCATGTTCCCGATCGGCTCGGGCGTTGGTTCCGAGGGCCCCGATCACTTGACGTTCGATCTGGCCGATGCGGCCAAGATGTCGCTGTCGTTTTACGGCAAACGCCCCGGCCCGGGGATGAAGCTCGAAAAACTCAGCTTGCAGTTTGCGATGAAGGAAACTTCGCTGATCGGCGACGTGCTGGAAGCGTACGAACGGCTGATCCTCGACGCCATGCGCGGCGATCACACGCTCTTCACGACGGCCGAAGGCATCGAGCGTTTGTGGGAAGTGTCGCGCGAATTGCTGGAGACGCCGCCACCGGTGCGCCTCTACCCGCCGGGCTCGTGGGGGCCGAAATCCGTTCACCAGCTCGTCGCGCCGCACGCCTGGCGGCTGCCCTTCGAGCGCGCGTGGCGCGACCCGAATATTGAGGGCAGTTAGCGTTCGATCAAGCGCGCGGAAGCCGGATCGTCGGCTTCCCAGCCGGCGCGGACGAGTTCGCGGTCGTCGTGTTCTTCGACCGGATACCCGACGCACAGATACGCGATGAAGCGCCACCGCGGATCGACCTCGACGATCGCGGTCACGCGGGCCGGATCGAGAATCGAGACCCAGCCGACGCCGAGCCCGTGGGCGCGCGCTGCCAGCGCAAGCGTTTGCAGCGCGGTGACGGCGGAATAGGCGAGCGTCTCGGGCATCTGCACGCGGCCGAGGCCGCTGCCGCGGGCCGTGGTTTCGTCGGCAAACGTCGCGAGTTGCACCGGCGCTTCGCGCAGGCCGGCGAGCTTCAGCGAGGCGTAGAGCCGGCTCTTCTCGCCCGAATAGTTGCTCAACGCTTCGCTATTGCAGCGCTCGTACTCGGCGACGATCGCGGCGCGCCGGCCGGGATCGGAGACGAGCACGAATCGTGCCGGTTGGCTGTAGCCGACCGACGGCGCCGACGCCGAGAGGTCGATCAGATGCCGCAGCATGTCGGGCTCGACCGGCCGGTCCTGGAAACGCCGCACGTCGCGGCGCCAGCGCAGCAGCGTTTCGAGTTCGCGGCGAAATTCGTCTGAAAAGACGGGGCTCGTCATCGCCCGCACATGCTGCGCGTTAGAAAGCGCCTCCTTGCGGGTACAGGGCCCCCGATGAACGCTTCCTATCGTACTCTGGCAACCGGTGCCGTCACGATCGCCTTCGCGCTTTCGCTGGCCCTCACCGCCGACGCGCAAGTCGGGATCACGATCAACGGCAATGGCGTGGACGTCTCACCGTCGCCGATCATTCAGGCCGGCCGCGTCTTCGTTCCGCTCCGCGGCGTGTTCGAGAATCTCGGCGCGAGCGTGGTCTATTCCAGCGGTCAGATCAACGCTACCGGCAACGGGCGCGACATCTCGCTGCAGATCGGTTCCACGCAAGCGAGCGTTGACGGACAGACCGAGAGCATCGATGTCGCACCGTTTATCGTCGGCGAGAGCACGTACGTCCCGTTGCGTTTCGTTTCGCAAGCGCTCGGCGCGAGCGTTTCCTGGAACGGCGACGATCGGGTCGTGTCGATCAGCTTAGCCGGAGCCGAGCCGCGCGCGGAACATCCGCGCCGGCCGGACAACCAAGACGGCGATTGGGTCGATGCTCCGCCGCCGCCGATCCCGTATTACGAGCCGCCGCCGGTTCCCGACCCGAACGACATCTGGATCCCGGGCTACTGGGCGTGGGGCGAAGCCGGCTACTACTGGGTGCCGGGATACTGGTCGCAACCGCCGCAGACCGGCTATCTTTGGACGCCGGGATATTGGGCCGCCAACAACGGATCGTTCGTCTTTCACCAGGGATATTGGGGAACGAGCGTCGGGTTCTACGGCGGCATCAACTACGGCGCCGGATACTACGGCAACGGATACGTCGGCGGACGCTGGTCGGGGAGCACCTTCCGCTACAACACCGCCGTCGCGCCCGTGAGCCGTACGATCGTCAACGTCTACGTCGATCGCACGGTCGTCGTCAACAACACGACCGTCAACCACATCAGTTATAACGGCGGTTCGGGCGGCGTCGCCGCGCGGCCGACGAGCGCGCAACTCGCGGCGCCGCGCAACGCGCGTCCGCCGACACCCCAACAGCAACAGCACGTGCAAGCGGCCGCGCAAGACCGGCGCAATCTCGCGACTGCCAACGCCGGCAAACCGCCCGTCGTCGCGGCGCCGCTACCGCTCACGAAGGCCGCTAAGCCCGCGGGCTTTACCCCGGTAACGCCGTCCGACCGCGTTGCCGCGCAAAAGCTCGTACCGCGTGCGCCGGTCGCCGTGCAACCAGCGCCCGTCCGCGCTGCAGCGCCTGCTGCGGCAGCGCCGCCCGCGTATCAGCGGCCTGCTGCAGCCGCACCGCCTGCCGCAGCGCGGCCCGCGTATCAGCGGCCTGCGGCCGCACCGCCTGCCGCGGCTGCGCCGCCCGCTGCTGCCGCGCGGCCCGCACCCGCACCGCCGGCTGCCGTTGCGCGACCAGTGGCCGCACCGATTGCAGCACCGGTGTACGTCCATCACGCCCCGCCGCTTCCGGCCGTTCCGGTTGCGCGCGCGGCACCGCCGGTTGCCGCACCGCCCGCGGTTCGTGCCGCGCCCGCGGTTCGAGCCGCACCTGCGGCGCCGGCCGCAGCGCAAGCCGCTCCGGTGCGCGGACCGAAGCCCCATCCCACGGGCCCGCCCAAGTAGACGGTTAGGCGTGCAGAGTCGTTGCTCCGAGCAGGGGCAGCGCACTCTGCCGCACGATCGCGGCGATCTGGTTTGCGGGAATGCCGCAGGTCGCGAGTTCCCCGATCGTATTGGTCGAGGCATTGTACGGATGATCGGTGCCCAGCACGACGTGTGAGGGCGGGATCAGCCGCAGCAACGCGTTCATCGGCTCGGCCGACGAAACGAACGCGGTGTCGTAGTAAAAACGCTTGAGTTCGTACTCGACGCCGTTCGGCAGGAGCGCGACGTTCTTGGGATCCCGCATCTCGTTGTGAAAGCGGTCGATCACGTAAGGCATCAAACCGCCGCCGTGCGAGAAGATGAACTTGATGTTGGGGAAGCGCGTTGAGGTTCCACTGAACACGACGCTGCCGATCGTACGCGTGGTGTCGGCGGCAAATTCAACGACCGTTTCCGACATCGTCGGCGCGACCGGGTTCACGCAGCACGCGCTGTCGGTCGGATGCGAGAAAACGGTCGCGTTGCGCCGGTTCAGCTCCGCCCACATCGGCGCCAAGAACGGATCGCCGAGATACCGCTTGCCGTAGCTCGACCAGACGCCGACGCCGTCGGCGTGCAACGTATCCAGCGCGTAGGCGAGTTCGGCCAGGGAGCCGTCGACGTCGGGCAGCGGCAACGCGGCGAAGAAACCAAAGCGGCCGGGATGCGTGCGCCGCAACTCGGCCATGTACTCGTTGCATTGACGGCAAAACTTGCGCGTGAAATCGGGGTCGCCGAAAGTCATGCCGGGCCGTGCCGGCATCGACAGGATGCCCAATTCGATGCCCGCCGCATCCATGTCGGCGAGACAGCTCTCCGGCGTCCACGACGCCAGCGGCGGCGGGAACGGCCGCGGGTCGATCCCTTTGATCTGCGCTGCATACGTCGGTGGGCTCACGTGGCGGTGCACGTCGACGCGGCGGGCGGCTGTTTGCGCGCCGGCCGGAAGCGCGCCGCACATCGCGGTGGCGGCCACGCCGGCCAAAAAGGTGCCTCGATTGAGCGTCGTCATTTTTTGCGGGTTGGCGCGGACGAGGATGAAGCCCTCCGGGCCCGAAAGGCGCGCACGTTTTCGAGCCGCGTGCATGTCGCCGAGCAGCAGTGCTTGGTGTTGTTTTTGGAATCGTCGACGAAGGCGTCGTTGCAGGTGGACGCGCCGCAAATTCCAAGCCGAGCCGAACCGCGCTCGGCGATGAAGCGCGCCAGACCGATCGCCGCGTTGGCGCCGATCCATGAAACGGCGTCCTTCGCGGCCGGCGCAAACGCCAAAGCCCCATCGCCGGCCAGCCGTGGACGCGTTGGGAAGTCCGCCAAAAGCGCGTTGACGTGCCGGCGCGCCGCGTCATCGTCGGCCGCTGCGAACACCGCGCGCAGCCGATCCCGTAGCGCGTGAAGTTTCGGAATGTCGCTCTTCTTGACCGCCGCCGCCTGCCCGTGGTCCGCGAGGAACGCTTCGGCCTCAGCGACGCCGCCCAGGTATTCCTTTCCGCTGTACGAGCCCTTCGTATTCACGAAGTCGGCCGCCAGGTGCGCCCCGTCGGGGAAATACCCTAAATCCACTTGACTTATATCTTCTCCGGGGTTAGTATACCCAAAGACAGTTTAGCATATTTCACCCCAGCTGACAACGAGGCAGCAAGAGCGATGTGGAGCGATCCGGAAAACATGATGAAATTGGCCCGCGAACGGCAGTCCGAGGTCGCCCGCGACGTGGCGGGGTTCCGCACGACGGAGGCACCCGCGCCGCCGGCCTTGCGCGACGTGGCGTTCAGCTGGATCGCGGCGCTCCAAACGACCGCCGCCTTCCTCCGCGGCTACCGCGTTCTCTAGGGCTTGCTGTAGACGGTGACGTCGGTCGGCCAATTCGCGAACCCGCTGGGTTCCGCGATCGTGATGCCCAGCGGAGAACGGCCCATCCGGTGCGCGCCCCTCGCCGATAAGTGAACGCTATCGCCCCAAATGAACTGATACGTCTTGTCCGGCGTCGAGAGCGTCGGCTTCACGATGTACACGCCGTTGGCCGGGAAGCGAAAGCTCATCGCGCGCTCGGTGCCTTCGTACATCGGCTTGGCGTCGAGGTTGGTCAACAGCAGCGGCCGATCGTCTCCGAGACCGCGGCCGTGCACGATCAGCGACGATTTCACGTTCGCCAGCGGCCCGCTGCGCAGCGCGACCTTCTTCCCCACCGCGATCGTCTCGTCGATCAGTTCCGCAACCGAAATGCCGGGCCGGAAAACGCCGAGCAATTCCATGTACAGCTCGGCGTGCATCTTCGAGAGGTCGAGAAAGACCGGATCGCAGCGGCGCACGGCAATCGGGCGAATCTGCTGGGCGCGGTAGCCGATGACCGACGACTCGATCTCCGCCACGATGACGTCGCCTTCGACGAGCGGGCGCCCGGTGGGCCGCGTTAGCGTGCGGCCCGGCTTCTGCGCCGCGATCCAGTTGAAATGGACCGGCTGCTCGGAACCGCGCGCGTACATCGCGTGCATCGTTTCGGCCCACACGACGTAATCCGGCACGCCGGGTTGCGCGGCCCGCGTTTGCGCTTCGACGCCGCGCTCGACCAGCTCGACCGAACGCTGCAGCACCGCGACTTCCTCGTCGCTCTTGAGCTCGCGAACTTCTTGCAGCAGATCCGACGCATCGACGAACGTCGCGTGCGGGCAGGCCGCCGTCAATGCGTCGAAGGTGCCGGAGATGAGCGTGCCTTCCGGCGTGCGCGTTCCGCCGCCCAAGCCGGAGATGCCGATACGTTCGTTCGTGATGTTGAGTTCGCGCAACCGTTCGCCCATCACGCGGCCGTAGCGCCGGTTCGCTTCGCGCACGTCGCTCACCCAATCTTGGATCAGCGGACCCCAACGCTCGACGGCGGATGTCGCCACGACCGTGACTGCATCGTCAAGCGGAAACACGACCGCGATCGACGCGTCCGCACCGCCGCCGCAGTGTGAAAGATACCGCGCGTCGGCCTGCCAGTCGGTCGAGTTGCCGTTGTTCGGCGGCGCCACGATCGCGGCGAGGTTGTCGCGTTGCATCAACCGCCGGACGGCGGCCCAGCGCCGATCGCGTTCGGCGATGGAGAAACGTCGATATTCGTGCACGCGGGAAGATTGTTTAGCGACACTAAGATACCCCTCTGCGACCGAATGCGCCAAAGGAGCTGAACATATGCCGGAACTGCAACCGCTGATCGACGACCTCGTCAACGCCAACCACATCCTCTACCATCACGGTATCGTCGACGGTTACGGGCACGTCAGCGTCCGGCATCCGGCCAATCCGGAACGGTTCTTGATGGCGGCGGCGGTTTCGCCCGGCCGCGTCAAGGCGAGCGACATTCTCGAACTCGACCTCGACGGCAAACAAACCGACGGCGGCAACCGTCCGACCTATTCGGAACGCTTCATCCACGCCGAGGTGTATCGCGCGCGCAAGGACGTGAACAGCGTCATTCACAGCCATTCCCCGACCGTGATCCCGTTCAGCGTCACCGACGTTCCGCTGCGGCCGATCGCGCACACGGCGTCGTTTCTCGAAATCGGCGTGCCGGTGTTCAACACCCGTCACGTGCCGGAGGCGACGTCGCCGCTCGTCAACAACCCGGCGGTCGGCAAGGCACTCGTTGCGAAGCTGGCCCAGAACAACGTCGTCCTCATGCGCGGCCACGGCGATACCGTCGTCGGACCGGACGTTCGCGAAGCGGTGTCGCGGGCGATCTACACCGAGGTCAACGCGCGCCTACTCTTGCAGGCGCTCGCCCTCGGCCGGCCGATCGAGTACGTCGAAACGGAGGAAGCGCGCGTCATGGAGTCGCGCGTCGTCAACCCCGGTTCGGGCTCCGGGCACGGCGTCGACCGCGTCTGGCAGATGTGGGTCGACGAAGTGAAACGCAAGTAAGCGAACACCCGTTCGCCCGCCAGCCGGCACGAAAGCCGCGCGCCAAGTCGTAACATTGTACGGTAGGCACTCATCCGTCCGAACGCGAGTGTAGTACGGACATGAGTATCCGGGTGGCCCTGCATCACGCGACGCGGTACACGTACGACCATCCGATCGGCCTCGGACCGCAAGTCATCCGGCTGCGCCCCGCACCGCACTGCCGCACGCCGATCCTTTCCTACCAGCTCGGCGTGGAGCCGGCCAACCACTTCCTCAACTGGCAGCAAGATCCGCAGGCCAACTGGCTCGCGCGCGTGCTCGTCCCCGAAGCGACCGATCACTTCACCGTCACCGTCGATCTCGTCGCGGATCTGGCCGTCATCAACCCGTTCGACTTCTTCCTCGAAGCGGCGGCGGAACGATACCCGTTTGCGTACGACCCGCAGGTCGCGCTCGAACTCGCTCCGTACCTCGCAGCCGAAACGCTCGGTCCGGCGTTCGAAAGCTATTTGGCAGCGATCGATCGCAGCCCCAAGCCCACCACGGCCTTCATCTTCGACATCAACGCGGCGCTGCAGCACGAGATCGGTTACGTCATCCGCTTGGAACCGGGCGTGCAAACGCCCGACGAGACGTTGCTCGCGCGTTCGGGATCGTGTCGCGACTCGGCGTGGCTCTTGGTCAATCTGCTGCGCCGGCTCGGCCTCGCCGCGCGCTTTGCGTCCGGCTATCTCATTCAGCTCAAAGCCGACGTCGCCGCGCTCGACGGACCCTCCGGCGCCGCCGCGGACTTCACCGATCTGCACGCGTGGTGCGAGGTCTATTTGCCCGGCGCCGGTTGGGTTGGACTCGATCCGACCTCGGGTCTCTTTGCCGGTGAGGGACACCTCCCGCTGGCGTGCGCGGCGAACCCCGTCTCGGCGTCGCCCATTTCCGGCACCGCCGATCCGTGTGAGGTGACGTTCGGCTTCGAGATGTCGGTCGCGCGCGTGCACGAGCCGCCGCGCGTGACGAAGCCGTACAGCGACGCGCAATGGACCGCGATCGATCTCCTCGGCGAACTCGTGGACGATGCCTTGCGCCAACGCGACGT
>DASYOE010000250.1:0-13409 GCA_036008105.1 Candidatus Lustribacter sp. | reverse complement strand
CGTGCGAGGCTGGTATCAAACTGTAGCGCAAGCCACGATGCGGGCGTTGCTCTGGCACAAAGGCGATATTGTGGCGCGTTCCTCGAACTACGCGCCCTTCGGCGCTCCGCTCGGAATGACAAAAGAATTCTACGTGCATCTTCATTTGTGCTTCATGAGTAAGGCGACGCTGCGCTTGGGGTCGATGAGCTTGCGTTTTCCGTCGGGACTGGGAGTGGAACCGTTCACGATGAGGGCGCGGGCTTGCACGGGCGTGAGCGATGGATCGAGGGCGAATAGTTTAGCGGCGAGATTCGCGACGCTCGGCGATGCCATCGACGTGCCCGAATATTTGACGGTGTAGCCGCCCGGGACTTTGCTCGGCACGCGGAAACCGTCGGCGAAGACCACGACCGTCGGCCCGTAGCTCGTGAAGTTGGTGGCGTCGCCGGCTTGATTGACGGCGCCGACCGTGATCAGGTTCGGATAGCTCAGCGAAGCCGGGACTTGCACGTTGAACGATGCGTCGTTGTCCCCGTTGCCGGCCGCGCAGACGAAGAGGGTGGCGGGATTGCTCGCGATGACGTTCTCGATCGCGCTGCGCCAGAGCGCAAAGAGCGCTTGGGCCTCCTTCTTGCGCGTCTGCGGATCCGACGTGCTGTCGGTCTTGGCGAACCAGTGCTCGAACTCGTTGACGTCGTCCGACCAGCTCATGTTGACGACCCGCACGTGGTTGGCGTGAAAGTAGGCCGCGGTGCGGGCAAAGTTCGCGGCCATGCGTTCGGTCCAGCGCACGGTCGGGGCGAAACTCAGGTTGTCGATGTTGTCGTCGAAACGCGCGACGGCGAGGCGCGCGCCGGGATTGCCGCGCGCGGCGATTCCGGCCACGTGCGAGCCGTGCGAGTACTCGCCGATTTGATCGAGCGCGAAGTCGAACGCCGCGGCCTGGTCGGCGGAGAGCGATTTCTGATAGGCGAGGTACGCCGCGGCCTCCGGCGAGTCGATCGCCGCTTGGGAGTCGGATCGACCCGTTTGGAGGGCGACGTACTTCGCGTAGCCGGCGGTGACCGCGGCCGGCATCGTGTACAGCATGTTGGCCGACGGCGTTCCGTCGTCATTGGCCGCGAGCCCGTGCCGTCCGGCGGCGTCGATGTACATCGACGCGGGATAATCCTTCGGGTCGACCCCGGAATCCCAGATCCCGATGACGACGGGAGCTTTGATTTGCGCCCGCGTCAGCGTGACGTCGCGGCCGGCCCAGATATCGGGCTTCACCACGTTGTGCCGCGCGATGTAGGCACGCAGTGCTGCAATGTCGGTTGCGAAGAGCGGCATCGTGATGAGGAGCTGCGCGCGCAGTTCCACCAGTTCGTGCGCCGCCGGTCCGTCGAGCGTCCCGGTTTTTTGGGCGATCGGGTCCAGGTCGTGCTTGATGGCGCCGATCGTACCATCCCGCGTTATGGACTGTTCGGCGCTGTAGTTTTGCTTGATGGTATCCGCGACGACGTCCCAGGGCAGCGTTGCGAGCGACGCGCTCTCCAACCCGGCGTCGTAGGCAGCTGCGGTCGTGCCGGGGTGCGCTTTCGCCTCGGCATTCGCATCGAGCGAGACGAGCGCGAGCCGGGAGGCAAGCAGCTTGAGATCGGCCTTCGTCTCCGCCGCGCGGAGCGCAGCGAGCGTCATGCGCGCGCCGTCGTCGTCGTGGGCCAACAGCTGCAGCGCGAGCTTCGCTTGGAGCAGCTCGCGTTTCGAAGCCGGATCCTGGATGTCGTAGTCGCGCAGGGTGCGGTCGACGTCGGCGCCCACCGCCGCGGCGAACGGCGCGAACGTGGCGTCATCGGCCAGGACGAAGGCCGACGGCGCCGTCGTCATCGGATAGGAGAAGCGCGGCACCTGCGTTTCGTCGCGCACCGTGATCTTCGCGGCGGGCGCTTGCGCGGTCGCCGGGGCGACGCCGAGCGAAAGCGTCAGAGCCGCGATGACGGCGCGCGCGAGACGGTGGTTCATGCCGTCACTATCTGCGCCAGCGTGGCCTTGAGACCTTCGAGTTTCGCCGTGCCGATCACGCGCGAGACCTCGCGTTCGGTTTGCTCGATCGCGGCCACGATCGCGACCAGCAGACGCTTGCCCTTCGCCGTGTAGCGGGCGATCTTCACGCGGCCGTCATCGGGGTCGTTCACGACGCGGATGTAGCCGAGTTCGAGGAACTCGGCGACGAGTTGTCCGGTCGCCTGTTTCGTCATGCCGGCGCGCCGCGCGATCTCGGTGATGCGCGTGCCGTGTTCGTCGACGTTGCGGATCAGCGCGATGTGCACCAGGCGAATGCCGGCGAAGCCCTGCTCGTGCATCGCGCGCGTCACGCCTTCGGCGAAGCGCAGATCGGCGCGTCCGAGCAGCCAGCCCAGATGTTCGTGCCGAAGGCGATCGAGCGACGAGCGCTCCGGATGCGCTGAAACGAGGCTCGGCGTGCGCAGGCGGTGGCGTCCGGGCACGTCTTATGCCATGGTGTGTTTGAGCGTGCCGACGTTCTCGCACCACAGTTCGAGGCTGTCGCCGGGTTTGAGAAACTCGTTGCGGCCCGCACCCACGCCGGCCGGCGTGCCGGTGAGGATCACGTCGCCCGGATGCAGCGTGATGCGCAGCGAGAGCTGCGCGATCTGTTCGGCCAGCGTGTAGATCATCTCCGCGGTGTTGGAGTCTTGCTTGATCGTCCCGTTGACCCACAGCCGGATGCCGAGCTTTTGCGGATCGCCGACGTCGGCGGCCGGAACCATCCACGGGCCGAGCGGACACGAACCATCGAAGCTCTTGTGCGCGAGCCAGTCGGAGTAGAACGGCGACGTCGGCGGCACCGGTGGACGAAAGCCGAAATCGCGCGCCGACAGGTCGTTGCTGACGCAGTACCCGGCGACGTACGCGAGCGCATCCGCTTCTTTCACGTCTTTGGCCGTCTTGCCGATCACCGCGGCCAATTCGACTTCCCAGTCGAGCTTTTTCGAGAGCGGCGGAATCTTCACGGCGGCGCCCGGGCCGGTGACGCTGTGCACGGACTTGATGAAGTGCCAGGGCTTGAGGCCCAACGTGTGCGGATCGGGTTCGGGCCCGCGGCCTTGCGCGGCGTTCATCTCGCGCACGTGATCGCCGTAATTCGCGCCGGCGCAGTAAATCGCGCCCGGCTTGGGGATCGGCGCCCGAATCACTTTCCAATCGATCGGGCCGCTCTTGGTCGCGGCGTCGGCGGCGAGCGCGGCCAGCGCGGTATCGGCAGCCGCCCAGTCACTCAGGACGCCGAGCGCCGTCGTATAAGCGGCGTTGCCGCTCGCGTCCGCGGCGTCGATCAGGCGGTCGCCTGCGATGATGCCGGCGCGCACGCCCCGGGCGCCGTCGTACGAAACGAGTTTGTACCCCATGCCGCCCACGCTTCCCGTGGAGGAAATAGTTTCCTTGCGTTACTATTTCGGCCGGGTGAGAACGATCGATCCGAAGCCCGTGGCCCTCGTGACCGGCGCGTCGAGCGGCATCGGCCGGGCGGCGGCCGTCGCGCTGGCCGCGCACGGCTTCGACGTTGCCGTCAACTATAGCTCGAGCGAGGACAAAGCGCTCGAGACCGCCCGCCTGGCCGAAGCGAAAGGCGCGAAGACGCTCGTGTTCGGTTGCGACGTCAGCGACGATCCCGGCGTGAAGCGCATGCTCGCCGCGGTCGAGGCAACGTTTGGGCGGCTCGACGCGCTGGTCAACAACGCCGGCATCACGAGCACCGTCGCGCCGAACGACTTCGACGCGATGACGCCCGAGGAGTGGGATCGCGTGTTCGCCGTCAACGTGCGCGGCATGTTTCAGGTGACGCGCGCGGCCGTACCGATGTTGCGCGCGGCGCGCGGCAGCATCGTGAACACCGCCAGCATTGTCGGTTTGCGACCGGGACTGCAGCCGCTCCCGTACGCGACCAGCAAAGCCGCGGTCGTGAGCTTGACCAAATTGCTGGCCATCAACTTAGGACCGGACATTCGGGTCAATGCCGTCGCGCCCGGGTGGATGGAAGGCGACTGGATGCAGCGCACGCTGGCCGGCCGCTACGACGACCTGATGGCGCGCCGGGCGAAAGCTACCCCGCTCAAGCGCGTGATCGAAGCGGACGACGTTGCGGAGGTGATCGTGAACCTGATCGTTTCCAACAAAATGGTCAACGGCGAAATCATCGTCGTTGACGGCGGCTTCGCTTCGTCTACGTAAAAGAGCACCGAGAAAGAGCCCCATCGTGTTAGCAGGTGTCGTTCCCTTTCCGCCCGACTTTGCCGCGCGCTACCGCAAGGCCGGTTATTGGCAAGACCTCTCGCTGCGCGACGAGTTCGCGCGCATCTTCACGCGTCACGCGACCCGGCCGGCGCTCAACGACGGCGATCGCTCGTTCTCGTACGCCGATATCGACAAGCGCTCGACCAACCTCGCGCGCAACCTGCTCGGCCTGGGCTTGAAGCCGCTCGACCGCGTCGTGGTGCAGTTGCCCAACGTGGCCGAGTTCGTCATCCTGTATTTCGCGTTGCAGAAGATCGGCGCGATCCCGATCGCGGCCCTGGTTACCCATCGCTTCGCCGAGATCAGCCAGTTCGCCGAACTCTCCGGCGCGACGACCGTCGTCACGCCCGACCGTTCGCGCGACTTCGACTACACGGCGATGGTCGCACGCATTCAGGCCGCAACGCCGGCGCTCAAATTCGCGATCGTGCTCGGCGACGCGCCGGCCGGTTCGGCGTCGCTCACCGACTTGATCGAGAAACCGGCCACCGTGCCGATGTCTCAGCTCGAGAAGATCTTCATCTCGCCGACCGATCCGGCGGTGTTCCAGCTCTCCGGCGGCACGACCGGCATTCCCAAGCTGATCCCGCGCACCCACAACGACTACGCCTACAATTCGAAGGTCGCGGCGGAGGTCTGCGACGTCGACCGCCACGGCGTGCTGCTGGTCGTGCTGCCGATCGCCCACAACCTGCCGCTGGCGTGTCCGGGGATCCAAGGGTACTTTTTCCACGGCGCGCGCGTGGTGATCAGCGCGAGCACCAAACCCGACGACATGTGCGCGCTGATCGAACGCCACCGGGTGACGCACCTCAAAGTCGTGCCGGCGCTCTTGATCCGGCTGCTCAACGATCCGGCGGTAAGCAAGTACGACCTCTCGACGCTGCAGACGATCCAGAGCGGCGGCCAGCGGCTGCAGCCCGAGGTTCGGCTATTATCCCGCAAGCTGATCCCGAGCGCGTTCATTCAGGAAAACTTCGGCATGTCCGAGGGCCTGCTGATGTTCGTGCGGCGCAACGATCCCGAGGACGTGCGGCTCGAAACGGTCGGGCGGCCGGTGTGCCCCGACGATGAGGTGCGGCTGCTCGACGACGACGACAACATCGTCGCGCCGGGCGAGGTCGGCGAATTGTGCTGCCGCGGGCCGTACACGCTGCGCGGGTACTTCGGCGTGCCGGAATACAACGCGCGGCAGTTCACGCCCGATGGCTTCTACCGCTCGGGCGATCTGATGCGCCAGCATCCGTCGGGCAACTATATGGTCGAAGGGCGTAAGAAAGATCTCATCAACCGCGGCGGTGAGAAGATCAGCGCCGAGGAGATCGAGAACCTGATCCTCTCGCATCCGGCGGTCAAGAACGTGGCCTGTATCGCCGTGCCCGACCCGGACCTCGGCGAACGGATGTGCGCCTGCATCATCCTGCGCGACGGCATGAGCTTGACCTTCGAGGAGCTCAAGTCGTTTTTGATCGACAAGGAGATCGCCAAGTACAAATTGCCGGAGCGGATGGAAATCATGAGCGACTTCCCGCTCTCCACCTTCGGCAAGGTATCGAAGAAAGATCTCGTCGCCACGGTGTCGGCCAAGATGGCGGCCGGCTGACGTGCGCATCGTCGACCTGCACTGTTATCCGAATTCCAAAGAGTGGATCGCGTGTCAACAGCCGTACGTGGACGCGCTCGCCCAGTACTGGGGCCGCGGCTGGGTGGCGAAAGAAGAAGCGGAGGTCGTGCAAGATTTCACCGACGCCGGCGTCGAGGCGGTGCTCGTGGCGCTCGATCTCGAGACGACCGTGCACACGCCGCCGTGTTCGAACGACTACGTCGCCGCGATGCAGAAGCGTCACCCCGACCGCATCATCGCGTCGTGGGCGTCGGTGGATCCGTTCAAAGGCGACGACGCCATTCGTGAGGCCAAACATGCCATCGAAGACCTCGGCATGCTGGGCTTTCACTTTCATCCGATCATGGGGCACTATGCGGTCAACGATCGCGCGCTGTACCCGCTGTTCGAGACGATCGACGCGCTGCGCGTACCGGTGATGATCGACGTCGGCACGACCGGGATGGGCGCCGGCATGCCGGGCGGGATGGGCGCGAAGCTGCGTCACGCGCACCCCGCGGCGATCGACGAACTCGCCGCGGATTTTCCGAACCTCACCATCGTTGCCGCGCATCCCGGGTACCCGTGGGTCGACGAGATGACGGCGGTCGCGTTGCACAAGGGCAACGTGTTTTGGGAGCTCTCCGGCTGGGCGCCCAAATATTTTGCCGCACAGCTCAAAGTCGACATCCGGGCCCGGCTCAAAGAGAAGGTGATGTTCGGCAGCGATTACCCGAGTCTGCCGTACGAGCGCATCTTGCGCGAGTGGGGCGAGCTCGGCTACAAAGACGACGTCATGGAAGGCATCTTCCACGGCAACGCCGAGCGCGTTTTAGGGTTGTAGCGACCGTTATGGCACAGTTGCGTGAAGTCGTCGTCGTCGACGCGTTGCGAACCCCGATCGGACGCTGGGGCGGCGCGCTGGCGCTCGTCCGTCCCGACGACCTGGCCGCGTTCGCGATCCGCGAGCTCGTTGCACGGACGAAGGTCGACCCCGAACGGATCGACGACGTTTTTTGGGGCGCGGCGAATCAAGCCGGCGAAGACAATCGCGACGTGGCGCGGATGGCGTCGCTGCTGGCAGGCTTGCCGATCACGGTGCCCGGCACGACCGTGACGCGCTTGTGCGGGAGCGGCCTGCAGGCGGTCAATTCGGCCGCCCACGCGATCGCGAGCGGCGACGGCGACATCATGCTCGCCGGCGGCGTCGAATCGATGACGCGCGCGCCGTACGTGATGCCGAAGGCCGACAAGGTCTTCGACCGCGCGCCGAAGATGTTCGACACCACGCTCGGCTGGCGCATGACCAACGCCAAGATGCCGGTCGAGTACACGATCTCGATGGGCGAGACGGCGGAGAACGTCGCCGAGCGTTACGGGATCACGCGCGAGGAGCAAGATGCGTTCGCGCTGGCGTCACAGCAGAAAACGAAGGCCGCGCTCGACCGCGGCGTCTTCGCGGCCGAAATCGTGCCGCTGCCGGAACTCGCGGCCGACGAACATCCGCGCCCGCAAACGACCGCGGCCGATCTGGCGCGGCTGAAGCCGGCATTCAAATCCGGCGGCACGGTCACCGCGGGCAACTCCTCCGGCATCAACGACGGGGCGGCGGCGCTGCTGCTCTGTTCCGCCGAAACCGCGGCGAAGAACGCCTGGCAGCCGCTGGGGCGCATCGTGACGTCGGCGGTCGCCGGCGTCGATCCGGCGTTCATGGGGCTCGGTCCGATTCCGGCCACGCAGAAGGCGCTGGCGCGCGCGCATCTCACCATCGACGACCTCGACCTCTACGAGATCAACGAAGCCTTCGCGTCGCAATCCATCGCCTGCATGCGCGACCTCAAAATGGATCCGGCCAAAACCAACGTCAACGGCGGCGCGATCGCGCTGGGACATCCGCTCGGATGCAGCGGCGCGCGCTTGGCCGGCACGGTGCTGCACGAGTTGCGGCGGCGGAACGGGCGCTACGCGCTGGCGACGATGTGCATCGGCGTCGGCCAGGGAATCGCAACGATCTTCGAGCGCGTCTAGCGCCGATGTTCCGCTTCCTCGCCGCGTTCGCGTTGCTCGCCACGCTCGGTGTGACGCCGCCGTCCATCGTGCGGGTGGGAACGTTGCTCACCGACGGCGCCAGCGTGATCTTTTACGCCAAAGAGCGCGGATATTTTCAGCGCAACGGTCTCGACGTCGACATCCAGACGCTGCCGAGCGCGGCGACCATCGTTGCGGTGGTGGCCGGCGGCGATCTCGACATCGGCGTGGCCGACGTCGCGACCGTGGCCCAAGCGCGCACGCGCGGAATCCCGTTGCGTTTTATCGCACCCGGCGCGGTCGCCGGCGGGGCGATGCTCGGAGGCTGGTTCGCGCTCGACCGTTGGATCGTCGCGCAGCCCGACACGGTCGCGCGGTTCGCGAGCGCGTTGCGAGCGGCCGCCCAATGGGCCAACGCGCACCACGCCGAAACGGCGGCGATCCTGGCGCGCGATACGGGAATTCCGGCACCGGCGGACGCAACCGTGACCCGAGCCCAATTTGGGCTCGCGCTCGACCCGGCGCTGATCCGGCCGGTCCTGGATGCCGCCGTCCGGAACGGCGAGCTCGACCATCCCGTCAACGTCAACGATTTGATCTGGCACCGCTAGGCTTTCCCGAAGGAGCGTTCTCTTGAGCATCCGTTTACTGATCTCGTTTGCCGCCGCCGCAACGCTGCTCGCCGGCGCGCCCGCCGCGCTGCGCGCGCAGGCCCCGGCTCCGCTCGTGATTCCCGTCATCGTCTCGTTGACCGGCGGCGCCGCGTTCATCGGCAAAAGCGATCAGCAGTCGCTGCAACTGCTCGAGGCGTACGTCAACAAACACGGCGGGATCAACCACCGGCCGCTGCACTTCCAGTATTACGACGACGGCACGAACCCGCAGACGGTCGTCGAGATCGCCAACCAAGTCATCGCGTCGAAGGCGCCGGTGGTCATCGGCCCGACGCTCACCCAACAGTGTTTGGCGGTCGCCCCGTTGTTCGCAACGAACGGGCCGGTGGACTACTGTTTGAGCCCCGCGATCAACCCGGCGCCGGGCGGGTATATTTTTTCGACCAGCATCAGCGCGCAGAATCTCAACACCGTCGCGGTCCGCTATCTACGCGAACGCGGTTTGAAGCGGCTGGCGATCCTGTCCTCGACCGATGCGACCGGGCAAGAGGCCGACCGCGATTGGGCGCATGCGAAGTCGCTGCCGGAGAACCGCGACATCGAATGGGTCGCGCAAGAGCACTTCAACCTGGCCGACGTCAGCATCAGCGCGCAAATGGCGCGCATCAAAGCGGCCAACCCGCAAGCGTTGCTGACCTTCTCGGTGGGAGCGGGCTTCGGTACGGAGTTGCACGGCATCTCCGATTCCGGTCTCGACGTGCCGATCTCCATCAGCAACGGCGATATGATTCCCGAGCAGCTCGACGGTTACAAAGGATTCATGCCGCGGGAGCTGCTGATCAGTACCGTGCTCGCGTTCGATCCGTCGGGCTTGGCCGCCGGGCCGGTGAAAGACGCGATCAACCTCTTTCACGCCGTCTATAAAGCCGCCGGCATGACCCCGAATTTTCCGAACACGCTATCGTGGGACCCGGCGATGATCATCCTCAACGGTTACCGGCAGCTGGGGAACAACGCCACCGCGGCGCAGTTTCGCGAATATATCAACACGCTGCACGGGTTCGCGGGCATCAACGGTATCTATGATTTCCGCGACGGCAGCCAGCACGGCGTGGGCGAGAACGGGTTGATTATGGTGCGCTTCAACCCCGCGAACGACACGTTCATCCCGGTGAGTAAGCGGAGCGGTCATCTGAAGTGACCGGCACCGTGGCGCTGGCCGGCGGCGCCTCCTCGCCGGTGCGCACCGGCTGGGGCGTCGGCGGCGCGCCGTACGTCGCCGTGCGCGGCGCCGGCGCGTACAGTTACGACGCGAGCGGACGGCGCTCGATCGACTACGTGATGGCGTACGGACCGCTGCTGTTCGGCCACGGTCATCCGGCGTTCTCGACGGGGCTCGATGCCATCGCGGCGCGTGGTGCCGTCACCGGCTCGACGCATCCCGACGAACTACTGTTGGCCGAGCGCATTCGCGCCCATCTGCCCTCGATGGAGCGGTTGCGCTTCGCGACGACGGGGAGCGAAGCGGTGCAAGGCGCGGTGCGCGTCGCGCGCGCGTTCACCGGCCGCGACGCCGTGCTGAAGTTTGCCGGCAACTATCACGGTCATTTCGATCTGGCGCTGCAAGATGCCGGTGCGTCGGCCCACACCGTCAACCCGGCGCGGTCGGGCATCCCCGCCGCGGTCGCCGGCGATCTCGTCGTAGCGCGCTACAACGATCTCGCCGACGTCGACGCGCGCTTGGCCCAGACCGGTGCGCGGCTCGCGGCCATTCTCGTCGAGCCGGTCGTCGGCAACATGGGGCTCGTCGTTCCCGAGCCGGACTTTCTCGCCGGCCTGCGGGCGCGCGCGCACGCGGCGGGCGCATTGTTGATTTTCGACGAGGTCATCACGTGGCTGCGCCTCGGACTCGGCGGCGCGCAAGCCCGGGCCGGCATCGTGCCGGACCTGACGACGGTCGGCAAGATCCTCGGCGGCGGCTTTCCGCTCGCGGCGTTCGGTGGCCGCGCCGACGTGATGGCGGTACTGGCGCCCGGCGGGCCATGCTTCACCGGCGGCACGCATGCCGGCAACCCGTTCGCCGTCGCGATGGGCTTGCGCGTCCTCGATTGGCTCGAGCAGCATCCGCAGGCGTACGCGGCGATGGACCGGCGCGCGCAACGTTTGGCCGCCGGCATTCGCGGCGTGGTCGAGCACGCGGGGTGCGACTTCGCGGTCCTGCAACTCGAGAGCATCGTCGACTTCAAATTTCGCCGCGGCGGACCCAATCGTAACTACGACGATGCGCGGGCCGCGAACCGCGACGCTTACGCGGCCTACTACCACGAGATGTTGCAACGCGGCGTGCTGCTGCCGCCCTCACAGAACGAAGTGATGTTCCTCTGCACCGAGCACAGCGACGCCGACGTCGACGAGACGATCGCCGCGATCGCCGGCGCTTTCACCGCACTCGAGTCCCGCGGGCTCTTGGAGGCCGACTATGCCGCAGCCGCTACCCGATGACGCGATCGCGCGCGAACTCGCGAAGCTCGCCGGCTGGTCGCGCGAGGGCGGCGAGATCGTGCGCACGTACGATCGCGGCAACTTCAACGGCTCGATCGCGTTCGTCAACGCGATCGCGGCGGCTGCCAACGCCGCCGATCATCACCCGGATATCGCGATCGCCTGGAACCGCGTGACCGTGCGCCTCTCCTCGCACGACGCCCGCGGCCTCACCGAACGCGATTTCGCGCTGGCGCGCACGATCGACGGTCTATAGCGGCGCGCCGCCGGCTTTGCTGACGGCAACGGCGGTACCGGCCGCCGCGTCCCAGCGCACGATCACGACGTTGGCATCACCGACGCCGCGTTGCGGGTTGGCCTTGAAATCGTACGGGCCGTTCACGCCGACCCAGCCGCGCGTGTTGACGAAATAGGCGCGCAGTTTCGCCGCCGTCGCGTCCGGTCCGAGTTTGCGCAGCGCGTCGACGACCAGCAGCGCCGGATCCCACGCGCTGATCTCGATCATGTCGGGTTTGGCGCCGGTTGCCGCGAGCGCGCTCGTCATCGTCGCCACGGCGGCCTTCGTCGGGCCGCTCGCCAGCGACTCGCCGGAATAGTACGGCACCGCGGCGAGGTAGAGGTTCGTCGGCAGCACCCCGCCGTATTGCTTGAAGAAGTTCGCGCTGAGATTTCCGGTCGACGTGACGGTCGGGACGTCGACGCCCGCGTCGCGCGCACCGCGCAGCAGAGTGCCGGCCGGGCCACCGGTCGCCCACGCGACCATCACGTCGGGATTGGCGGTTTTTATCCGCGCCATCTGCGCGGCAACGCCGAGATCGCCGGGCGCGAAGTGCTCGCGCGCAACGGCTTGGAGGTCTTTGTTCTCCGGTAGTGCCATCGCGGTGGAGAACGCGTGCTCGGCGTCCTGGCCGCCGCCGTCGATCGAAAAGATCGTCGCGATTTTCTTCAAACCGCGCTGGCGAAAGTAGCGCAGCAGCACCGTGAGCTGCGAGTCGTTCGTGAACTGGGTGAAGAATTGGTAGCCGCCGGGCGTCGTTTGACCGGCGTTGGCGAGGCAGTAGTTGACCGGCCCGTTCGCAGCCACGATCGCGACGAACGACGCGCACGCTTGCGGACTCGACGAGCCCATGATGATCGGCACGTTCTTCGCCACGAGTCCCTGGAAAAGTTGGAGCGACGTCTTCACGTCCGAACCGTCGTCGGCCACAACGAACGACAGCGGGCGGCCGCCGATGCCGCCGGTGCGGTTGACGTACGCTTCCACTGCCTTGAGCGCTTGCAGCTGGGTCGTTCCGACGAACGCGATGTTGCCCGTCAACGGCAGGATCACGTTGATTTCGTACGGATCGGCGGCCCGCGCCGCCGGGGCCAGGGTCGCGAGTAATCCCGCGACCAGAACGGCCGCAACCGACCGGCTCAAACGATTCATAAAGCTCCTTTGTCGCGTCGAACGAGGACGCCGGTGGCGCGCAGAAACTCGATCGACATACTCCAGGAAACGCGCGCGGCAAGTTCGTGATACGAGAACGGGGCGAAGAATCCGTGCTCGGCGCCGGAGAAGACGGCTTGATCGTGCAGTTTGCCGGCCGCCGTCAGCGCATCGGCAACCGCTCGGCGCTCGGCGGCCGGCACGAACGGGTCGGTGCCGGCCCAGATCATCAGGATGCGCCCGTGTTGCGTCTGCGCGTGCGGCAGCAGATCCGGCGCGATGCGATTGCCGTACATCGAGATCGCCGCACCGAGCGGCAGATGCGCGTTGGCAAAAAAAGCGCCCTGGCCGCCGCGGCACCAGCCGATGACGGCGATCCGTTCGGGCGGGATGCCGTCCGCGAGCAGCCGGGCGTAGGCCGCCTGCACGTCGAGAAGCACGTTCTCGACGTCTAACGCGCGCATGTGCGAGCGAACCGCTTCCATGCCGCGCGGATCGTCGTACTCAACCCCGGTTCCGCCGGTTCGATGGAAGAGCTCGGGAATGACCGTCGTAAAGCCCAGGCCGTTGAAGCGCCGCGCGATGCCCTCGAGGTAGCTGTTGTAGCCGAACGCATCCTGCAGGACGATGATGCCTGCCGGGAGGTGCTCCGCGGTCGCGCTCGGCGGCGCAAGGTGCAGCGGTACGGTGCTGTGCATGCGGCCCAGCATTGATTCTTGCGCTCGGTCGCTCCTCGGCGTATGCTCCCAGCATGACATCTCGCCGTTCGTTTGTCTTTTCCGCGGCCGCGATTTCAGGCGCCGCCGCCGCCATCTGCCCGCATTGCGCGGCGGCCTTCACCGGCCATACGGAGATCGCGCAAGCCGAGCTCAATGCCGCTAGCGGAAACCTGCCGCCGCCACCCGGCCGCGGTCTCAAGGTGCCGTCGATCGCGTACGACTTCAACGCCGACTTCATC
>DASYOE010000249.1:0-16147 GCA_036008105.1 Candidatus Lustribacter sp. | reverse complement strand
CGACGACCGGTTCGAATCTCGATATCAGCACGTTCTTACCGTACGCGATAAGCAACCACGCGCAAATCCTCGAACTGTATCCGGCCGAATTCCTGACTGCCAACGGCATCGCGCCGTCGGACGGCGCGGCCGTACCGAGTGCGGCGGTACAAGCGAAGTATCGCTGCGCGTTGTACTCGGCCGGCCTCGTCTTGGGTCTTGCGACCGTATCACCGCCGGTCGCCGCCCCCTGTTAGGACGGCGGCTGGTCGGTCAGCACGAGGTTCAGGATTGAGGCGGCTTGCCACTGCGCGTAGGTGACGTAGCCCGTTCCCCGCAGACCCCAGGTAATGCCCCACGAATTGCGTACGGTGAAGCGCGCGTTCGTGTCGTCGTAGGCGGTAATCACCACCGCGTGCGCGCCCGCCGCATTGCCGCCGCCGTTCCACGTTTGAAATGGCCCGAGGACCTCGAAGTTGTCGTCGATGTCGGCGACCCACCAAATCGGGTAGCCGGCGTCGAGGTAGAGCCGCATCGAAGCGAGGTCGCCGCTCGCAATCGTGCCGAGGTCGTAGATCGGATTCGCCGCGCCGTCGGCGAGTTGGGCCGCCGTCGGCGGCGGACCGAAGGCCGTGGCGCTGAACGGCATCTCGCTCCACGAGATCGCCCCGTACTGGGTGAGAAAATTCACAACGTCCAGCGGGTCGAGCGGCGTGTTGGCGCCGTTGTCGAGCGCGTTGAATGCGAACGCGGGGCTGAAAACCGTGCTGGTGTTGATGCCGCCGGGCCCGGCACCGGTGAATGACGCACCGGTGCGAATGCCGGCGAAATAGGAACGAATCGCGTAACTCGACGACCACGTCGTACACGATGTGCTGGCGCCTTGATCGCCGATCGGCGGAAATGCGGAACCGAGATCCGCTAGGCGGCGACGCACTGCCGAGGTGGTGAGGCCGCCGAGCGGCGGCGGCACCGGCGGTGCGGTCGGCAGCGCGAGAATGCGTTGCGTCGTCGGCGTTTGCGTGTCGCCGGAGGCTTCACCGTTCGCGGTAACGTGCGGCGCTTGGCCGAGAAACAGGGTCGACCCGTCGACCGTCGACCCAGCGGCAGTGCCGCTGAAGTGCACGCGGGTCGTACCCGTGCCGTCGTAGGCGACGGCGATCGTTTGTCCGATGGCGGTGAACTGGGCGGTAGCAAGGGTCACCGACGACGTCGCGCCGGTGATCGCGATCGGCACCGGAAGCTGCATCGTACCGATGATCTCGGCTTGATTCGCGTCGCGCGCCAGCAGCGAAAGCTTCGCCGTTCCGGGCGCGCCGAGCGTGAGCGACGCGGGCGCAAACGAGAAGTGATAGACCGCCGGCGTCGTCCCGAACGCGACATCCATCGTCTTCCGTCCGGTCACGGGCACGTTCGCGAGCAACTGTCCGGTATCCAGCACCGTGCCGTCCGCAGCCATCGGCTGCACGGTGACATTGACGAAGTTGAGCGCCGACGCGGCGCGAACCGTGCAGCCCGCCGCCGCGCAGCCGGTTACCGTCGTTTGCGTGAGGCCGCCGTTCTGCGGCCGGGTCGTCACGCTGATGAGGGCGACCGGCGTGCCGTACGAACTCGCGATCGCAACGCGCAGAATCAGCGTTCCCTGTTGCGCAAACGGTTGGTTCTGCACGGCCGAAGCGCCGGTCACGCCGCCCGAACCGCACGCGGCTAGGAGTACGGCGACGAGCGGGGCAGCGATGCGAACGAGCGGGCGGAACGTCATGGCCCGAACAACGCTGCGACGGCTGGTGGTGAGACGAGCATCTGGCTGTCGCTGTGACCGATCCCGGTGACCGTCACGGCCGCCTGGATCGGGGTTCCTCCGTTATGAAAGGTGAGGTAGGCAAAGTAGTTGTTCGCCCGCGTGACGCGGTCGATCCCCTCGTCTTCGGCGCCGCAACTCTGATCGATCGAACCATCCCGGTCGGTATCGAGCGAACCCGAGATGAAGGTCACGTTCTCGGTTGCGTACTGCGCGAACAGCGCGGCCGCGTTGGGTGTTCCGACGTAGCGCGGTGCGCCGGTAAAGCCGTAACGCCAGGAATTGAACGCCGGACACGCGTTCGCATCGGCGGGTGCGAACCCCGCACCGGCCGGGCGGAGGCTGTCGAAATACAGATAGCTCGACGGGCTCACGACAACGAATCGCACGTCGTAACCGGCAGTCGCGGCAGCCGCGAACCCGGTGCCGACGATTGCATAGCGGGTGATCAACTGTGCGCCGCCGGAATGCCCCGCAAGGACGATCGTGTGCAAGTCGGGATAGATGCCCCGATTGGTAAAACTTCCCACCAGCGCGTCGAGCACGTCGAAGGCGCTCAACGGGCTCGGGGTTTGGGCGTCCTTACCGTCGCTGTACTCGTCGACGCGCCAGCCCAAGATCGTGGCCGGCAAGTTGTTGCGCGGGTCGTCGACGTCCATGGTGTTGAGGAATTGCGGTGCGATGACGAGCGCGGTCGCATCTGCGCCCGCGATCGCTTGCGCGGTGGTGACGTCGTTGAAGTATTCGCCGGCATCACGCTGCTCGCCGTGAACGATCACGACGACGCGCGTGATGCCGGGATGGGCCGAGGCGAGCGGCAGCGAGGAGAAGTACGGAATCGTGCCGGTGCCTTGCGCTGTCGTCGTCGTAAAGCGCCCGTCCCCGATCGTGTGCTGGATCGCCGATGACGATTCGGTCGGCGCGCCGGCGCCGACGACCAGCGGTGCCGGCAGCGCGACGCTCGCGGTTATAGCCGATGCGACCGAACCGCCGCCGCACGCGGTGGCGGTGATACCGAGCGAGATCGCCGCAGCTGCTACGCGCAAGCGCGAGCTAGTTAAAGCCACTGCACGGGGACGGCAGCGGAGGGGTGCCCGGCAATGCCGTCGGCGCAGCGAACTCACCAGCGAGTTGTTGCATTTGAGCGAGCGTCAGCGTATCGAAGCCCTGGTACTTCGTCTCGGGCCAAATTTCGATGGCGCGCGCGCCGAGTTGCACGCCTTGCGAGATCGTTTCCGGCCAAATGCAGCCCATGGCTTCAGGCGACTGCGTCTGAAAGTTGACCAATCCGCCGAGCGCCTGCATTTCCGTGTACACCGGAGCATCCGACGTCGAGGTGGGGGTCTGCAGCGCATGGTTGTCGAGCACGCAGCGCGCGCCGACGGCCGTGCGGCATTGCATCATCATCTGGGTGGTGAATGCCGGATCGGTGCCGCCCGTGAACTTCGTGTACGTGTTGAAGGTAAAATCGATCTCGGTATTCTTCCAGGCCGAGTAGTCGTCCATCGCGCCGCTCAGACACGCTTGTTCGGCGCTATCGCTAAACGGTATCGCGGCGCTCCCAAGATTGGCCTTCGAGACCGGTCCCACCGTCGGTACGAACGGTTCGTCGGTCTGGGTCGCGCACGAGGTGACGGCGACGGCGTGGATCAGCGGCTCCGCATCGTACTTGGCCGCAACCTGCGCCTGAAATGCGCGCCACGCGGCGATGTACGGCGCGCTCCAAAGGAGGCCGATGGTCTCGGGACAGGTGTCCACTTGGCCGTCGCAGCCACCCGAATTCCGGAAGATCGAGATCGGACCGCCGGCGAGTTGTTTGGCCCACAACGGCGCGTTGTCACCGTGATAGATGCGCAGCTTCACGCTCAGCGGGGCGGACGGGTTCGATGCGTTGTACGAGCGCACGTCGGCCAGCGCGCTATCGACGGCCGAGAAGACGACGGCGCCGCCCGCGACCGGCTGCATGTTACTCCAGGTTGCGTTGATGACGATGCCGCCGAGCACGCCGGGAAACTGCTGCGCGTTGGCGATCACGAACGTCGGCTGCCCGGCGTCGGTGAGATGCCACGCGATGTCTTGCATATCGATCAAGCCGGAGATCGGGGTCTTCGGTGCCGCGCCGCCGGCGAGCACCGGCGCCGCCGACGTGGTGGGGAGTGCGATCGTGGCGACGCTGCCGCCCGCGCAGGCGGTGACGGTACAGCTCAGCGCAACGACGAGAAAGAAGCGTGCGAACGCGCCGCTATCAGGGCCATCCATGTAGACGGTACTTGAATGACGGCCCGTTCGGTCTCCTGGTGTTCGAGGACACGATTGACGTTAGGCCGGACGCAGGCTCGCGGCCCCATCGGTTCGACGGTAGAGGAGCGCTTCGGCAACGTGATCGCGTTTGAGCGCGGCGTCGCCGGCGAGATCGGCGATGGTGCGCGCGACGCGCACGAGGCGGTCGAAGTTGCGCGCGCTTAGCCGTTCGCGCTGCATCACCGCTTCGAGCAACGCCGATGACGGCGCGTCGAGCGCGGCGTGCCGGCGCAGGTCGCCGCCGCTCAAGTGCGCGTTGAGGGTGCGGTTGCGCGCACGCTGCCGCGCTCGCGCGGCGACGACACGCGTGCGAATGGCCGCCGAACTCTCGCCCTGACGACTGCCCGAGAGTTCCTCGAACGGCACGCGCACGACGTCGACGTGCAAGTCGATGCGGTCGAGCAGCGGTCCCGAGATGCGGCCGCGGTAGCGCGCGACGGTCGCGTCGTCGCAGCGGCAGTCGGCGTTGCGTTCACCGCGGTTTCCGCACGGGCACGGGTTCATCGATGCGACGAGCGAGAAGCGCGCCGGAAACGTGCACGTGCCGGCGGCCCGTGCGATCGTTACCGCGCCGTCCTCGAGCGGCTGGCGCAACACCTCGAGCGTCGCGCGCGGAAATTCGGCGATCTCGTCGAGGTAGAGCACGCCCCGTGACGCGAGCGTCACCTCCCCGGGCCGCGGAATGCCGGCGCCGCCACCGACGAGCGCGATCCGGCTGGCGGTATGGTGCGGCGAACGAAATGGACGCCGGTGTACGATGTGCGGTTCGGTGCCGAGCAATCCGGCGATGCTGTACACCGCGGTGACATCCAATGACTCGTCGTCCGTCATCGGCGGCAGAATCGACGGCATGCGCCGCGCGAGCATCGTCTTGCCGCAACCGGGCGGGCCGACGAGGATCACGTTGTGTCCGCCGGCGGCCGCGATCTCCAGCGCGCGCTTGGCGATCGTCTGTCCGCGAACGTCGGCGAAGTCGTCATCGTTCGCCGCATCGTTACCGGCCGCGACCGTATCACGAACGACGCGGAACTTCGCGCCGTTGCCGAGTACGACGGCAACCGCATCGGCGAGCGTCGGTACGGCGAACGTCTCGACGCCGGGAATCAATGCCGCTTCGGCCCGATTCGGCAGCGGGACGATCGCGCGCGGAATGCCGGCGCGCTTGGCGGCGATGAGCATCGGCAGCGTCCCGGCGATCGCCCGCAGCGAACCGTCGAGCGCGAGTTCGCCGAGCATCACGAACTCGGCCAGCGGCCCGGGCGGAAGTTGGCCATCGCGAGCCAGCAGCGCGAGAGCGATCGGCAGGTCGAACGACGGGCCCTCCTTCCGCACGTCGGCGGGCGCGAGGTTAATCAAGAGCCGTCCCGCCGGCAGCATGAAGCCGGAGTTGATCAGCGCGGAGCGGACACGATCGGTCGCTTCTTTCAACGAGCGGTCGGGTAACCCGATCAGCACGAGCGCCGGCGTGCCGGGCGAAGCGTCGGTCTCGACCCGCACGATGAGGCCCTCGACCCCGTGCATCGCGCAGGCAAACGAACACGACAACACGGCGTTCTTCTGTGCGCGAACGGACGCCGGCAAGAGGGACTCCGCCAGGAGCGCTTGCCTTATCGGCAAAACCCCGCGCATGATCTCGGCGCCCGTCGCGCAGCAACTGCTGCTTATGGTGGTGCAGGGCGTCTTCGTGGCCGCGCTGCTGGTTGCGGCGTTTCGGCTGCGGCGGACGTTCGGGCTGGCCCTCGTCTACATCATCTTCGGCGTGATCTTTCAGTACGCGAACCTGCTGGCGGGCAGCGTCTACATTCCGCTCTCGTCGTGGCTGGTCGTGAGCCCGGGCTCGGTCGTCCTGTTTCCGGCCGTGCTCTTTCTCGTGCTGTTCGTATACTTGAACGAAGACGCGGTCGAAGCACGCAAGCTGATCTACGGGGTCGCGATCGCCAACCTCGTGTTCCTGCCGTTGGGTCTGCTCATCGCGGCCCAATTGCAGTCGCCGCAGGTCATCAATCCGTTCCACCTCTCGCCGGATCTTTTCGGCGTGCAGCCGCGCATCGTCGCCTCGAGCGCGGTCGTGCTCTTCATCGACACGCTACTCGTCGTTTTGCTCTACGAGTGGGTGAGCAAGTACACGCGCTCGATCTTTTTGCGCGTATGGCTGTCGTTGACGGTGACGCTGTATTTCGATTCGATCGCGTTCGCGACCGCGGCCTTCGCCGGCAGCCAGTTTTACGTCGACATCATGCTCTCGCAGCTCGTGGGCAAAACCGTTGCGGCCCTAGTGTACTCGGCCGTTCTCGCCACGTACTTGCGTTACTTCAACGTCGCCGAAAGCATGGTCGTCGGGGAAGGACGCGCGTTGGGAGCGATGTTTCGCGTCTTGACGTACCGGCAGCGATACGAAGAACTGCAGAAGATCGTCGTGCGCGACCCGCTCACGAACGTCTACAATCGCGGCTTCTTCGATGAGGCGATCGAAAAATACGTCGCGCTGGCGAAACGGGCCGGCCGGCCGCTGTCGATGATGATGGTCGACGTCGACTATTTCAAGCGCGTGAACGACACCTACGGTCACGCCGAAGGCGACCGCGTGCTGCAAATGATCGCGGCCGCGATCTCCGCGTCGCTGCGCGTGTCGGATTACGTTTGCCGCTATGGCGGCGAAGAATTCGGCATCCTGTTGCCCCAGACGGATCTCGAGCAAGCCAAACTGCTGGCCGAACGGATCGTGGCCGAGGTGCCGCGCGCCCTGGCCGGCGGCTGGCGCGGCGCGGGAACGATGACGATTACGGTCACCGTGGGCGTGGCCGAGTTCCCCGCGGATGCCGGCGACGGCGCGGAACTGGTGCGGGTCGCCGACCGGCGGCTCTACGCCGGCAAGGCCGCCGGCCGGAATCGCGTCGCGGACGCGGACTATCCGGTGCTCGGTTCGCGGTCGCCGGCGGCCGGGTAGCTGCGAATCCTTCTCCACACGGTGCACAGCCGTACGGCCGCCGGCTGTGGATAACCCCGCCCGAGGCGGGAGAACGACGAGCCGAACCCTGGTAAATAGCGGGTTTTCGTGCGTCCGGCAGGTGTGAATTGCGGTGCTGCGTGCACCATACCGCACGAATGGCCCGCCCCGCTCGCGGCCGCGCTCCGCTCAATGTCGGAGGTGCTCCTTCTTGAGAAGCCCTGTCAAATAGCAGGCCCCGTGGCGCCGCAGGGCGTCTCGACGGCCTGCGACAACTCGAAGTTCGGTATGAAACGACTCGCCGTTCTCGCGTTTGCGCTCCTCGTAACAGCAACCGGCTGCTCGAACAATGCCGCTACGACAAATAGCTCAAGCGGCGGCAAAACGATCGGGGTTTCCATCCAAAATCGTGAGGCCCAATTCTACCAAGACATGGAAGCCGGTATGAAAGCGGAAGCGCAAAAATACGGCTATACGGTCAACGTCGTCGACGCCAGCCGCGACAATTCGAAGCAGCAGAGTCAGGTCGAAGATTTCATCTCGCAAAAAGTCGCGGCGATCGTGCTGACGCCCTACGATTCGCAGGCGATCGGGTCGGCCATCGTCGAGGCCAATAAAGCCGGCATCCCGGTGTTCACCGCCGACATCGCCAACGCGTCGAGCCAAGGGGTGGTCGTCGCCCACATCGCCAGCGACAACGTCCAGGGTGGCGGACAGGCCGGGAAGCTGATCTGCGCGGCCCTGCCGGCCGGCGGCCCGGTGGCGATTCTCGACGAGCCCGAGGTGACCAGCGTCCAAGACCGCGTCAAAGGCTTCAAAGCCGCGATTGCCGCCGGTTGCCCGAAAGTGACGATCGTAGCCGACATCGACGGCGGCGGCGAGCGGGCCAAGTCGTCCTCGGCAACCGAGGACATCCTGCAGTCGCACAAGGACCTCAAGGGCATTTTCGGCATCAACGACGACTCGGCGCTGGGCGCGGCCACGGCGGTGCAGGCCGCCGGCTTGGGCGGCAAGATCGCGGTGGTCGGGTACGACGCGAGCCCCGAAGCGCGCGATGCGATCAAGAACGGCACGATGTACGGCGATGCGATCCAACATCCCGATCAGATCGGCGCCAAGACGATCGATGCGATCGCCGATTCGTTTGCCGGGAAGCCGGTGCCGAAGAAGATCGCGGTCGCCGTCGGAACGTTCACCAAAGCCGACGCGAAATAGTTGACTGAAGGGACACCCCTCCTGCGCATGGCGGGGATTACGAAATCCTTTCCGGGCGTGCGCGCGCTCGACGGCGTGTCGTTCGACGTGACGGCCGGCGAAGTGCACGCGCTCGTCGGCGAGAACGGCGCCGGCAAGTCGACGCTGATGAAGATTCTGGCCGGCGCGTACATCGCCGACGCGGGCACGATCGAAGTCGACGGGCAGCGCGTAACGATCGATGGACCGAAGGCCGCCGAACGGCTCGGCATCGGGATGATCTATCAGGAGTTCAACCTGGTACCGGACCTCGGCGTCCTCGAGAACATCGTGCTCGGCATCGAGCCCACGCGTGGGTTGTTCCTCGATGGTCCGGCCGCTACCGCCGAGGCGACCGCGGTGTTCGTCGAACTCGGAATTTCATTGCCGCTCCACCGCGCGGCACGGCGTTTGTCGGTCGCCGAACAGCAGCTCACCGAGATCGCCAAAGCGCTCGTCCGTCACGCGCGCTTGATCGTGATGGACGAACCGACCGCCGCGCTGACCGATCGCGAAACCGACGCCTTGTTCGCTTTGATCGCGAAACTCAAAGCGCAGGGCGTGGCGTTCGTGTACATCTCGCACCGGCTCGAGGAGCTGCCGCGCATCGCGGATCGGATCACGGTCATTCGCGACGGCAAGGCGATCGAAACGCGGGCCGCGAGCGCGATGCCGCAGGACGAGTTGATCCGGTTGATGGTCGGGCGCGCGCTCGAAGCCCACTTTCCCGATCTGCCGGCGGTCGCAGCGGATGCGCCGGTGCGCCTGGCAGTGAGCGATCTGCGCGCGGCATCGAACGTCAACGGCGTGTCGTTCGACGTGCACGCGGGCGAGATCGTCGGCCTAGCCGGATTGGTCGGCGCCGGACGCACCGAGATCGTGCGGGCGATCGCCGGGGCCGACGTACCGACCGGCGGTGCGATCGCGGTCGACGGCAAACCGGTGCGGGTGCACAGCCCGCACGCCGCGATCGAAGCCGGCATCGCGTTCATCACCGAAGACCGCAAGGCGCAAGGACTCGTCCTCGGCATGACGGTGCGCGAAAACACGACGCTCGCCCATCTCGACGCGTACTCGCGCGGGCCGTTCATCGACCACGCGGCCGAGATCGCGATCACCGACCGCGAGATCACGGAATTGCACATCCGCACGCCCTCGAGCGAGCAAGTGGTGAAGAACCTCTCCGGCGGCAACCAGCAAAAGGTCGTGCTCGCCAAGTGGCTCACCGGCGATGCGCGCGTGTTTCTCTTCGACGAGCCGACGCGCGGGGTCGACGTCGGCGCCAAAGCGGAGATCTACACGCTGATGGTCCAGCTGCTCGCGCGCGGCGCCGCCATCGTGATGGTGTCGAGCGAGCTGCCCGAGGCGCTCGGGATGGCGCATCGGATTCTGGTCGTGCGCGACGGCAAGATCGCGGCCGAATTTTCGCGCGCCGAAGCGACGCCCGAGGCGGTCATCGCCGTCGCCACGGGAGTCGCCGCGTGACGAAGGTGCAACTGGCGTTCTTGCGCACCGCACTCGCGGTGGTGGGCTTCGTCGTGCTGATCGTCGTCGTCAACGTGCTGACCCACGGCGACTTCTTCACCGCCGGCAACCTGACCAACGTGCTGCGGCAGATCACCTATAACGCGATCCTCGCGGTCGGGCAAACGTTCGTCATCATCACCGCCGGCATCGACTTGTCGGTCGGTTCGCTGATCCAACTCACCGGCGTCGTCATGGCGCAGTTCGCCAACGCCAGCGGTCTGGGCGGCCCGTTGCTCGTGATCGTGACGACGCTGGTCGGCATCGGGGTCGGGTGCTGCGCCGGGCTCGTCAACGCGCTACCGGTCGTGCGGCTCAACCTGCCGCCGTTCATCACCACGCTCGCGATGATGCTGATGGCGCGCGGTTTGGCGTTCAAGCTCTCGCACGGGCAGCCGGTGCCGCTCCGCACCGACGCGTTCGACGCGCTCGGCACGCAGTACGCGTTGCACGACCTCTTGGCGCCGCTGGGGATGCCGGGCATCCCCTGGGCGGTGCTCGTGATGCTGATCGTCGTGATCGTGTTTGCGATCGTCTTGACGCGCACGCGCTTCGGGCGCTACGTGCTGGCGCTGGGCGGAAACGAAGAAGCGGCGCGGCTCGCCGGCATCAACGTGCGTTTGGTCAAGACGCTCGTCTACGTGATCTCGGGCGGCTGCGCGGCACTGGCCGGCATGCTGCTGATGGCGCGCTTTTCCTCGGGTTCGCCGCAGACCGGCGTCGGCAGCGAACTGCAGTCGATCGCGGCCGTGGTCGTCGGGGGTACCTCGCTGATGGGCGGCCGCGGCAGCGTGGTCGCCTCGTTCTTCGGCGCGTTGCTGATCGGCGTGCTCAACAACGTGATGAACTTGCTGAACATCGAATCGTACACCCAGGACATCGTGCTCGGTGCCGTGATCTTGCTCGCCGTGATCGGCGAGGAAGTTCGCAAACGCATCTTCGCTCGCTGATGCGCGGCTTCGACGATATCTCGGTCGCGCAACTGCGCCGGCGGCAAAGCGCGAAGTGGACGACCTACCCGCCGGACGTGCTGCCGGCGTGGGTCGCGGAGATGGATTTTCCGCTGGCCGAACCGGTGCGTGCGGCGCTGATCGACGCGATCGAACACGACGACTGCGGCTACGCCAACACCGCCGGCTTGGGCGAGGCGTACGCCCGCTTCGCGCTCGAGCGCTTCGGCTGGACGGTCGACCCGCGCGGCGTGGTCGCAGTTCCCGACGTGCTGGTCGGGATCACGTCGATTTTGCAGGCGCTGGTCAAACCCGGCGACCGGATCGTCGTGAACTCCCCGGTGTATCCGCCGTTTTATCGCGTCGTCGGCGAAGCGCAGCGGCAGATCGAAGACGTGCCGCTGCTTCGCAACGAGCAGGGATGGGAACTCGATTTTCCCGCGCTCGAGCGCGCGTTCGCGGGCGGCGCGGCGGTCTATCTGCTCTGTTCGCCGCACAACCCGTTGGGCAAAGTGTTCCCGGCCGAGACGCTTTTGCGCATCGCGGAACTCGCCCAGCGCTACGGCGTGCTGGTCATCGCCGATGAAATCCACGCTCCGTTGACGATGACCGGCGCGGAGTTCGTGCCGTTTCTCTCCGTCGCCGATCCCCTCGACTGCGATGCCGTCGCGCTCAGCTCGGCCTCGAAGGCCTGGAACTTGCCCGGACTCAAGTGCGCGCTCGCGATCGCCGGCACGGACCGCATGCGCAAACGGCTGGGGACGATCGCGCACGTAAGCGTCGGCAACCTCGGCGTCATCGCCTCACTCGCCGCATTCGACCGCAGTGGGCCGTGGCTCGATGAACTGCTGCGTTACCTCGACGGCAACCGCCGGTTGCTCACCGGACTCCTCGCGCGCGAACTTCCCGGCGTGCGCTACATCGAGCCGCAAGCGAGTTACCTCGCGTGGCTCGATTGTACGGCCCTCGGACTTGGGGATGAGCCGATGTCCGTCTTTCTCGAACGCGGCCGGGTCGCGTTGACGCGCGGTCGCGACTTCGGCCCGCAATCCGCCGGTTTCGTTCGCGTGAATATGGGCACGTCCGCCGCGATCCTCACCGAGATCGTACAGCGGATGCGCGCCGCGCTTTAGTTTCGATCTCCGAGCAGGACGCCGTAGGGGCCCGGTACCCCGATCAGCACGTCGCACTTGGCGCGCGTCGCGATCTCTTCGATGGCGCGCCCGAGCGGGGCGCCGGTGTACTTTCCCTCACGATACGAACCGAGCACGATGAGGTTCGCATTTTCGCGTTTGGCGAGTTCCAGAACGCCGGCGCTCACCGAACGCGCGTGCAGCACTTCGGTATGGAGATGCACGTCGTGGTGCTGCGCGATCACTTCGGCCGTGGCAAGCATGTCGTAACCGGCGCGGTCTTCCTCCGGCATTTCGGCGCCCTCCGGGAAGATCAACGGCACCTCGATTACGTATACCGCAAAGAGATCGGCGCGTTCGTTGCGGGCGAGGCGAGCCGCCAGCACCATCATGTGTTCGGAGTGGATTCCCTCGGAAAACACCACGATGATGCTGCCGACCATCTTGTGGAGTATCGCCTCGGCCTGTTTCGCTTCGATATCGGCCTTGGTCCGGGGCGGATGCAGCATCCAGTAAAACGTCGCAATCACCGCGGCGACGACGGCTAGCGCGATCAAGGCTCCGGCCGGATGAACGGCGATCGTGGTCACGGGTCGAGCTCGCTCTTGATCTTCAGATACATTCGCACGCGCACGGTGCCGAGCGCGATCAACACCACCGCAAACGCAAGGCCCATCAATTTCTGGTTGACGGGTTCGGGGCGGAAAAGAATCTCGATACCGATGCCGGCGCCGAGCAGAGCGAAAAGAATGCCGAGGCCGGCCCGGATCTTTGCGACCTGCAGTACCCTCACGGCGTGCGGCCCGCGACCGCGACGCTCCGTCCGCGGGCACGCAGTTTCTCGAGCAATTCATCCATCGCTTCGAGCTCGCCCGCGTCCTTGAGGATGAGCACCTGCTGGGCATCCCAATCCTGCGGACGCGATTTGAATATGGGGAGATTCTTGCGTTTGCGGTAGATCAAATAGCCGATGAAACCGAAGATGATCCACGTCGGTCCGGCGACGCGGCCGATTTCGTGCGTGATCAGCGTGTCGACCAGGATCGAGAAGATACCGAGAAATCCGATCACGCCCACGATCGGGAAGTTGACGCGTTCGCCCCGGTAGGTGAACGGAATGTTGACCGGGATTTGGAACTTGCGCGGGCTGAGTGGGTCGTTGAGGCGCAGCGCGATCAACGCGATGAAGACGAACGAGTAACTCGTTGCGGCGCCGAACGCGTAAAGGTCGCCGAGCACGACGATCCCGGCCTCACCGCGGAACGCGTGGTCGTAGAGCTTTTGCATGGCGGGATCGAGGCTGGGCAGCGCGGCGAAGATTAGGACCACGACCGCGATCGCGCAGAACGTAATGATCGACACGGCCGGGGTGCGGAAGCGGCGGCTGACGCGTTCGAAAACCGACGGCAAGAGCCGCGAGCGGCTCATGGCGTACGCGATGCGCGACGCGCCGAAGACGCCGGAGTTGCTGGAGATCAGCAGCAGAATCGCGCCGAGGACCGGGACGTACAGCCCGGCGATGGCGCCGAAGTAGGGCACGTTGGCCGCCAGCACGGCGACCGCTTTGCCGTTGTTTTCGTCGTTGCCGAGATACTGGAAGAACTGCTGCGCGTGTCCGTGCGCATCGAGCGGGATCGGGTGCGACGGCGTCATGCCGAGGGCCAGGTTGGCGTAGGCAAGCGCGTAGATCAGGATCGTGAGGATCAGCCCGATCGACGTGCGCGGGATGACCGACGCCGGCCGCTGCGTCTCTTGAGCGGCTTGCGAGATCGACTCGAGGCCGACGAACGAGATGATCGCGAACGAGACACCCAGCAGCAGATGGTCGGTCGTCGGCCAGTACACGTGCATCGTGTGCATCAGCAGCTCGGGATTGAACGCGAACAGGAAACCGAAGAAGAGGATCGAGGTCTCGCTGATCACGTCGAGCGCGCTGACGACGCCGTTGAAGTTGGTCGATTCGCGCACGCCGATCACGTTGAGGATGCAGAGCCCGGCGATCAGGGCGAAGACCGACAAGAAGTGCACCCACGGATGCGGCTGCAATTGCAGCACCGGTACCAGCTGGCCGAGATAGTCGACGCACGACCAAGCAAAGAGCGTGATGTCGATGGTGAAGTCGAGCAGCACGGCCCAGCCGGCGATGAAGCCGAAGATGTCGCCCAGCCCGCGCATGACGAAGTACTGTCCGCCGCCGGCAACCGGATAGGTTGCGGCGAGCTCCGTGTAGGCCAGGCCGATGCACACGTAAACGATGCCGGCGAACAGGAACGCGATATTGGATGCGCCGGCGGCCGCACCGAGGACGAGGCCGAGGCCGACGAAAATGTCGGCCCCGACGTCGGAGTAACCCCATGAGAACGAGCCCCACGGCGTTACCGAACGGCGCAGTGTTGGTTTTGCCTTGGCGGCCATTTAGCGGAGCCGGACTCCCATCCGTTGGAGCGCGTGCAGGATACGTTCGCCGTCATCGACTTCGGCCGTGAGGTTGCGCGCGCGCAGCACGAGCAGCGCGCGGCCGAGCGTTTCGATCGCGTTCTCGACCTCGTGCCGGTCGGGGCGCTCGGATTCGGCGCCTTTGGCCAACACCATCGTGGCGTACTTCAGCGCGGTTTTCGCGTGTTCGACGTGGTTGCGCACTTCCGAGAACGCTTTGAGCGCGGCGACGTAGGCGCGGGTCGCTTCGGTCCAATCGCGCTTGCGCGCCGCGAGCATCCCGGCCAGCGTGTTGGCGTAGCCTTCATTGAGCGTCTGGGTGTTGCCGAACGTGCGCTCGAGCACCGAACGTGCCTCGACCTCGGCCGCGCTGTGGCCGCCGTGCGACTCCGCCGGCCGCGTCTGCCCCTGCATGGCGGCGGCCATGCCGACCGCGCTCGACGGCGCCTGTTCGCCCGGACTGTTGAGTCCCAGCAGCGTCCGAATATCGACGATCACCTCGCGTGCCGACGCGTAGCGCCGCTCGGGATCCTTCTCGAGCAGACGGAGAACGATGCGCTCGATCGGCGCCGGAACCGCGGGATTGATCGAGCGCAGCGCGACCGGCGGTTCGTTGACGTGGGCGAAGATCACGGCGACCAGATCGTCGGACTCGTTCTTGAACGGCACGCTGCCGGTAAACACTTCGTACATCACGACGCCGACGCTGTAGAGGTCGCTGCGCGCGTCGGCGATCTTGCCGAGGAAACGTTCGGGGGACAGATACGCGATCGTGCCGACGATCTCGCCCGCATTCGTGACGCTCGACATCTCGCTCGTGCGGCGCGACAGCCCGAAATCCATCACCTTGATGGCACCGCTCGCGAGCACCATGATGTTGGCCGGTTTGACGTCGCGATGGATGACGTTGTTCTCGTGGGCGAAGGCCAGGGCTTCGAGCAGTTCGAGCACGTAGCGCAGCGCGGTATGGACGGTCAGCTCGCTGGGTGAGATCGTGGCCAAGGTGCGGCCCTGAACCAGCTCCATGACGATGTAGGAGACGCCGTCGTTTTGCGCGGCATCGTAGACGCCGACGATGTTCGTGTGGTTGAGGCGCGCCATCGACTGCGCTTCGCGCAGGAACCGCTTGCGCAGATCCTCGCTGCGGTCGGTCAGAATCTTGATCGCCACTTGGCGCTGCAGGACGACGTCCATGCCGCGATAGACGTCCGACATTCCGCCGCGCCCGATCAAGGCGTCGATCCGGTAGCGCCCGCCGAGAAGCTTTTTCTCCATCTCGCTCATGCGAACGCATTTCTCAGGAGACGGGGGCGGCCGTTTTCGAACGTGACGATGTCGAAGCGCGCGGGCGCTCCGGGCGCGGCGATTTGCAGCCAATCGGCCGCGATCGCGCGCAGGGTGCGCCGCTTGCGGGCGTCGACCGCGCCCAGTGCCGAGCCGAAGCGACGCGACGTGCGCGCCTTTACCTCAACGAAGACGATCGTGTCGCGATCGCGAGCGATGACGTCGATCTCACCGCCGGGCAACCGCACGTTACGCGCAATCACGGCAAATCCGGAATCTTCGAGGAGTCGAACCGCAGCGTCTTCACCTTCACGACCGAGCCGTTTTCGTCGGTCCATCACGACAAGCCCGGCAAGAGTTGCGCGGCGTCACGGACACGCCAAAAACCCCGGCGGTGGGCGGCGCAGGGGCCGTGGGCCGTTAGGGCTTCGATGTGCCGTTGGGTCGCGTATCCCTTGTGTTCGGCAAAACCGTATTCCGGATGAACGGTGTCCAGGGCAACCAAGAGGCCGTCACGGTGGACTTTTGCAAGAATTGACGCGGCGGCGACCGAGGCGCA
>DASYOE010000248.1:0-5280 GCA_036008105.1 Candidatus Lustribacter sp. | reverse complement strand
GCCTGCTCGATTCGGGTGCGGGGCGCGGCTGGGTCAAGCGGTGGTTAGCTCGATCGCGTCGACCCGGTCCGGATAGAAGGCGAGATAGCCTTTGATCTGTTCCACTGCGGGGTACGGTGCTTCGTACGTCCACACCGCATTGACGGCACGCTCGCCGGCGTCGGGAATGCTGTAGTAGGCGGCGTCGCCCTTGTACGGGCAATACGTCGCATTGTCGGTGCGGGCGAGCAACTGGATCGCGACGTCGGCGCGCGGGATGTATTGTACCGGCGAGTAGTCGCTCTCGCGCAGCGTCAGCGCGCGCACGGTATCCGCGATCACCTGGCCGCCGGACAGCACGCGAACCCGGCCCGGGTTGGGCACGATCGTGATCGGATGATCGGCGGTGGGAACTTTGATAGTCTTCATGCTGCGGTCTTACCTCCGTTGACGTCGATGATCTGGCCCGTCATGTAGCGTGCGTTATCGGATGCGAGGAACACGATCACGTCGGCGATGTCGTCGACGTGCCCCAGCCGTTTGAGCGGAACGCCCGCGGCGAATTGCGCGCGGCGCTCCTCGCTGCCCGTGAAGCGCTTGAGCATTTCGGTGTCGATCGGGCCCGGCGCGACCGCGTTGACGCGCACGTTGTATTCGGCGCCTTCCAGCGCCGCCGACTTCGTGAGACCCTCCACCGCGTGCTTGCTCGCGACGTAGAGCGCCGCGTTCGGACCGCCGCGATGGCCGTACGTCGACGAGAGATTGATGATGCTGCCGGCGCCTTGCGGCTGCATGACGCGTAACTCGTGCTTCAAACTCAGCAGCGTTCCGAGCACGTTCGTATCGAAAGTCGCCGCGTAGTTGACCGCGGTCTGGTCGACGATCGGCCCTAACGCGCCTTCGGTGCCGGCGTTGTTCACGGCGACGTCGAGGCGGCCAAAGCGCGCGACAACCGCGTCGACCAGCGCCCGGACGTCGTCGTCTTTGGATACGTCGGCACGGAAGAATTCAGCTTCCGCCCCCGCCGCGCGCAACTCCGCGACGACGGCTGCGCCGGCGTCGTCACGGCGCCCCGAGATGACGACGCGGTTTCCCGTGCGGGCAAAGGCGAGTGCGGTGGCGCGGCCGATGCCGCCGAGGGCGCCCGTGACGATAACGACGTTCTGGCTCATGCCGGGATAATAATACGTACGTACATATTAGTCAAGCAGGCGGGCTTGCCGCTTCAGCGGTCGCGGTAGTTTGAGGCCTCGTTCAACGTGGGATCGAGGCGCAGGTCCTCATGGGCGTATTTGCGCTCTTCGTGCCCGCCGGCTACCTTGACGCGCACGACGATTTCATGGGGGTGGACGTCCTTGACCATCCCCTCTTCGCGCGTTCCATCGATATATACGTGATCGCCAACCTTCAACATGGGCTCTCTCCTAGGACAAAGTGGTTGTTGCGCCCCAGACGCGGCTCGCCGTCTCGAGGATTCGCTCGAACTTCCGCCACTGCACGTCCTCCGGTACGACGACACTGGTGCCGACCCCGATTTGGTCGACGCGCAGCGTCTTGAGGTTTTGCCCGGTAATCGCCGTCATGGCGAGGGTAATCGGACAGCGCTCTGCCGAGTCCTAGGCGCGCAGTGCCTTGAGCGCGTCCTCTTCATGCATCGAAGCGTTCAAGCGTTCGGCGACGTCGGTGATGGTCAGGGTCCGAAAAACGTTCGCGTTGACCACGTGCAAGGCAACGCGGCGAGACGACGGTGACAAGCGGCGCCGGAACATCAGCAACTCGGACAGCGTGAAGCTGTCGATGTAGCGGACCGACGCATCGAGCGCGATCAGCACCGGCCGATGATCGGCCTCGGTCGCGTATTGGAGCGCCTTCCCGAAATCGTGGGCGCGGCTGATATCGAGGTCATCGCGAAACTTGACCCGCACGACGTCATCCAACGACTCAACGGCAAAAGCCAAGGGCATCGATTTATTCTAAAGCGCCCCTACGGCCCAGGCTAGCGTCGTGGCTCACAGCTAGTGCACGAGCGTACCACGACGTCAGGGCAACTGAAGGGTGAGCAACTCCGCGGTCAGGTTGCCTCCGCCGCAGCCGATCGCGCCGCCGGCAAAGTAGAGCACGTCGCCGACGACGGCGGCGCCGAAGCCGTGGCGGCCGGCGGGCATCGGCGCGAGCGTCGACCAGCTGTTGCTCTTCGGATCGTACGCCTCGTTTTGGTCGAAGGTCTTGCCGTTGTTGCATTCGCCGCCGTCGACGAAGATGCGCCCGTGGTAGAGCGCAGCCGCCATGCTGCTGCGGGCCGTCGGGAGCGGGGCGGCGGTCTGCCACGCGTTCGTGGCCGGATCGTAGACCTCGTGAATGTTCGTGTTGTCGCGCGATGCGCCGAAGCGTCCGCCGATCGCATGAATGCGGCCATCGACCGCGACCACGGCGAGATGATCGCGCGCCTCGGGAAGCGGCGCCAGCTTGGTCCACGCGTTGCGCGCGGGATCGTAGGCCTCGACGGTCGCGACGGTTTTGATGTCGAGCCCGCGGCCGCCGACGGCGTAGATCTTGCCGTTGAGCGTGGCGACGCCGACCGACCCGCGCGGGCTGCTCAACGGCGCGAGGGCGCGCCACGTGTCGGTCGCGGGCGTGTACTCGAGCAGGCTGTCGACCGCCCCGGTGTGGTCTTGCTCGGTTCCGGAAAAGCCGCCCACCGCGTACAGTTTGCCGTTCAGCGCGGTGAGGCCGACGTGACTCAGCGCAACGGGCAACGCGGCGAGTTGCCGCCAGCGGTTCGTGGCCGGGTCGTACATTTCAACGTCGCTCAGCGCAAACGAGCCCGCGATGTTCCCGCCGACGACGTAGACCTTCTCGTCGAGTGCCGCCACCGCGACCTCGCTGTGATTGAACAGCATCGCCGCGCGCGTCGACCAGACGCCGGTAGCGGCCACCGCGGCGACGATCAGGCTCAGGATGGTTGCGGCGATCGTCAAAGCTTGGCGATCAAGTCGGACGCTTTGAGTTGCTTGTCCAAATATTTATACTTGAAACCGATATCGAGATACGGCTGCAGCATCGCCGTCGTCAGCGAGGTCCCGTACGGCGCGCGGCTCATCTTCTTGACGAGGTCGAGATCGATCTTCGAATACTTCGCCAGGATGGCGGCGCTCTCGTCGGGGTGCGTGTTGGCCCACTGCGCGGTTTGGTAGATCGCCGCGGTGAGGCGGCGCAGGAGCGGCCGATTGGCCTCGATGTACGCGGTTTGCGCGAACCAGCCCCCGACCATGAAATGCTCGCCGTAGACGTCCATCGGGTGACCGATCACGCGCAGGCCTTGCGCCTTGGCTTGGGTGAGCGCCGGCTCCGCGATCGGCGCTGCGGCCACGGTTCCGCGCGCGATCGACGCCGCCATGGCGGAGAACGGTATCTCGACGAGCTGCACCGTCGATGAATCGCCGCCGTTGCGATCCATCCACGCGATGATGTGCAGCGAGTTGGCGTCTTTGATCGCGGTGGTGCCGAGCGTCTTGCCATTCAGATCGCGGGCCGTGTGGTAGGGCGAGTCGGCCGCAACCATCAGCGCGACTTCATCGCGATTGTAGGTTCCCGCCGAGGCGAAGAACTGGAACGGAATGCCGTGCTCGAACGCGCCGGCCAGCGAGATCGCGTTGGTGATCCCCACGTCGAGCGCGTTTCCGCTCAACGCCGTCGTGACGCCGGCGCCGTTGGTGAAGACCTGCACGTCGGTGTTGAGGCCCGCTTGCTGAAAGAACCCCATGTCCTTCGCGTACAACGGCTCGGCGTAGGAATCGCCCGCAGTAGTTCCAATACGAATCGGGGCAGGGGCCGGCGTCTGCGCGGACGCAACGCGCGGTAGCAGCAGCCCGGTGGCTGCGGCCGCTAAAAACGTCGAGCGGGCAACGGTCATACCCCTCCTTTGCATGAGAAACGGAGCGTCCCTTGGTTCGCACGCATGGCTTCTTGCACATCACGATCTCGGTGAAGGATCTGGCGCGGGCGACGGCGTTCTACCGCGACATCCTCGGCTGCGAGATCGTGCACACGAACCCGATTATGACGTTCATGAAGACCGGATCGGACCATTTCGTGCTGACGCAACTCGACAACCACGTGCCGCCCAACCCGCCCGGCCCGATCGGCTTGGACACGACGCTCTTTCATCACGCGATGCTGGTCGAGCCGGAAGAGTTCGATGCGGCGGTCGCAGAGTTGAAGGCGCGCGGAATCGAGACCTACGATTGCAGCGACGCCGGTCACCGCACATTTCCGGGCCGCCGCCACGTCTACGTCTTCGACCCGGACGGCAACAGCATCGAACTGACCACGATTACGGCAGCCGACCGCGCCTCCGTGTGACCCAATCGCGCGTCGTCCTCATTACGGGCGCGTCGCTTGGGCTCGGCCGCGCGATGGCGCTGGGATTGCTCGAAGCCGGTCATCGCATTTTTGCGATGGGCCGTTCGCGCGAGCGTCTGGCAGCGCTTGAAGCAGAGGTTGCCGCCCTCGGGCGTGCCGAGCAACTGACGACGGCGCAAGGGGACGTTCGCGTCGCGGCCGACTGCGAGGCGACGCTGGAAGCCGCGCGGCGCGCGTTCGGCAACGTCGACGTGCTGATCAACAACGCGGGATTCCATCTCGAAGAGAGCGCGAAGTTCTACGAGTTGAGCGAGGCGGAATGGCGGGCTTCGTTCGATACGAACATCACCGGCGCGTTCTTCATGGCGCGCGCCGTCGTAGGTGGCATGCTGGCGCGCGGCTGGGGTCGCATCGTCAACCATCAAACCAACTACGCGACGATGCTGCGCGCCGGAATGAACCCCTACGGGCCGGCGAAGGCCGCGCTCGAGGCCGCGACCGCATCGTGGGCCGCCGAACTCGCCGGCACCGGCGTGACCGTGAATGAGATCCTCCCCGGCGGCGCGGCCGACGTGGCACGTCTTTCGGTCGAACGTTTTCCCGATCGCAGCAAACTCGTCGCACCGGCTGTGTTGGTCGCTCCGATCCGCTGGCTGGTTTCCACGGAGTCGGATGCGTACTCCGGGTACCGCATCGTCGCTAACCGATGGAATGCCGGCGCGACGATTTCGGATAACCTGGCTGCGGCGGCTGAACTCGCCGGCTGGCGCGGACCGCTTACGCCCTAGATGCACTAACGAGGAAGGCTAGTCGGATGACCCGTTAATATTTCAAGAAAAGCTAAAACCGGCCCGGCAACGCATTCAGGCGGGCTTTACGCGTCGCATTTACGATGCGGACATGAATTACAGCGCAATCGCGTTATCCGCTATCGCACTC
>DASYOE010000247.1:0-6142 GCA_036008105.1 Candidatus Lustribacter sp. | reverse complement strand
GGCGGCGCTGCTCTTGTGGCTCTTTGCGCCGACCTGGCTGCACGGCACGGTTCGCGCGGTGGCGGCCTACGACGTGGCGGCGCTGATCCTGCTCGCCTACGACTGGACGCTGGGCTTGCAAAACAACGCCGCGCACACGATCCGGCGCGCGGCGCAGGTGGATCCCGGCAAGAATATTTTGGCCGTCGTCGTGATCCTCAGCGCGCTGGCGGGACTCGGGTCGGCGATCGTCATCCTCGCCAAAGGGCCGAACGTTCCGGCCGCCGACCGTGACATCGCGCTCGCAGTGGGCGTTGCGGCGGTGGCGCTCGGCTGGTTCCTGATCCACACGATGTTCGTGTTCCGCTACGCGCACTTGTACTACGTCGATTGCGATCAGGACGGCCAGGCCCAACGCGGGCTGATCTTCCCCGGCACCACGGAACCCGACGACTACGACTTCGCGTACTTCTCGTTCGTCATCGGCATGACGTTTCAGGTGTCGGACGTGCAGATCGCCGATCCCAACGTGCGGAGCGTCGTGCTCCTGCACGGGATCATGTCGTTCGCCTATAACACCGCGATCCTGGCGCTGGTCGTCAACCTCGCGTCAGGGTTGCTCAGCACGCACTAAGTCGCGCCGACGACGTCCTTCGTTTTCCAGGCGATGTTCTGGGCGCGGTCGCCGACGCGTTCGATCGTCGCGAGCACGAACAGCAAGATCGTGCCAGCCGGAACCACGCCCGAGTCGGCTTGCATTTCGGTCTGCAGCGCTTCGATGCCGCTGCGATAGAGCTGATCGACTTCGTCGTCGCGTTCGATGACGGAGTCGGCCACGACGGCGTCGCCTTCGCGGTACGCGCGCATCGCGTCGGCCAGCATCGTCTGTGCCACGGCGGCGATCTGCCCGATCTCGACCGACGCCGGGCGCACCGGGACGTCGATCAGCTTGATGGCGTTCTTCGAAATGTCCACGGCGTAGTCGCCGATCCGCTCGAGGTCGGTGACGATCTGAAGCGCGCCGGCGATGGCGCGCAGCTCGCTTGCGACCGGCTGCTGCTTCCAGATGAGTTCGATGCAGGCGGCTTCGACGCGGCGGCGGGTGTCGTCGATCTCGTCGTCGCCGGCGATCACGCGGGCGGCGAGCGAACCGTCGCGGCGTTCGAGCGCGTGGGTGGCCGAGCGGATGGCGTCGAGCGTTAGCGCGCCGAGGCGAACGACGTCGAGACGTGCGTTATCCAGGGCTTGATGGTAGGCGGTGCGCATTTTGCCACTATACCACGCGCGAGCGTACCCTGGCGCACCCTTAATGCTATCTTACGAAAGGGTGCCCTCCTCCGGCCCGCTAACCGCGCCGGTCATGGACGACATCCTGAAGATGGACATCGACGGCGCGGTCGCCGTCCTCACCCTCAACCGCCCCGCGGTGCTCAACGCGCTCAACCACGATCTGCTAACGATGCTCGAGGAAACGTTTGACGCGTTTACCGGCGACCCCACGCTGCGCGCGGTGATTCTCACCGGAGCAGGCGAGCGGGCCTTCGCGGCCGGCGCCGACATCGCCGAACTCGCGGCGATCGACGGTGCCGTTTCCGGCGAGCACAAAGCGCGCACCGGGCAACGGCTGACGCAACTGATCGAAGCGCTGCCGGTGCCGGTGATCGCCGCGGTGAACGGCTTCGCGCTGGGCGGCGGCTGCGAGCTGGCGATGGCGTGCGACTTTCGCATCGCGAGCGAAAACGCGAAGTTCGGTCAGCCCGAAGTGAACCTGGGCCTGCCGCCCGGATACGGCGGCTCGCAGCGTACGACGCGGCTGGTCGGGATGGGGATGGCGCTCTACATGTGCCTCACCGGCGAGACGATCGACGCCACCGAGGCACTGCGCATCGGGCTCGTGCAGCGCGTCGTGCCGATCGGCGAACTGCTGCCCGAAGCGAAACGGCTGGCGGGCGTGATCGCCGGCAAAGCGCCGCTCGCGATCACCGCGACCAAACGCGCGATCCGTGAAGGCGCGGCTCTCCCGCTCGCCGAGGGGTTGGCGATGGAAGCGCTGCACTTCGGCGCGATGTGCAGCACCCGCGATTTCCGCGAGGGCACGAGCGCCTTTCTCGAAAAGCGCAAGCCCGCATTCGAGGGCCGCTAACCCATCAAAAGATCGCGCGCCGGAAAGTCCTTGTCGATGAAGCCGTATTTCGCGGCGGCGTCGATGACCGGTTGGTACTCGCCGGGGACGAGCTTCGTGGCGATCACCGAGTGCGTCATGTTCTTCAGCACGTTCTCGTCGAGCTTCGCGAACGACGCTAGATATGGCGTCATCTCGGCGGGATGGGCGTTCGCGTAATTCACCGCGGGTAGCAGGCCGGCGAGGAAGCGGCGCACGGTGTCGCCGTTTTGCGCCAGGTAATCGCGTGTCGTATACCAGGTGTTGACGATGTAGCGTTTGCCGATCGCGGCATTGGGCTCGCCGAGGTTCTTGAAATTCCCCGTCGACATCGCTTGGCCGAGCTGGGTGAGGCTGACGACGGTGGCATCGATCCGCCCGGCCTCGACCGCGGCAACGACCGCGGACGCCGGGACCTCGATGAACTTGAGCGTCTTCGAGTCGCCGCCGTTCTGATCGATCCAGGCCTTGATCGAGATGACGCGCGCGTCGACGAGCGACGACACGCCGATCGTTTTGCCGTTGAAATCCTTGCCCGGCGTCAGCGTCGAGTCGTTCTTGACGATCAGCCCCGACGTCGGCTTGTCGGCGGTGAACACGACCGACGGCGCGATAATGACGAACGGCAACCCGCGCGCGTATGCGGTGACGATCGCGATGACGCTCGACTTCGCGATTTGCAGCGCGCCGCTGGCCACGGCACTGGCGCCGGCCGCTCCGCTGAGCAGGGGCGTGACCTTCAGGTCGATCCCGTTGCGCGCGAACGTTCCGGCCGAGATGCCGTAGAGCGTGGCGGCGATGTCGTCGTCCAACGTCGCGGCGACCGTGAGCGCCGTGTTCGCCGCCTGCGCCGGCAGTGCCGCACCGAGTGTGGCCAGGGTGGCGCCGGCGAGTATCTCGGAGCGGCGCATCACTTCGCGCCCGCCGGCGGCGCCCACATGATGTCGGCGGCCGCGACCGGCTTCTCGAGGTAGCCATAGCGGTATGCAACGTCAAGCGGCGGCTGAATCATCTTCGGATCGAGGTCGATGCCGTAGGTCGAGCGGCCCATCGCATTGACGACCGCCGGCGACATCTTCGCGTACTTGCTAAGGATCTCGGCCGACTCTTTGTGGTGCGCATTGCCCCAGATCGCCGCCTCGCGAATCGCCGCGATGAAGCGTTTCGCCGTATCGGGATTCGCGTTGAGCCAAGCCGCCGTGGAGAACCAGCCGAGCGTCATGAAGGCCGGCGCGACGCCGTCTTCCGCGCTGCCGATGACGCGTGTATCGCCGGCAGCCGCGGTCGCGAACGGTTCGGTCAAGACGCCGGCGTCGATGCGATGCTGCGCGAGCGCGGCATCCTGTTGCGGAAACGGAATCTCGACGAAGTGCAGGCTCTTGCCGTCGCCGCCGTGTTTGTCGGCCCACGCGACGGTGGCAATTTGCAGCATGCCCTTGACGCCGGCCACCGCGAGTGTTTTCCCGTTCAGGTCGGCCGCGGTCTTGACGGGCGAGTCGGCGGCGACGACGACCACTTCGGTGGGCTTGGCCCTTATCGTGAAGAGTCCGGCCGGCGCAAAGAAGCGAAAATCGATGCCGCGCAAATGCGCTTGCGCGATCGTCGCGGTGTTGGCCGAGGCGATGTTGATCGTCCCGCCGAGGATCGCGGCGGCCGCACCCTCGACCGTCACCTGCGAGTTCTGGATGTGAACGTCGAGCCCGGCCTTCTTGAAATAGCCCAAGTCTTGGGCGTAGAACAACGGGCCGTTCAGGTCGAAGGGCGCACCCTGGACCTCGAGCGGTATCAGCGCCTGCTGCGCAGCGGCCGACCGCGTCAAGAGGGCGATCGTCAGGGCAAGCAACAGGGCGAGTCGTTTCATCGTCACGAATCTTGGCGTATGCTGACCGGCGATACCTCCGACTTTGCCCACGTCGGCCCCGAGACGTTGGCCGGGCGCTATCTGCGCCGCTTCTGGCATCCGATCGCGCGCAGCGCCGATTTGGAGCCCGGCCGCCCGGTGCGTGCGCAGTTTGCTAACGAGTATTTCACGCTCTTTCGCGGGCACAGCGGCGCGGTCGTGCTCTTGGACGATCGCTGTCCGCACCGGCAAACCTCACTCGCGTTCGGGTGGGTCGAGGACGACTGCATCCGCTGCCTTTACCACGGCTGGGTCTTCGATCCGAGCGGTCAGTGCATCGAGCAGCCGGCCGAGAACGCGGCCTTCGCCGCCAAGGTCAAGATCGCGGCATATCCGGTGCGCGAGCAGTTCGGCTTAGTCTATGGCTTCTTCGGCAGCGGCGAGCCGCCCGAATTCCCCCGCTATCCCGAATTCGAAGACGTGACCGGCGCCGACATCTCGGTCAACAAGCACGAGGTGCCGTGTAGTTGGTTCCAGCGGCTCGAGAACGACGTCGACGAAGTCCACGTCCACTTCGTGCACTCGGTGTCGACGCGCGCGATCGGTTTGGCGGAGCTGCCGGAGATCACCGTTACCGAAACCGAGTACGGCATCCGGCGCGAGGGCAAGCGTTCGGGCAGCGGCACGAACGTGCCGCGCATCGGCCACCTGATGATGCCCAACATCAACATGACCGACTTGCCGCCGTCGCCGGAGCATCGCTACTGGACCGTGCACTTGGCGTATCGCGTGCCGATGACCGACGAGCTGGCGATGACGTTCTCGATCCGCTTGAAGAAACCCGAACCGGGCGCGCCCAGCGCGAGCGAGTCCGGCCCGAAGATCGCGAACCGCACGGATTGGGGCATCGACCCGAACGACTACGTCGAGAAAATCCTGGCCGGGAAGATGCGCCTCCAGGACATGGATCCCGAATACCCGGCGCTGTTCGTGGTGGAAGACAACGTGGCGCTGGCGGGGCAGGGCCGCATCACCGAACGGGACAAAGACCGCCTCGGTCAATCCGACAAAGGCATCATTCTGTTGCGCAAGATTTGGGAACGCGAGTTGCGCGCGCTGGCCGAGGGCCGGCCGCTCAAGGAGTGGACCCGTCCCAAGCACCGCCTCGACCTCGCCGTTGTGAACATCAAAGAGACGGCGGAGTTCGTTTAATAAGGATACGTGAGATGAATACGATTTGGCTCGACCTTCTGGGCGCGCAGGTTCGCTACCGCGGGCGCAAGTACAAGACGCGCACGATCGAGGTGGGCGAACAGAACGCCGACAAGTTGATCCTCATTCACGGCGTCGGCGGTCACGCCGAAGCTTACTCGCGCAACCTGCAGCGGCTGGGCGAAAAGTATCACGCGATCGCGATCGACCTCGTCTGGCACGGGCTCTCTTCGAAGCCCGCGTTCGACAAAGACCGGATGGTGCCGACGTACTCCGAACAGATCCTCGACATCTTCGACGATCTCGGCGTGCAGAAAGGGTCGATCGAAGGCGAATCGCTGGGCGGCTGGGTGACGATGTACACCGCGCTCAACCATCCCGATCGCGTCGACAAGATTATCCTCAATACCGCGGCCGGCGTGAAGTGGAATACCGAGGAGGTCAAGATCGACGAGGCCGCCGGAACGAACCTGTTACGCGAACGCTCGCTGGCTGCCATCGGCAATCCGACGAAAGAGACGATCCGCAAACGGCTCGAGTGGCTGATGGCGACGCCCGATCGCGTGACCGACGAGCTGGTCGATCTGCGCTACGCGATCTACACGCGCCCCGATACGAATGCTTCGCTCAAGCAAGTGTTCGCCAACAGCTTCGGCGCCGGGGCCGCGCACCGCATCGACGAGGGCGACTTGAAGAACATCAAGGCGCCGACGCTCGCGCTGTGGTCGGACAAGAATCCCGGCGCCGGTGAAGACGCCGGTCAACGCCTGCAGAAACTCATTCCCGGCTCGAGCTTGTACTGCATCCGCGACGCGGCGCACTGGCCGCAATGGGAAAAACCGGAGGAACACGACAAAGCGGTGCTCGAGTTCCTCGCGGGAGTTCCCGTCTAGCGCCGTTAGCGGATAACGAGCGTCCGGCTCGCATGCGCTGAGGTCTGCGTGCGCGGG
>DASYOE010000246.1:0-17228 GCA_036008105.1 Candidatus Lustribacter sp. | reverse complement strand
ATCGTACCTGGCGTCCCCTGACCTTCGCAAGCCTGGTTGGTCAGGATGCGGTCGTTCGTACGCTCACCACGGCGATCGAAACGGGCAAGTTGGCCCACGCCTACCTCTTCTCGGGACCGCGTGGTTCGGGCAAGACCTCGGCCGCCAAGATCCTGGCCCGCTGCATCGAGTGCGTCAACGGGCCGACGGCGACCCCCGACAACACGTGCGCGAACTGCACCGCGATCCTCGAGGGCACCGCGTTCGACGTGATCGAGATCGACGCCGCATCGAATCGCGGCATCGACGAAATTCGCGCGCTCCGCGACGCGGTGAAGTTTCCGCCGTCGGTGATGCGGTCGAAAGTGTACATCATCGACGAAGCGCACATGCTCACGAAAGAGGGCGCGAACGCGTTTCTCAAAACGCTCGAAGAGCCGCCGCCGCACGTCGTCTTCATCCTCGCGACGACGTCGCCCGAATCGCTGCCGCCGACCATCTTATCGCGCTGCCAGCGCTACGCGTTTCGCCGCATCTCGATCGAGGTGATGATCGCGCGCATGCGCGAGATCGCCACCGGCGAGGGGCTCGAGATCGATGATGCCGCGCTGGGCGCGATCGCGTATCGCGCCGACGGCGGCTTGCGCGACGCGCTGACGATGCTCGAACAGGTCGCCGCGTTCGGCAACGGGCACGTCGACGCGGCGACGGTCGATGCCGCGTTCGGTCAAACCGGCCGGGAGTTCGCGCTGGCGTTGCGCGACCAAGTGCTGGCGGGCGATGCCGCCGCCGCGCTGCGCACCGTCGACGACGCGAGCGATGCCGGCAGCGACATGCCGGGGCTGATCCGCGCGCTGATCGGCGAGTTCCGCCACTTGCTGGTGGCGCGCGTCAATCCGGAGTTGCTGTCGCGCGATCTTGCGGCCGAGGATGCGGCCGCCGCCGAAGCGCGGGCGCAGACCGTCACGCAGGCGCGCATCGTGCGCGCGCTGCGCCTGTTCGGCGATGCGCTCGGCGCCGCGCGCACCTCGGGCAACGCGCGCCTGGAACTGGAAACGGCCCTGTTGCGCTACATCTTGCAGACCGAAGACCCGTCGCTCGACGCGTTGGCCGCCCGCGTGAACGCGCTGGAAGGCGGAACGCCCGTGCCGGCATCGGCTAGTGCGGCCGGCGCGCCGCCGCCCGGTGCGGCGCCGGCCCGCCGTGTGCCGCAGCCGGTCGCGCGCCGGGAAGAGCCTCGCCCCGCTCCCACGCCCGTTCCGGCTTCGGCACCCCCTCCCGTGCCGGCGGCCGTCGAGCCGTCCGGACCGCTCACGCCGGCCAAAGTGCGCTCGCTGTGGTCGAGCATCCGAACGCGCGCCGAGGGCGAGAAGCCGTCGCTCGCGGCGGCGCTCGGCCGGGTGACCCTCGACGGCGTGACCGACGACGGCATCGTCTTGCGGACGCCCGACTCGTTCTCGGGGGATACGCTCAAACGCGACCTCGAGACGCTGCGGCGCGCGGTCGACGCGGTGATGGGTCGCAGCATCGAGCTGCGCGTCATCGTCGGCCCGGTACCGGTCGCGAGCGAATCGCGGCCCGGCGCCGAAGCGCCCGAAGAACATCCCGACGACGTGGCACGCTACGCATTCGACCGGCTTCTCTAACCGTGCAAAGGACGACGACGTGAATCAAGCCCAGATGATGCAGCAGCTCAAGAAGATGCAGCAAGAGATGGCGCGCGTGCAGGACGAGCTCGCGAACGCCGTCGTCGAAGGTTCCGCGGCGGGCGGCATCGTGACGTGCGCGGTCAACGGTGAATTTCGCGTGACGAAGCTGACGATCAAACCCGAAGCGGTCGATCCGGCCGACGTCGAGACGCTTGAAGATTTGGTAGTCGTTGCGCTCAACGACGCGATCACAAAAGCCAAAGCGCTCAGCGAACAGAAGATGGGGCGGCTGACGGGCGGCATGAAGATCCCCGGCTTGATGTGACGCGCTAACCTTGCGCAACGGTGTTGCGGGCCCAGTTGCGGCGCTCATAAACGAATTTTCCAAGTTGCCCACGATCGGGCCGAAGACCGCGGCGCGGTTGGTTTTTCATTTGCTCAACAAATCGCGCAGCGATGCGGAAGCGCTGGCCGATGCGATCATCGCGCTCAAGGATCGCGTGCAGTTGTGTTCGCGTTGCTTTTCGATTACCGAGGAAGACCCGTGCTCGATCTGCGCCGATCCACGGCGCGATTCAAAGATACTATGCGTCGTCGCTGAAGCCAAAGACATCTACGCGCTCGAGCGGACCTCGGCGTACAACGGCCGCTATCACGTGCTGGGCGGCCTGATCTCACCGATGGACGGCATCGGCCCGGCCCATTTGCGCGTCAAGGAACTCGTCGAGCGCATCGGCGCGAACGGCTTCGAAGAACTGATCGTCGCCACCAACCCGAACGCCGAAGGCGAAGCGACGGCACTGTATCTCTCGCGTTTGATCGCGCCGCTTGGCGTACTGGTGACGCGACTCGCCTACGGCTTACCGATCGGCGGCGACTTAGACTACGCCGACGAAGTCACGCTCGCGAAAGCCATCGAAGGCCGCCGCACCCTTTAAACGCAGGCGTAAGCGAACGCTACGGCAGCTTGCGGCGGAACGACGCCGGCATCGTGGCTGAAAGCGCGCCGGCGATCGGGCCAGTCGTGCCCGAGCCGTTGACCATGCCGCCGAAGTTGAAGACCGAGGTGGCATTCGCCGATCCCGCAGTTGCTGAGCCGCCGCCTCCGGCGCCGCCGGTGGCGAGCGAGCCGGCGGCGCCGCTATTGCTCGTGGTCAGGCTCCCCGCATTCACGAAGATCGCGGGACCGGCCGCCGCCCCGCCGCCACTGTGAGCACCCGTATCGCCGTTGCCGCCGCTCACCGTGGCCAGGACGCCACCGGACCCGGCGGGCATCCCGTTCGCGCCACCGCCGCCACCGCCGCCGGCGCCTCCGCTGCCGCCAAAACCGCCACCGATGGAGGTGGCCCCGCCACCGCCTCCGCCACCGCCGAAACCGCCGCCGCCGCCATTGCCCCCATTGCCGCCGGGACTGCCGTTACCGCCTCCGGCCCCGCCGCCGCCGAAGCCACCGGTGCCGCCGTTGCCCCCATTGCCGCCAACCCCAGAGACACCGTTACCGCCGGCCGCATCGCCCGCGTACGCGGCGCCACCCGTACCGAACGCACCGCCGGCGTTTCCCGATCCCCCGCCGCCTCCGCCGCCGGCGCCGCCGGCGCCGCCGGGGGCGCCGCCCGTCGTCGCACCGCTGCCGAGGACGCCGCCGCCGCCGGCGCCGCCGCCGTTCCCGCCGGCGGCGCCGCCGGCGCCGCCGGCGCCACTGAGGCCGCCGCCACCGCCGCCGCCGTACTGGGTGTTGGAACCGGTTCCGGCCCCGCCCTGCACCGCACTGTTCAGGAAATAGTCATCCACGACGCTTACGGCAGCGCCGGCCTGATTCACGAAGAGTCCGGCGCCGAGCCCTGCCCCGCCGCCGCCGCCGGGCCCCGTGATGACGTCGCCGCCGCCGCCACCCCGGGCCAAGGTGTTTTGGATCTGCAAGCTTTGTAGCGTGACGCTCCCGCTGTCGACGAAGAAGGCCCGATAGAGCGCGTTGCCGTCGATGACGACCCGGCCGAACATCCCGCCGTCAATCGTCAGATTCTGCGTGATCGGCGGGAGGGGGCCGCCGAGCGTCATCGTGCACGGACTCCCGCAGTTGAAGACGATCGTGTCGCCGGCCAGCGCATTGAGAATCGCGTGGCGCAGATCTCCGTTCGAACCGGCCCCGGTTCCGGGCGGTGCTCCGGGTAAGGTGTCTGTCGCGAGCGTGACGATGTCACGCGCCGGGGTGGTGTTGATCGTGAAGCTCTGCGCGCTGCTCGTGCCCCCGGCGGTCGTTACGGTAACGCTGATGGCTCCCGTTGTTGCCGTCGGACTAATGAAGAAGTTCGCCGTCAGCGAGGTGGAACTGACCACGTTCAAGTTGTAGACCGTCACGCCGCTCCCGCTGACGCTGACGGTTCCGCCGAAGTTCGTCCCGGTCAAGGTCTCGCTGATACCGGTGCCTTGCAATCCGCTCGTTGCGCTCAGCGTCGTCAGCGTCGGTGCGAGAATGAGCAGTTGCGCGTGAACGGATGTGAGTCCAGTTGCGCCGGCGGTAATCGTCGGGGAGGCCGCCAGGGCAGCCGTGTAGTTCAGGGTGATCCCCGACGTCGGCTGCGTCAGCGTCGTCGTCGACAGCGTCGAATCGCCGGTAGTATCGGAGTTGGTCAGCGTCACCGTCACCGGCGCACCGCTCGCGTTCACGTACACGCCGGGACCGACGATGACGTTGTTGTCGGCGTCGAGTGCGTTGACGGTCACCGTTGCCGATCCCGTGCTTCCCGGAGTGATCGACGCCGGATTGAGCGCGACGCCGAGCGCGGCCACAACGCCGTTGAAGGTGGCGTTTACGCTGTTTGGCGTGTTGGCGACGATCGTTTGTGTTAGCGTGCCGGTGGAGAGGAGATGGCCGCCGGCGTTCTGCGCGTCATAAAGGTTGATCGTGAAGGTGTTGCTGCCGACGGGCGCACTCACGGTCCCGCTGCACACGGTCGTGCAATTGACCACCGTGGGAGCGCCGGCACTGCCGCCGCTCGGCGTTACCGTAACGGCCGCCGATTGCGTCGCGGCCGAGACGTATTTGGGAGTACGCGTCGCGCTGGCCGTGCTTGGTGCGGAAACGACGATGTTGAAGGTGACGCTTACCTGTTGCGCCTGCTGCTGCGCAGGTTGCGGCTGCGATGGCGATGATGGCTGCGCGAGGACGCTTGCCGTCGAACTGCCGCTGCCGCCTCCGCCGCACCCGGCGATCAGCGCGGCCGCAGCGACCAGCGCGCATGCGCGAAGCGCCTGCATCCTACGATCCTCCGAAGCTGGTGGTCGTCACGCCGATCGTCAGCGTCGCACTCTGGCCGCTCCCGCCGACGATCGTGAACGAGCAACTGCCGGCCGCCACCGGCGTAACGCTGAACGCCGTGCCGCTCGCCGGGGAAATCGTCGCGATCCCGCCGCACGTGGTCGTCGAAGCGGTGAACGTACCGGTATAGTTTGCCTGTGCCGCGCTCACCGGCTGCGCGTTGGCGGCACCGGTCGCCGTGAATGCAAGGTTCGACGATGAGAGCATGACCGCACCCTGCGTCGGTGTCGGTGTCGGCGTGGGAGCCGCGACCGGGGTCGTGTCCAAGGTGCCGGCGCAACCGAGTGCGGTGAGCGCACCGGTAACAATCGCTATCCGCGCTCCAATGCGCACCGCTCGCATCGAAATCTCCACCCGGAGCCACTACTTCGGGCAAGCATCCGTCCCCTTGCGGTGACGATCTGTGACCTCGCACACCCACGACCAGGGTTGGGCTGCAGCTCGTAGCGTTGGCACCCTCTTGACGAGAGTGCCAACGGCTTTGTAGAATGTCGCCGAGGACGCGCCCGAAGGCGCTCCCAGAGGCCGGAATGACGACGCCACCTGCTGTGGATGCGCCGCGTCTGCAGCCCGATCGGTACGGCCCGCGGATGGCGCGGGACGTCTCAATTCATGACTTCACGCGGGCAGCGAGCCCGCAGATCTTCAGTCAATATGTTTTCGTGCAGACTCCCTCATGCGTGAAAGGAGCATCGGATACCAATGTCTGCTGAACTTTCCAAAGGAAACGGGTACAACGGGAGCCCCGAATCGCCCGGCGGCGCGGTGACGTACAGCCCGCTGCGCGAAATGCTCGGATACGACCCGTTTCGGCGCTTCTTCTCCAACGTCGATCCGCAAATCGACGTCATTCGAACGGAGAACGGATTCGACGTCGAGATCCCCGTGCCGGGGTTCAAGACCGATCAGATCGAGATCGTCGTCAAGGAGACTATCCTTACGATTACGGGCAAGAGCGAACGCCGCGCGTTTACGCGCTCGTTGAAGCTGCCCGATGACGTAGACACCCAAAACATCGAGGCGGTCGTCGAGGATGGCCTGTTGCTCTTGACGCTCAAGCGTCACCCGGATGCGCAACCACGCCGCATCGAGATCAAGTCGCGCTCGTAGATCGAACCGGGGACGGCGATTTACGGCGCGCCGGCGATCGGCGCGCCCCGATCGTCGCGACCAATCCGAACGCCGAAGGCGAAGCGACGGCGCTCTATCTATCGCGCCGTTAGACATTCCTTCCCCGGTGTGTCATTCCGAGCGTAGTCGAGGAACGCGCCCCAATCCTCGCGATTGAGACAATCCCACCTAGTCACGGCTTCGCTCGGGATGACAGTGAGATGGCAGTGAATGGAACTACAAATCCAATCGACATTCTTGCGGCAGAAAGAGAATCGTTTTATCGTCGATCCCAAATAAGTAGATTGTTCCGATGGCCACGATGATAGTAGTCGCAACGACGAGCCAGAAACGTGGAGAAGACAAGAAACTTTTAGGTCCTGCAATTATTCCTATAATGATTGCCGGGATGACTGCTGGAAAGGTCCAAAAAAAGTGGCAAAGAGGGCCAAGCCGAGCGCATTCATACGACCGCACTGATGCAGCTGATCCCGCTTGGTTTTTCCGCAATCTGTCGTACGACGAGACGATCTAAGCCGAGCGGTAAATCGGCGCACCTTCGACCAGAGTACCGGGGACGGCGACGCGGCAGTAGATGCCCATGATGTTGCCGCGTTGGGTGACGATCGTGCGCTGTAGGGCAGGCTCGGGCTCCGCGGTCGTGACGTCGTAGCTCGGCGTGACGCAGCGCGTGATAGGCGAGACGACGTCCAACGCCACCTCGCCGATCTGTAGGCGCGTGCCCACCAGAGCTTGTTCGGTCCAATGGAAATCCGCTGCCGCGTCGGCGACGATGTTGGGGCGGAAGCGTAACGCGTCCACGCTGCGGCCGGCGAGCGCTTCGAGGTCACGGATCCAAACGTCGAACACGATCGATACCGGTTCGGCGTCAAAGTAGTGCGGCGCCGCGTCCTCGGCCTCGACGATGATGCCCGCGCCCAGCGCGATATCCGCGGCGTCGGCCACGGCGCTTACGGTGTGCAGCAGACGCTGTTCCTTGCCACGATACGTCTTGCCGCTGCGCGCGTGGCCGGGGCTGGTCACGAACAGCGCGCTGCCGCGGTCGCCGGCGATGCCGTCGGCGCGCACGTCGGCGCTCGTTAACCGCTCGGCGCGCAGCGCTTTGACCGGATAGCGGTAGAGGTGCGTTACCGTGCCGAGCAATTACGGCGAACCGTTTCCTCGAATGCGGGCCAGCATGTCGCGCGCGAACGTTTGCGCGGCGGCGCGCGCATCTTCGTAGACCTTCGCGGCGTCGACGGTGGCCATGTGGCGGCCGTGCAGTTCGTAGAACGTCGCGCCTTCGCCGACCACGACGGTGCCGGCGTACGCGATCGCCGACTTGATCAAGATGCCGCCGACCGGAATGAAACCCGAGAGTTCGCGCGCCAGCGCACGCCAGCCGAAACCGCCGCCGACGATCGGCAACAGCTCCCACATCTGCGCGACGTCGGGATCCTTGCCGAACGTGGCGCGAATCTGCAGCATCAACATCATCTGGATGCCGGTGATAGCCATCATGTCGCCGGCCGACACGAACGCGCCGAGAAACGCGCCCACGACCGGCACGTTGTCGATCACCGCGCTCGCGCCCGACACCTTGAGCGCGTTGAGCGCGGCGTCGCGCGTGAGCTTCGCCGCGACGGTCGTGCGGAGGATCGGCAGACGCCGGCCGACCGCGATCTCGACGCTCTTGCACACGTCGACGAGATGCGGCAGCAGCCGCGCGCGCAACCACTCGAACTCGATGGCCGGAACGACGTAGTCTTCGATCGCGCCCGCGGCCGGGGCTTGGGTGGGACCGCTCGTCGCAGCCGCCTCGGCATCGACGAGCACGGTGAACACGGGGAGTTTGAGCGCGACCAGCGCGTCGACCGGCGCGCCCGCGCGGTCGGCCGGTGTGCCGAAGAAGAGCACGGCGCGAGCGTCGGTGAGATCGGCCGGCGGACCGCCCGGCGCGATCGTTTCGAGCGCCGCCGCGGCGCCGAACGGGACGGTGGCGTCGTCCGTGCCGTCGAGCAGCAGGGCGCGAAACGCGGCGACGAGCGCCATATCACCGCAGAGCAGAAATTTGAACGGCTGGCGCGCGCCGGCATGCACGGCACCCGTGTTGAGCGTCGAACGCAGGCGATTGAACGTTTGGGCCGCCCCGATCACGCCGCTCCTCATCATTCCTAGCCCTACCCGTCCAAGTTGCTCAAGTTACGTGTCGCGAGTGCCGGGGTGCTGGCACAGCGCGGCGTTACGATTGCCCGTATGGCAATCAAAAGCCGGAACCCTCGTCGCGGTGCACCGCGTGTGGAAAAGTTGTGGAGCGTTGAAAGTTCTTGTGCACCGCATGTGGATGCCGGAGGGCCGAGCACCGGCACGCGGAACCGCGCCGCATGAGTACTGTGCGTGGTCGTGGGCGTAGCGTCGAGATCGCGGTCGACCGGGCGCTCCCGGCGGCGGGTGAGGAGCTGCGCGCGCACTTCATCGAGCGTCCGGATTTCTACCGGGGTAGCCATGCGGTCGCCAACCTGGGCGTGCTCGAGCCCGGTCCAACCGAGATCGGCGCCTTTCGCGACCTGTTGGCCGAGTTCGGCATTACGCTCGACGGCGTTTCCGGGCCCGAACGGCTAGCCGAAGCGCTCGCCAACCTGCAGCTGGCCTACCTCGGTCCGGCACCGGTGGCGGAGGTCTCGGCGCTGCCGCAACGCCGCCCGGCGCGCCAAATCGAGCTCTCAGCCGAAGCGCGCTCGCTGGTCGCCGATTTTGCCGGCGCCCGCGCCGACTTGGCCCAGCGGCGCATCGCCAAAGCCGTCCCCGCACCGGCAAGCGCTCCGGCCGGCGTCGCGTCGGCCGGCGTCGCGATCCCGCCGACCCCGTCGTACGCTCCGGCCGGCGTGTCGACGCTCTACCATCGCGGCACGCTCCGCGGCGGCCAAGCGCTGCACAACATGGGCAACATCGTCGTGATCGGCGACCTGAATCCGGGCGCCGAACTGATCGCCAGCGGCGACATCGTCGTCGTCGGCGCGCTGCGCGGCACCGCGCACGCCGGCGCGCAAGGCGATCGCACCGCGCGCGTGATCGCGCTCGAATTCGCGCCCACGCAATTGCGCATCGCAACGGTCATCGGGGCCGATGCGCTGATCGCCACCGGTCCCCAGCAAGCCGTGATCGAGGGCGATCGCATCGCCGTCGCACCCCTCGGCGCAACCGTTTCCCGTCAGGAGATTTCACTTTGAGCGCACGCCGCATCGTCGTTACGTCCGGAAAAGGCGGCGTTGGAAAAACGACCACCACCGCAAACCTGGGCGCGGCGCTCGCGCTGCGCGGCAAACGCGTCGTGCTGGTCGACGCCGACATCGGGCTGCGCAACCTCGATCTCGTGCTCGGGCTCGAGAAACGCATCGTCTTCGACATCGTCGAGGTCGTCGAAGGCCGCTGCCAACTGCGCCAAGCGCTGATCAAAGACAAGCGCTTCGGCGAGTCGCTCTCGATCTTGCCGGCCGCGCAAACGCGCGACAAGACCGCGGTCACGGAGAACCAATTCGCCAAGGTGATCGACGATTTGGCCGAGATGTGCGACTACGCGATCATCGATTGCCCGGCGGGCATCGAGCACGGCTTTCGCAATGCGGTCGCCGGCGCACGCGAAGCGATCGTCGTTACGACGCCCGAGGTCAGCGCGATTCGCGACGCCGATCGGGTGATCGGCAAACTCAACGAGCGCGGCTTGCCGATGCGGCTGATCATCAACCGCATCCGTCCCGACATGGTGCGCTCGGGCGATATGCTCTCGGTCGACGACGTGTGCGAGATCCTCTCCGCCGAACTGCTCGGCATCGTGCCCGACGACGAGGACGTGATCGACACGACCAACCGCGGCGAACCGATCGCGTTGAAGACCGATTCCCGGCTCGCGGGGATCTACGAAAAGATCGCGCGCCGGCTCGAAGGCGACATCGTTCCGTTCACGGACCTGTCCGCGCCGACGTTCCTGAGCCGTTTGCTCGGCCGAAAGGCAGGCTGACCCGTGCATGAGTTGCGTGAAGACCCGGTGCCCGCCGCACCACCCGAAGGTCAACGCCGCGGGCGCTGCATCGTCGTCACGTCGGGCAAGGGCGGTGTCGGCAAGACGACGACCACCGCCAACGTGGGCGTCGCGCTGGCATCGACCGGCGCGCGGGTCGTCCTGGTGGACGCCGACGTCGGCCTGCGCAACCTCGATATCGTGCTCGGCCTGGAAGCGCGCGTGCGCCACCACGTGCTCGACGTGCTCGAAGGCAACGCCGAGCTCGACGACGCGCTCGTCAGCGACAAGCGTGTGCCGACCCTCAAGCTGCTCGCGGCTTCGCAGACGCGCGAGAAAGACGACGTCGATACCGCCGCTTTCAAAGGCTTGATCGACAAACTGCGCGAGCGCTTCGACTACGTGCTCATCGACTGCCCGGCCGGCATCGAGATGGGCTTTCAGAACGCGATCGTCGGCGCCGACGAGGCGATCATCGTCTGCACGCCCGAGGTCAGCGCGGTACGCGACGCCGATCGCGTGGTCGGCTTGCTCGGTGAGCGGGTGACGGTCAAGCTGATCGTCAACCGGCTGCGGCCCGCGCTCGTGAAGCGCGGCAAGATGCTCTCGGTCGACGACGTCAACGCGATCCTGCGCTTGCCGCTCTTGGGGGTCGTGGCTGAGGAGCCGGGGGTGATCGTCTCGACGAACAAAGGCGAGCCGATCGCGCTCGATGCCGCATCGCCGACCGGCGAGGCGTATCGCAAGATTGCGGGCCGGATTGTGGGAACCGACACGTCGACGCCGGAAATTCCACGCGAAGCAAGTTTCTTCGGCAAATTGTTCGGGGGCCAGCGCTAGCCATGATCGAGTTTCTCAAACGTCTCTTCAATCCCGAGCCGTCGAGCGTCACCGCGCGCGAGCGGCTGCGCCTCGTGCTGCTCTCCGATCACCTCGCACTCGCGCCCGACGTCGTCGAGTCGCTCAAGAGCGACTTGATCGCGGTGATCTCGAAATACGTGGATGTCGACGCGGACCACTGCGACGTGACCTTCGAACAACAGGAGAGCGTCGTGGCGATGCTGGCCAACATTCCGATTCTGGGCATGAAGCCCACCGCACGCGCGCCCCGTCCCGCGCCGCCGCCGGAACCGCCGCCGATAGCCGATCCGTCGCCCGCCTCCGCCTCCGTGTCGGTCTCCAAATCGCGCCGCCGCCGGCGCCGCAAAGCGAGTGTGAACGCGGCACCCGCTCCCGGTTAGTAGTGGAGCGCCCCTGGTATACACGATTTAACTGGTTGCTCGCCGGCTCGTGCATCGCGCTCACGATCATCGGGATCGTGTTCATCTCGTCGGCGACGCTGCACGAGCCGTATGCGGCCGGGGAGTGGAAGAGCCAAGCCCTGTTCGCCGTCGCCGGCATCGTCGTGATGTTCGGGGTTGCGTTCGTCGACTACCATCGCTGGCAGCAGTGGGCGCTGCCGCTGTACCTCATTACGCTCGCGCTGCTGGTGTTCATCGCGATCAAGGGGCACAGCGCGCTCGGCGCGGCGCGCTGGATTCAAATCGGCCCGTTGCAATTCCAACCCTCGGAGCCGGCCAAAGTGACGGTCGCCATCGCGGTGGCCGCGCTGCTTTCACGCGGCACGTACAAGGCGCTTTGGCAGTTGCTGATCCCGGTAGTCGCGGTCGGCATTCCGGCGCTGTTGATCCTCAAACAACCCGATCTCGGCACGACGCTCGTCGTGGGAGCGATCCTGACCGCCGAACTCGCGTTCGGGTTACCGAACGTGATCGACTTCGCGATCTACTTGGGCACGATCGTCGCCGCCGCGGCCTACGTGCTCTCGAGCGATAAGATCCTCAAGCCGTTCCAGCGCGCGCGGCTGCTCGTGTTTTTGAATCCCAAGCTCGATCCGCAGGGCGTCGGCTACAACCTCAACCAGTCGAAGATCGCGGTCGGCAGCGGCGAGCTGCTCGGCAAGGGCCTCTACCACGGCACGCAGACGCAGCTGAATTTCGTCCCCGAGAACTCGCGCGACTTCATCTTCACCGCGGTCGGCGAAGAAGCGGGCTTCATCGGTGCGTGCGGTTTGATCGCGCTCGACGTCCTCGTCGTCGCGAGCGCGCTGCGCGCGGTGTTCTCCGCGCAAGACCGCTTCGGGCTCTTGCTCAGCGTCGGTCTGGTAACGATGTTCGCGTTTCACATGATCGTCAACATCGGGATGACGATCGGCATCATGCCGGTGACGGGAATCCCGTTGCCGTTCATGTCCTACGGCGGCAGCGCGCTGATCACCGACTACCTCGCTGCCGGCATCCTGATCAACGTCGCCTTGCAGAAAGACCGGTTGATCTTCGGCGACGCGCGCGCCCGCATCGGCGAAGCCGCTTAACCGCTAGCTGCGCGCCGGTTGCGCCAGGGTACGCTGGGCGAAGCGGAAGGCGTCGTCGGGCGACATCGGGCGCGCGAATAGGTACCCTTGCACGAGACCGCAGCCGAGTTCGCGCACGAGTTCGCGCTGTTCGGGGGTCTCGATTCCTTCGGCGATCACCTCGGCGTTGAGGCCGCGCGCGAGCGCGATGATGCCGGCGACGATGGGCAGCTTGGCGCGGTCATTGGTGGCCGACACCACGAACGAGCGGTCGATCTTGATCGCGTCGACTTGAAAGTCGTTGAGGTGGCGCAACGACGAATAGCCGGTGCCGAAATCGTCCAAGCACACCCGCACGCCCATCGCGTGCAGGTTGGCGAGAAAGCGTCCGGCCGTGTCGATCGAATCGATGGACGCGGTTTCGGTCATCTCGATGACCAGCGTTTGCGGTGGAATGCCCCAATGCTCCATCGCGTCGGCGATCGAGGCGTAGGTGTCGACGTGCGCGGCCTCCATCGGCGAGACGTTGAAATGCACCGACAGCGTTTCCAAGTTCAAACCGTCGCGTCGCCATTCCGAGAGGTGGCGGCACACTTCGTGCACGATGCGGCGGCCGAGCGGCACGATCAGACGCGCCTCTTGCGCGACGTCGATCAACAGCGACGCGTCGACTTCGCCGCGTACCGGATGACGCCAGCGGACCAGTGCTTCGAAGCCGTGGCAGGTTCGATCGTCCAGCGAGAGGATCGGTTGGAAAACGACCCGTGGTCCGATATCGCGCGCCAGCGCGGCGCGCAGGTCGGAAGCGAGTTCGGCCCGGTCGACGATCGACGCGCGCAAGACGTCGTCGAAGAGCACGACTCGGTCGCCGCCGTCTTCCTTGGCGCGGTACATCGCGATATCCGCATCGCGCAAAATGCTGTCGACGGTTTCGTGCAGGGCGTCGATCGCGACGATGCCGACGCTGGCCGCCAAGCGGTGTTCCACGCCTTCGACACTGATCGGCTCGATGAACGCCCCGCAGATCGCTTCGCCCACCTGCAGCGCTTGCGTTGAGTCGGGATCGTAGTGATGCACGAGCACCGCGAACTCATCGCCGCCGACGCGCGCGACCAAATCACCGGGTGGCGTCGCCGCCTGCAGCCGGGTCGCCGCCGCAACGAGAAAATCGTCGCCGGCCTGATGGCCGTAGCGATCGTTCACCTCTTTGAAAAAGTCGAAGTCGATCGAGAGAATCCAACTCGTGCGGTCGTTCACCGGGGTCCACGCGGCGACGGCTTTGGCGGCCGCTTGGGTGAAGGCGCGCCGGTTGGGCAAGCCGGTGAGCGCATCGTGCATGGCTTGGTGCGCGAAGGCTAAACGCGTGCGGCGCGAACGCAGTTGGGCGCGAACGACCTGCAGCGAGAGCAGCGCCACCAGCGCAATGACGGCGACGATCAGGCCGGCGGTGAGCGCGATCTCGCGGTGCGCGCGCGCTTCGGCATCGGCGAGACGCTGGCGCAGCAGCGTCAGCAGTTCCCGTTCGAGCGTCGACGTTGCGCTTGCCGCGTGCCGGGCCGCGGCGAGCAATTCCGGCCGCCGTGCGAACGCATCGCCCCGCTCGATGCGCTCGCGCAGAAGACTGAGCAGGGTATTGCTCGCAGCGCGCGCGGCGTCGGCTTGCGCGCGTACTTCCGGCGGCAAGCCCTCAAACCAGCGCGGGTTCAGGGCCACCGCCGTCATCGAACTGGCGTCGGCGTAGTTCGTAGCCACGCCCTCGCGTGGGATCTGGGCGCTGCCCCGTCGCTGATTGGCCGCCAGCATGCTCGCAATGCGGGCAAAGCGCGCCGCGGCGTCCGGCACGGCCTGCAGGCTCGCTTCGCCGAGCACCGCGTCCGCGTCGGTCTGGCTGCCGCGCATCACCGCGATCGTGCCGACGCGCAGATAGGACTCGCGCATCGTCTCGTCCGTCAAGCGCACCAGCGCGGGTTCGGCGGGCCGGCGCTCGGCAAGCGTCCAGTCGGTTCGCAGACCCACGATCTGGGATTCCGGGATCGATTCGGTCAGGCCGCTGGCAGCGGCATCTTGCTCGAAATTCCCCAGCATGCCGGCGATCTGCCGCGCCCGGGCGTGGTCGGCGGCGGGGCTCTCGCCGGCACTGTAGCCCAGCAGCAGGGTCGAGAGATCGTCCAGCCGTTCGACCAAGCGCACGGCTTGCTGCCCGGCCGAATACCAGGCAATTTCCGCATTCCGAGCGCCGATCTGGACCGCACCGGCATAGAGCACCGAGCCCAGAACCAGTATCCCGACGAAGATGAGGCGCAACACCAGCTTCACGCCGCTTGGAGTTCCCGCGAGGACGAATTCTCCTTCCTCTCGAACCCGTACTTCTGAAATAGCTCGCCTCGTGATCGTGTCCCCGAAGGGTGGACGCTGGATCGGTAGGGCATTTCGAACAGTTTCTTACCGATATTTTGGGTCGCGGCCGAAGCCGGCGATACCCGCTCGATGACGTTAATCAGTACGTTGTCGCGATGCGTGTCGTAGGACGGTCGAACCCGGGAGACACACAACTTGTCGACCGACCTTCTCATTTCGAGCGATCCGTGGGAGAACCGCGTCGCCATCCTCGAAGATGGGATCCTTTCCGAGTACTACATCGAGCGTGACGAACGCGTCATCGGCTCGATCTACAAGGGCAAAGTCCAAAACGTGCTGCCCGGCATGGGCGCCAGCTTCGTCGACATCGGGCTGGGACGCAACGCGTTCCTCTACGTCGACGACATCAACAAGACGCCGCTAAATATCGGCGACGTCGAGATCACCGGCGGCCGCAGCGGCTGGACGATCAACGAAAAAGTCAGCAAGGGCGACGACGTCCTGGTGCAGATCGTCAAGGAACCGCGCGGCCTCAAGGGCGCGCGCGTTTCGACCAACATCTCGCTGCCGGGCCGCTATCTGATCCTGATGCCGACCGGCAAGTACTCCGGCGTTTCGCGCAAGATCGAATCGGCCGAAGAACGCAACCGCCTCAAGACGGTGATGAAAGCGATCCGGCCCGAGGGCATGGCGACCGTCGTGCGCACCGCCGCGGCCGGCGTTTCCAACGCCGAGCTGATCGCCGACCTGGGCGTGCTGATCCGCATGTGGCACGGCATTCTCGAAAACTACAAGTCGGCACCGACGCCGTCGCTGTTGCACAAGGACATGAACCTCGTGTACAAAGCGGCGCGCGACTTCATCACGCCCGACGTCGCGCACGTCTGGATCGACGATCCCGAAGAAGCGGAACGCGTGCGCGATTTCATGCGCCTGCTGGGACCGCAGTACGTCGAGCGCATCAAGCCGTATCCCGGCGGCGCGCAGCTGTTCGCCGACTACAAGATCGACGAAGAAGTCGCGAAATTGATGAAGCCGACCGCGAAGCTGCCGTCGGGCGGTTCGATCGTCATCGAGACGACCGAAGCGCTGACGGTCATCGACGTGAACTCCGGTAAATTCACCGGCGGCAAGAACCTCGACGACACGATCGTCAAGACGAACATCGAAGCGGCAGCTGAAATCGCGCGCCAAGTGCGCTTGCGCGACATCGGCGGCATCATCGTCTGCGACTTCATCGACATGTCGAGCGAAAACGATCGCAACAAGGTGATCAAGAGCCTCGAAGACGGCTTGAAGCGCGACCACACGCGCTCGACGATTCAGTCGTTCTCGCCGCTCGGATTGCTCGAATTCACGCGCAAGCGCGTCGGCAAGGATCTCGCCGGACAGCTTCGCTCCACGTGTCCGATGTGTTCGGGCCTGGGCAGCGTGATGTCGCCGGAAACCGTGACGATCTCGACCTTCCGGCAGATCGCGCACCACCACAACGGTCACGCCGATCACGTCAACGTCGCCGCCTCGCCGCAAGTCGCGGCGCAGATCGAGTTTTGGTACGAAGACGAGCTGAAAGCGCTCACCGAACGCGTCAAGACGCCGATCGAAGTGCGTGTCGATCCGGTCGTGCATCCCGAAACGCCGTTGGTCGTGTGGGGTCCGGGCTTACCGGAACTGCCGCCGGTGCGCGTCGGCGACGAGTTCGAAGTCGAGCTGCTCGCGACGCGTCTGCCGGTCGCCACGTCGGCCGCCGCGGTCGTCAACGGCCGTTTGATCGAAGTCGAAAATGCGGCGAACGCCGCCGGCAACGCGATTAAGATTCGCATCATCGACGTCGACGGCGCCGACATTTTGGCCGAGGCACGCACGCCGATCGGCGCGGGTGCCGATCGCGCGGCGGCCGGCGACGGCAAGAAACGCCGCCGTCGTGGCGGACGCGGTCGCAAACCGCTCACCGCAGCCGAGCAGCAAGAAGAACTGCGCGAACTGGCCGAGGAGGCCGCCAAGGGTTTGGGTTCCCGGCCGGTTCCGGTCATCGGGATCTCCACGACCGAAGAGGCCGTGGCCGAGGAAACGGTCGCGCGCAACGAAGGCGCGCCGCGGCACGTCACCCCGGCGGTCGCCGGCGACGACCTGCTGGCCGACGCGCTCGATGTGCCGACCGCTCGCCCACCGGCGCGCGGACGCGATCGCGGCCGTCCGGCCGGACCGCCGGCCGCACGGCAACCCGCCGCCCCCGCGTTCCGTCCGCCACCGGCCGGCGGCCTCGCGCCGCTGCCCGGTGAGTCGCTCTCGGGGTCGCTGGTCGCGAAGCTTCCGGGCGAGTCGCTGTCCGGCGATCGCGTCAAAGATCTCGCTCCGCCCCCGCCCAGTCCGCCCGCCTACGTCGCGCCGGCCTCGTTCGAGACGGAACCCGATGACGGCGAGGATGTTGCCGGCGCCCCC
>DASYOE010000245.1:0-8535 GCA_036008105.1 Candidatus Lustribacter sp. | reverse complement strand
GTGAACAAGGCCCTCGAGAACGCCCGCGTCCTCCAGCAAACCGTCGCCGATGCCGCGACGAAGGGAGCCGAGCAAGCCAAGCCGATGGTTGCCGATGCCATGGCCCGGGCCCAAGAGCTCCATAAGACGATCCTCGATCAGGCACCGCAATACGGTGAGGCCGCGCAAACCCACCTGGAGACGGCCAAGGGGCACCTGACGACCTTCATCAGCACCGCCCAGGACGTCATCGCGAAGGGCACCGCGAACGCGCAAGCCAGCCTGACCCCGTTGGCCGAGAACGCCCGGCAAGCGGTACACCAAGCCGCGAAGGCCGTTACCGAGGCGACGGCACCGAAACCGCCGGCTCCGCCGGCAGGCTAGCTTTCACGACCGGCAGCCCGGGCGCGAGGTGCACGAAACGTGCCGCCGATCCGGGCCAGTCGGTAAGAAGCGCTTCGACGCGCGGCGACCCGGTCGCCGCGAGGTGCTCCTCGAGGAGCGTGTAGAGGCGCGAGGCCGCGTCGGCATCGAGCGGCCGCGGCCGCAATTCGGTCGGCCCGAGGTGCGCGATCAGCTCCGCTTCGCCGGCCAGGAAAAACGCTTCGCCGCCGCTCATGCCCGAGGCCGCGTTGCGTCCCACCGGGCCGACGATCGCAACCGAACCCGCGGTCATGTACTCGCAGGCGTGCGCGCCGGCGCCTTCGACGACCAGCCGCGCGCCGCTATTGCGAACCGCGAACCGCTCGCCGGCCGTCCCCGTAATGTACGCCGAGCCGCCGCGGGCGCCGTAGAAGCACGCGTTGCCGATCGACGGTTCGTCGGGCGAGCCCGGCGTGCGCACGATCAGCGAACCGCCTTCCATGCTCTTGCCGACGTAATCGTTGGCCTCGCCATCGAGCTCGAGGTGTAAGCCGTCGGTGATGAACGCGCCGAAGCTTTGTCCGGCGCTGCCGACGTAACGCCGCGTCTGCGCGGCTACGGTTTCGCCATCGTTGCGCGCCGTGACCATCTTGTGCGCGATGCGCGCGCCGACCGCGCGGTCGGCCGGCCGCAGGCGCACGACCTCATCGGGCCCGCACATGTCGGCGACGTGCGGCTCGTCGGCATTGCGGACGTCGACGAACGGCGAGCGTTCGGGTAAGCGCAGGACCTCGCTCAAGTCGATCGAGCCGTAGTAGTCGTCGAGATCTTCGCGCGCACGCAGCAGGTCGGAGCGGCCGCGAATTTCTTCCAGCGAACTCGCGCCGAGCGCGGCCAACCGGCGGCGCACGTCGGCCGCGATGAAGCCGAAGAACGTCTCGGCTTCCTCGGGCGTGCCCTTGTATTTTGCACGCAACGCCATATCTTGGGTCGCGATGCCGACCGGACACGTATTCAGGTGGCATTGCCGCGCGTAGATGCAACCCAGCGCGACCAGCATCGTCGTCCCGAAGCCGCACATGTCGGCGCCGAACATCATCGCCAAGACGACGTCGCGGCCGGTCTTGAACCCGCCGTCGACGCGCAGCTTCACGCGCGAACGCAACCCGTTGGCGACGAGGGTGTGGTGCACTTCGACCAGACCCAGCTCCCACGGCAAACCGGCCGACTTGATCGAACCCAGCGGCGATGCGCCGGTCCCGCCGTCGTGACCGCTGATATGAATGACGTCCGCGTTGGCCTTCGCGACGCCGCTCGCAACGTAGCCGATGCCGGCTTGGCTCACGAGTTTGACGGCGATGCGCGCCTGCGGCGCAGCCCGGCGCAAATCGTAGATCAGTTCGGCCAAATCTTCGATCGAGTAGATGTCGTGATGCGGCGGCGGCGAGATCAGCCCTTGCCCCTCGACCGCTCCGCGCAGTATCGCGATTTCATGCGACACTTTGAAGCCCGGGATCTGGCCGCCCTCGCCGGGCTTCGAGCCCTGGGCCATCTTGATTTCGATCTCGTCGGCGCTCGCCAAGTACGTTGCGCCGACGCCGAAGCGGCCCGACGCGACTTGTTTGATCGCGCTGCGCCCGGAGTCACGCGTGCGCGCGAAGCGGTCGCGCTCCTCGCCGCCCTCACCCGAATTGCTGCGGGCGCCGAGACGGTTGGCGGCAATCGCGATCGTCTTGTGCACTTCCGGCGCGAGCGCGCCCAGCGACATCGCGGCGGTGGCGAAACGCGGATAGATGCTCTCGGGCGGCTCGACTTGCTCGATCGGAATCGCGCGATCCAGCGGCACCGGGTTGACGAGATCGCGCAGGTTGATCGGTTCGCGCGACTCGAGCCGGTCGGAGAGGGTGAGGAACGCTTCGGTATCGCCCTTCATCGCCGCCGCCCGCAGCGTCTTGAGCATGCCCGGATCGAGGGCGTGCTTGATGCCGTCGCGCCGGTAACGGAACAGACCGCGGTCTTGCGGGGTCTCGCCGTTCTCGGCGGCGGTGCTCCAGGCGCGGAGATCTTCTTCCAGGTGCGAGAACCCGACGGCCGGCACGTGCGCGTGCATGCCCGGGAAACAGGTGTCGACGACCTCGCGCGCGAGTCCGAGCGACTCGAACGTCTGCGCGCCGATGTACGAGCGCAACGAGCAGATGCCGAGCTTGGCCATGATCTTGATCAGGCCCGAGCGGATCGTGTAGAGGAACGCGTTGCGCGTGCCGTTGCGTTCGGCATACCGGAGCGCGAGCCACGGGGTGACGATGTTCGCACCGGCGCCGATCACGGTCGCGACCGAGTGCGCGTCGCGCGCGAAGCCGTCGGCCACCGCGATCGAGGCCTGCATGCGCAGGCCGATCGCGATCAAGCGTTGATGGATCGCACCGGCGGCGAGAATCGCCGGGACCGGCAGCGTCACGCCGCGATCGTCGAGCACGAGGTAGGTTGCGCCGTCGCGGACGACGCTCTCGGCTTCATCGCACAGCTTCGCGATGCGCGTCTCGAGCTTGTCCGTTCCGAGTTCGAGTGCCATCCGGTGCTGCACCAGACGCGCGTCGAAACGCAGGTCGTCGAACGCCGTTTCGTCGAGCACGGCGGTCTCGAGCATCACGATCGAGCCGTACGACGGCACGTCGCCGTTCGTGTCGCCCGAACCGACCCAGGTGCGCATGTCGAAGACGAAGCCTTCGCGCACGGAATCGATCGGCGGGTTGGTGACTTGCGCGAACTTCTGACGCAGGTAGGTGGCTACCGGCATGCGGCGCTCGAGGTACGGCTGCGCGGCATCGTCGCCCATTGACAGCACCGGTTCGCCGGCGCCCGACGCGATGACGGACACGACGTCCTTGAGCTCGTCCTTCGAAAAACCGAACCGCACGAGGTCGCGGTCGACCGACGGATCGCCGGCGGTTCCGGTCAGCACCGGCTCGGGCAGCGGGAATTCCCACGACTTCACGATCGCGCGGAAATCCGCGCGCTCGCGCCGTTCGGCGCGGAACTGATCGGGCGTCACGACTTGGTGCGATGCGAAACGGACGACCAAACGATCGCCGGGGCCGAGGCGGCCGCGCTGCACGATCGGATCGTCGCCGAAGTTGACGACGCCGGTTTCGGATGCCGCCAGCACCTTGCCCGACTCCGTGCGGCACCAGCGCATCGGCCGGAAGCCGCTGCGATCGAGCGCGGCGCCGACCGTGTCGCCGTCGGCGAAGACGATCGCCGCCGGACCGTCCCACGGCTCGACGGTCGGAATGTGAGAGTCGTAGAACGCGCGCAAGCGGTCGTCCGACGCCTCGACCGACGGCGAGAGCATCATGTCGACGGCTTCGTCGATGCGATAACCGGCGCCGAGCATCGCGTCGATGGCGGTGTTGAAATTCAGCGAATCGCTCGCCCACGGCCGCACCGGCACGCCGCGCGCCTGCATCCACGCCCGGTTGCCGGTGATCGTGTTGATCTCGCCGTTGTGCGCGATATAGTTGAACGGCTGCACCAGCCGCCATTGCGGCGAGGTGTTCGTACTGAAGCGCTGATGGAAGACACCGAAGCGCGAGACGAAATTCGGATTGCGCAGATCGGCAAAGTAGTCGCCGAGTTCGGCCGATGAGAGCAACGCTTTGTAGACGACCTTGGTGGCCGACGCGCTGACCAGCACCGCACCCGCGATGTCGCGCACGGTACGCCACACCAGCTGACGCGCGACGCGCATGCGCTCGCGCACGTTGCCGGGACCCATGTCGACCAGCAGCTGTTCGTACGGCGGTGCGGTGCGGCGCGCATACTCGCCGAGCACGTCGGCATTGACCAGCGGAACGCGCCAGCGCAGCGGCGCGACGTCGGCCAGCCGTACGGCGGCCTCGACCTTCGCGCGCGCGTTGGCGGCCTCGTCGAAGTCGCGCGGCAGAAACAGGCAGACCGCACCGACGTGACGTTCCGGAATGCGCACGTGGTCGGCGGTCAGTTCGCGCAGGTAGAGCGCCCGCGGGGTCTCGGTCAGCAGGCCGGCGCCGTCGCCGGTCCGGCCGTCGGCAGCGCGCGCGCCACGGTGCGCCATCGCGGCCGCTGCTTCGAGCGACATGCTGATGACGTCGTGGGACGCCTTGTGCGAAAGGTCGGCGAGGAACCCAACGCCGCAGGCGTCGTGTTCCGGCTCCCGCTGGAGATTCGACATCGAACCTCTACTTTAGGCCATGAGGGTACGTGGCGTCACTATGCAAAGGTCGAAATGGCACGCGCTTTCGCCGAATCGGCCCGCGCTAGGAATTCATTCCCAAGCCGGTCATCATCCGATACCCCACGTCCAGCGAGCGCTCGTCGATGTCGAACCGGGCGTTGTGGTGCGGGTAGGCGCTTGCCTCGCCCCCTCGGGAACCGACCAGGAAATAGGCCCCCGGGCGCTGCTCCTGCATGAACGACATGTCCTCGGCCCACATCACGATGTCGTGCTCGACCACGTTCTCGGGACCGAGGAGCCGCCGGCCCAGCGCCCGGACCACGTCGTTGGGCTCGGCCGCGTTCACGGTCGGCGGGTACGACCAGCGATAGTCGACCTCGATCTCGACTCGCAGCGCCTCGGCTAGGCCTCCGACGATGCGCCGCAGGCGCTCGGGCATGCTCGCCCGGACGCCGGCGTCAAAGGCCCGCACCGTGCCCTTCAGGAGCGCCTCGTCGGGGATCACGTTGAAGGTCGTCCCGCTGGTGAACTGACCAACGGTGAAAACGGCCGGGTCCTTCGGCGCGATCTCGCGGCTCACGATCGTCTGCAGCATCGTCACCACGTGGGCGCCGGCGACGATCGGATCGACCGAGTTTTGCGGCATCGCACCGTGGCCGCCGCGACCGCGAATCGTCAGCGTGAACTCGTCGGCCGACGCGAAGAACGCGCCGTCGCGAACGCCGATCTTCCCGACGTCGAGACCGCTGTAGAGGTGGAGGGCGAAGGTGCGGTCGACGTGCGGGTGCTCGAGCGCGCCGTCCTCGATCATCAAACGATTGCCGGCCGCGCCCTCTTCGCCGGGCTGGAAACAGAAAACTAGCGTGCCCGCGACGTCGGCGCGCTTCTCGGCCAGCGTTTTCGCCGCGGCTAACAGGATCGCGACGTGTCCGTCGTGACCGCACGCGTGCATGACGCCCTCGCGCGTCGAGACGTAGTCGACCGCGTTGATCTCACGGATCGGAAGCGCGTCCATGTCGGCACGCAGCAGCGTGACTGGACCGGGCCGCCCGCCGGTCAGCGTACCCAGCACGCCGGTCTTGCCGACCTTGGTGCGGATCTCGTCGAGGCCGTATGTGGCCAGCGTCTCGGCGACGAAACGCGCCGTGTCGAACTCCACCATCGACAGCTCGGGGCTGGCGTGCAGATGGCGCCGCGCGCGGACCATCTCCGCGTGAGGGATTGCTTCCGGTGCTGCCATGGGTACCCTCGAATTCAAGGCGGCTCCGGGCGCGGCCCCTCGGGCAGCAGAGTATCGGCGGCTCTTTCGGCAAATAGGTGCGCGATGGCAAAAACGGTCACGAGCCGAGCGGCGCTCGATCGGGGCGGTCTGGGCGACGAGCAACTCGTCGCGATGCTGTGGAACATGCTGCTGCAGCGCCAGCTCGACAACCGCGGCTTCCAGTTGAACCGTCAAGGCAAGATTCCGTTCGCTCTGGGCAGCGAAGGGCACGAAGCGCTCCAAGCCGGCGCCGCTATGGCCTTCGTGCGCGGCCGCGACATCCTCGCTCCCTACTATCGCGATCTCGGGCTCGTGCTCGGCGTCGGGATCACGCCGCTCGATCTGCTGACGAACATGTTCGCGCGCGAAGCCGACCTCTCGGGCGGCCGTCAATTTCCCAACCATTATACGGCGCGCGACCGCGGCGTGCTTTCGATCTCGTCGATCATCGCCGCGCACTGCACGCACGCCGCCGGCGTTGCGTACGCGCTGACGTATCACGGCGAGGGGGGCCGCGCGGTACTCTGCGCCACCGGCGAAGGCGCGACGAGCGAAGGCGAGTGGCACGAGGCCGTGAACTTCGCGGCGGTGCACGCGCTGCCGATCGTGTTCCTGGTTGAGAACAACGGCTGGGCGATTTCGACACCGCAATCGGCGCAGATGGCGATTCGCGACGTTGCGGATAAGGCCGCGGGCTACGGCATTCCCGGACTGATCTGCGACGGCACCGACCCGATCGCGTCGTACCGCGCGATGAAGGTGGCGATGGACCGCGCGCGCAGCGGCGGCGGGCCGACGCTGGTCGAGGGGAAGGTCTACCGTTTTCTCTCGCACTCGACCGACGACGACGATCGCACCTATCGCGACCGCGAGGAGCTCGCGCGCCAGCGCGCCGACGATCCGGTGCCGAAGTTCGAACGCGTTCTCTTAGAGGCCGGCATCATCGACGATGCCGGTTTGGCGGCGATGAAAGCCGACGTGCTGCAACAGGCAAACGACGCCACCGACGCGGCCGAAGGGCTGCCGTATCCGTCGGTCGACGACATGACGACCCACGTCTATGCCGGCGCCGCCTACGAGCCGTGGCTCGAGTGAGTTCCACCATTCAACCGGCCGACGCACCCGCAACCACCGCGATCACCAACGTCGAGGCGGTGCGCATGACGTTGCACGACGCGATGGTGGCGGACGAAAAAGTTCTCATCCTCGGCGAGGACGTCGGCACGCGCGGGAACGTCTTCCTTATCACCAAGGGCTTTCTGGAAGAGTTCGGCGCCAAGCGCGTTCTCGATATGCCGCTGGCCGAAGCGTCGATCGTCGGCGTCGCGGTCGGCATGGCGATGCAGGGGTTGCGGCCGATCGCCGAGATCCAGTTCGCCGACTTCATCTATCCGGCGTTCAACCAGATCGTCGGCGAAGCGGCCAAGACGCGTTACCGCTCCAACGGCGATTACAGCTGTCCGCTGGTCATCCGCACGCCGTACGGCGGCGGCGTGCACGGCGCGCTCTCGCATTCGGTCTCGATCGAAGCGCTGTTCTATCACGTGCCCGGGCTCAAGATCGTGGCGCCGTCAACGCCCCGCGACATCAAAGGACTGCTGACCGCGGCGATCGAGGATCCCGATCCGGTCCTCTTCCTCGAGCACAAGAAAACGTACCGTTCGGTGCGCGGGGACGTGCCGGCCGGTCATTTCACGATTCCGATCGGGAAAGCCGACATCAAGAAACCCGGCACGCAGGCGACCGTCGTTTCGTACGGCTACAACCTCCATCAAGCGCTCGATGCCGCGGCGCAACTCGAAACCGAAGGCATCTCGGTCGAGGTGATCGACCTGCGTTCGATTCGCCCGATGGACAAGACCGCGATTCTCACCAGCGTGCGCAAGACGCGCAAGCTGCTGATCATTCACGAAGACAACAAGTTCGGCGGTATCGGCGCGGAGATCAGCGCGATGGTGTCGGAGGAAGCGCTGTTCGATCTCGACGCCCCGATCCGGCGCTTGTGCGGACCCGACGTTCCGGCGATGGGCTACGCGCAGCCGCTCGAAGAAGCGTTTATGATTTCGACCGAGCGGATGCGCGCCGCGATGCAGGAGCTGGTTCGCTTTTGAGCACCACGATTCGCATGCCGCAGCTGGGCGAAACGGTGACCGAAGGCACGGTCGCGCGTTGGCTCAAGCAGCCCGGTGAAGCGGTTGACAAATACGAAGCGTTCGTCGAGGTTTCGACGGACAAAGTAAACGCCGAGGTTCCCTCGCCGGTCGCCGGCACGATTCGCGAGCTGATCGTCGCCGAGGGCGAGACCGTCCCGACCGGCGCGCCGATCGCGGTGATCGACGAAACCGGCGCGCCCCGGCAGCCGCTGCCGCCCGCGGCGCAGCCCACGCTGCCGATGGAACCCGCTCGGGTGGAACCGGCTACCGGTCATAGCAACGGTGCGATCGCCAACGGCCTGCGCGTTTCACCGGCCGTTCGCCGTCTCGCGCGCGAACATTCGGTCAACCTCGCGTCCGTCACCGGAACCGGCATGAACGGTCGCGTCACCGCCGCCGATATCGTCGCCGCCGCCGCGGGCCCGGTACAACCCCCGCTAGCCACGGCACCCGCCCCGCCCCCTGTCATCCTGAGCGAAGCGCCGGTTGGCGCGCAGTCGAAGGACCGCGATAGCGACGACGAGATCATTCCGCTGACCCCGTCGCGCCGCCTGATCGCGCGCCGC
>DASYOE010000244.1:0-4331 GCA_036008105.1 Candidatus Lustribacter sp. | reverse complement strand
CGGTGCCGTCTCGTATCGAAGGTAGCCGAAATCATGAAACGCGGCCGCGCGCGCGACGGACTCGTACGGAGTGAGCGGCGCAAACTCGGCGTTGCCCCAATGCGCCGCGAATTGGCCCGCCAACCGCGAATGATCGGTCTGCGCGAGCAGGAGCATTTCGCCGTTGGCTTCTTGGCGGACAATCATGTGTGTCGTCTCCTTGACCGCACTCGTTCGCCTTCTGCTTGAAGGGGCCCCGGGCCGGGAACCTACCGACCGTGCCCCGCGTCGTTCGCTCGCAAATCCCGTTTCGGCTGGACCGTCTGCCATGGAGCGCGTGGCACTGGACCGTGGTGCTCGGGTTAGGGATCACGTGGGTGCTCGACGGGCTCGAGGTCACGATCGTCGGCAACATCGCGCCGACGCTCAAGAGCGCGGCCGGCCTGAGTCTGAGCGACGTTCAATTCACGGCTTCCGCTTCCGGCTATCTCGTCGGCGCGGCGGCGGGAGCGCTGTTCTTCGGCTACCTCACCGACAAGCTCGGCCGCAAGAGGCTGTTTCTCGTCACGCTCGGATGGTACGTCGCGCTCACCGCGGCGACGGCGTTCTCATGGAACGCCGAGAGCTTTCTCATCTTCCGCATCTTGACCGGGTTCGGCTTGGGCGGCGAGTACGCGGCGATCAACTCCGCCATCGACGAGTTGATTCCGGCCCAACGGCGCGGCGTCGTCGATCTCGCCATCAACGGAACGTGGTGGCTCGGCACGATCCTCGCGAGCCTCGGGTCGATCGTGCTGCTCGATCCGCAGTTGGTCGACCAGCGCTACGGCTGGCGCTTCGCCTTCGGCCTTGGCATCGTGCTGGCGGTCGCGATGCTGTTCGTGCGCCGAACCGTGCCGGAGAGCCCGCGCTGGCTGCTCACGCACGGCCGTTCCGACGAAGCCGAACGCACCGTTACGGCAATCGAAGAACGAATTCGCGCGAGCGGGGCTCAATTGCCGGCGGTATCGCAGTCAGTCGACATCGATCAAGATCATCGCGCTTCGCTCGCGTCGGTCGCACATACAATGGTGGTTCGCTACCCGGCGCGCACCGCCGTGGCGCTGACGTTGATGTGCACGCAAGCGTTCATCTACAACGCATTCACGTTCACGCAAGGCTTGATCCTCGGCACCTACTTCCACGTGCCCGACGAGGCCATCCCGTACTACTATTTGCCGTTTGCGATCGGCAATCTCGCCGGCCCGTTGCTGCTCGGCCACTTCTTCGACGTGGTCGGTCGCAAGGCGATGATCGCCGCGACGTACATCCTCTCCGGCGCACTCCTCTACGGCACCGGCTCGCTCTTTGCCGCGGGCGCGCTGAACGCAACCACCGTCACGCTGTGCTGGATGGTCGTCTTCTTCTTCGCGTCGGCCGGTGCGAGCGCCGCCTATCTCACCGCGAGCGAAATCTTTCCGATGGAGACGCGCGCGATGGCGATCGCGATCGTTTACGCCATCGGCACGCTGGTCGGCGGTGCGTACGCGCCGACGTTTTTCGGCCAACTGATCGCGACGAAGTCCGTCCCAAGCATCGTCTTCGGCTACACGATCGCCGCCGCCAACATGCTGGCCGGCGGAATCGTCGAGGCAATCTTCGGCGTCGCCGCCGAGCGGAAACCGCTCGAGTCCGTCGCTCAGCCGCTCAGCGCGACGTGAACGCTATTGGTCGGCGTGCCAGTGCAGGAGCGACTCGTGTTCGGCCTTGGGGAAAGCGGTCTTGGCTTTGATCGCTTCGACGTAGCGGCGTTTGCCGGCGCGGTTGCCTTTGCCGATCAACAGGCCGCCGACGAGATGTTCCTCGCGGAACCATAAGGCACGGTACCACTTCTTTTCCGGCTCGATGCTGCGCACCATCGTCAGGTCGTTGCGGTATTCGGGCGAGAGGCCGAATTGGGTAATCGTCTGTTCGCTGAAGATCATCGATGAGTACTCGGGCACATCGTGGTAGCGTACGTCGCCGCCGGCCATGTTGGCCGCCACGACCTTGCCGTGGGCGCCGGCGTTGTTCCACGTTCCCATCCGGTAGTGCATGTCCGCCGTCGGATCGTAGAACTCCGCCGCATCGCCCGCGCAGTAGATGCCCTTCACCGCGGTTTCCAAGCGGTCGTCGCACTTGATACCGGTGCCGACTTCGATCGGCGTGCCGTGCACGAGCTCCGAATTGATCGTCAACCCTAAGCCGATGCCGATCACGTCGGCAGCGATTTCCGTCCCCTTGGTCGTGATCACTTTCGTCACCACGCCGTTGGAACGCACGAACTCCTTGACCTCATCGTTGTAGTGGATCGTGCAGCCGTCGGCGCGCGCCGCTTCATCGACCAACTCGCCCGAGATCTCGTCGAGCATACGGCGCAAAAACCGCGGTCCGCGGATCAGCCAGTGCGTCTCGACGCCGCGTTTCACGAATGCTTCGGCGAGCTCGTAGGCGATGAACGAACCGCCGACCGACACCGCGACCTTCGCGGTCTCGAGCGATTCCGAGATCGCCCGCGTGTCGTCCATGTACTGGAAGTTATAGATGTTCTTCGCGCCCGCGCCGCCGGGAAATTCCGAGGGATTCGGCCGGCCACCGGTCGCGATGAGTAGCGCGTCGTACGGGTATTCCTTGCCGTTGGCGACGACCGTCTTGCCTTCGTGGTTGATGGCTTCGACGCGCGTGTTCAGCCGCAGATCGATCGTGCGCTGCTCGTGCCACGCCTCGTTACGAATGATGACCTTGGCTTCGGGAATCTGCTTGCGCAGCATCGGCGGCAGCGCGATGCGGTTGTAGAGCGGATACGGTTCGTCGGCAAACATGATGATGGACGCGGATGCATCCAGCTTGCGCAACTGTTCGGCGCAAGTCGTACCCGCAAACCCGTTCCCAATGATCACATACCGGCGTTCAGACATGTGTTTTCCCGTATCTCCCTAAAATACTCACTATGGACCAGAAGCTGGTTCGCACTTTAAGCTCGTTTATCACCCGGAGCGGCGACTACTCGCTGGCGCGGCTCGAATTCGCCACGGAGAACCCGCAGCTTCCGGCACCGCCGATCCTGGACCGGCTGCCCGATGCCTCCGAGCGGACGCTGCGCGAACGCTGGGAGCGGCTCGAACGGCAACTCGATGCTATCATGACATTCATCCAAGAGTACGACGATGCCGAAGGTCGGAAGGTCAACGGCGATGCAACTTTTCGCTGGCTGGCTCGTACCGCCAAAGAGCTGGACCAGTACGGTCGGGCTCTTCGTTGGGTACTGACGGTAACGGAACGCGATTCCCCCTAAACGCCCAAGGAGCCACCGTGTACAACGACTTCGTGAACAAGGCCCTCGAAAACGCCCGCGTGCTCCAGCAAACCGTCGCCGAGGCCGCGACCAAGGGAGCCGAGCAAGCCAAACCGATGGTGGCCGATGCCATGGCTAAGGCTCAGGAGTTGCACAAGACGATCCTCGATCAGGCGCCGCAGTACGGTGAAGCCGCCCAGACGCACCTCGAGACGGCCAAGGGCCATCTGACGACCTTCATCAGCACGGCCCAGGACGTGATCGCCAAGGGCACCGCGAGCGCTCAAGCCGGCCTGACCCCGTTAGCCGAGAACGCCCGGCAAGCGGTTCACCAAGCCGCGAAGGCCGTTACCGAGGCGACGGCACCGAAACCGCCGGCTCCGCCGGCAGGCTAGCTTTCACGACCGGCAGCCCGGGCGCGAGGTGCACGAAGCGTGCCGCGGACCCGGGCCAGTCGGTGAGGAGTTCTTCTACACGCGGTGATCCGGTCGCCGCGAGGTGCTCTTCGAGCAACGTGTAGAGGCGCGCCGCCGCGTCGGCATCAAGCGGCCGCGGCCGCAAGTCGGTCGGCCCGAGGTGCGCGGTCAGCTCCGCTTCGCCGGCCAGGAAAAACGCTTCGCCGCCGCTCATGCCGGACGCCGCATTGCGTCCGACCGGGCCGACGATCGCAACCGAACCGGCCGTCATGTACTCGCACGCGTGCGCGCCGGCGCCTTCGACGACCAGCCGCGCGCCGCTATTGCGGACCGCGAACCGCTCGCCGGCTGTCCCCGTGATATACGCCGAGCCGCCGCGAGCACCGTAGAAGCACGCGTTGCCGATCGACGGTTCGTCGGGCGAGCCCGGCGTACGAACGATCAGCGAACCGCCTTCCATGCCCTTGCCGACGTAATCGTTGGCCTCGCCGTCCAGCTCGAGGTGCAAACCGTCGGTGATGAACGCGCCGAAGCTCTGTCCGGCGCTGCCCACGTAGCGCCGCGTCTGCGGGGCCACGGTTTCGCCGTCGTTGCGCGCGGTCACCATCTTGTGCGCGATGCGC
>DASYOE010000243.1:0-5682 GCA_036008105.1 Candidatus Lustribacter sp. | reverse complement strand
CGGCGGTCTCCATCAGACCTCCATGATCTCCTTCTCTTTACCGTTGACCAGCTCGTCGATTTGCTTAACGAATTTATCGGTGAGTTTTTGCACTTGGTCGCCGCCGCGCTTCACGCCGTCTTCGGTCAAGTCGTGGCTCTTCTGGAGCGCTTTGATCTCATCGACCGCTTTGTGCCGGATGTTGCGGATCGCGACCTTATGTTCTTCGGACTTCTTTTTGATGACCTTGACGAGGTCTTTGCGGCGCTCTTCGGTCAGCGGCGGAATCGAGAGCCGCACGTGCGCGCCGTCGATGTTGGGATTGAGGCCCAAGTCGCTCGTTTCGATGGCCTTGCGGATCGCGCCGACCGTGTTCTTATCGAACGCCGAGATCAGCAGCGAGCGGCCGTCGGGCGAGCTGACGCTCGCGACTTGCTTGAGCGGCACCTGTGAGCCGTAGGCTTCGACCGTCAGGCGATCGAGCAGCGTCGGCGAAGCGCGACCGGTGCGGATCGAGGCGAAATCGCTGCGCGTCGCCTCCATCGCCTTGTTCATCTTCGCTTCGGTTTCTTTGAGGACGTCCTCCACAGCCATGATCGATTCTCCTCAGACGCGTTCGACGCGCCACGCCCCGCGCGCCGTCGCGGCGCCCACGAGCGTGCCGATCTCTTCACCCATGACCACGCGGCGAATGTTCCCCGGTTCGTTCATATCGAAGACGACGATCGGAATATCGTTGTCCATGCACAGCGTCAGGGCCGTGTTGTCCATCACCTCGAGCCCGAGCTGCAGGACGTTGAGGTAGTCGAGCTGCGCGAAGCGCGTCGCGGTCGGATCCTTAAACGGATCGGCCGAATACACGCCGTCGACCTTGGTGGCCTTGAGGATCACCTGCGCGCCCATTTCGACCGCGCGGAGCGCGGCCGTCGTATCGGTCGTGAAGTACGGGTTGCCGGTGCCGGCGGCAAAGATGACGACGCGGCCCTTCTCCATATGGCGCATCGCGCGCCGCCGGATGTAGGGCTCGGCGATCTGGTGCATCTCGATCGCGGTTTGGGTACGGGCCGGAATGCCGAGCCGCTCGATCGAGTCTTGTAGCGCGAGCGCGTTGATCACGGTCGCGAGCATGCCCATGTAGTCGGCGGTCGCGCGTTCCATGCCCGCCGCTTCGTGCGGGGCGCCGCGCCAGATGTTGCCGCCGCCGACGACGACGGCGATCGAGACGCCGTCGGCGTGCACCGCGGCGATCTCCTTCGCCATGACCGTGGTGGTGTCGACGTCGACGCTGCCGCCGCTTCCGGCGAACGCCTCGCCCGAAAGCTTCAGGAGAACGCGACGGAAGGCCGGGTTCAAGGCGCCGCTACTCGCCGAGTGCGAACTTGGCGAAGCGCCGGACCGACATCTTCTCGCCCAGCACGCCGGATACGCTGTTGACGAGCTCGCCGACCGTGATCGAATCGTCCTTCACGAAGGACTGCTCGAGCACGACGTGATCCTCGAACCACTTGTTGAGCTTGCCTTCCACGATCTTCTCGGCGACCGCCGGCGGCTTGCCGTCGGGAACCGACTGCACGAACTCGGCGCGCAGCTCGGCGACTTTTTCGGCCGGCACCGACTCGCGGTTGAGGTAGGCCGCCGGCATCGCGGCGATGTGCATCGCGACGTCGCGCACGAGGTCCTTGAACTTGTCGTTGCGCGCGACGAAGTCGGTCTCGCAGTTGATCTCCACCAGCACGCCGACCTTACCGCCGGTATGGATGTAGGAGCCCACCAGCCCCTCGTTGGCGCTGCGTTCGGCCTTTTTCTCCGCCTTCGCTTGGCCTTGCTCTTGCAGCAGCACTTTAGCGCGACCGAAGTCGCCCTCGCTCTTCACCAGCGCGTTGCGGCAATCGATCATGCCCGCGCCGGTGTCCTCGCGCAGGCGCTTTACGTCGTCGGCTGTCGGTTTATACGTGGTTTGCATTCGTCTCTACGCGGGAACCGGCTCTTCGTCGGGGGTTGTGGCAAGTTCGTTGTACTGCTCGTCATACGTCTGCGCGTCGAACGACGACTCGGTCTCCGTCTTGCCCTCGATGATCGCGTCGGCGATCTTGCCGACCATGAGGCGCACGGCGCGGATCGCGTCGTCGTTGCCCGGGATCGGGTAGTCGATCTCGTCGGGATCGCAGTTCGTATCGATCACGGCGATGATCGGGATGTGCAGCTTCTTGGCCTCGAGGACCGCGATGCGTTCCTTTTTCGGATCGACGATGAACATCGCGTCGGGGAGACGGTGCATGTCCTTGATGCCGCCGAGGAACCGTTCGAGCTTGTTCAGCTCTTCTGTCAGCTTCGAGACTTCTTTCTTGGGCAGCAGATCGAACGTGCCTTGCTGGCGCATTCCTTCGAGCTCGCGCAGGCGCGCGATGCGCTTCTGAATCGTCGCGAAGTTGGTCAGCGTGCCGCCGAGCCAGCGCTGGTTGACGAAGAACGTCCCGGCGCGTTCGGCCTCTTCTTTTACGACGTCTTGGGCCTGCTTCTTCGTGCCGACGAAGAGAATCACGCGGCCTTCGCGCGACATCTGCCGCACGTCTTCGTAGACGGCGTTGAGCATGGCGAGCGTCTTGCCGAGATCGATGATGTAGATGCCGTTGCGCTCTTGGAAGATGTACGGCTTCATCTTGGGGTTCCACCGGCGCGTCTGGTGGCCGAAGTGGACGCCCGCCTCGAGCAGGGCGCGCATGGAAACAACCGACATGGTTTGACCTTTCTGATGCCCCCGTCGGGCCGTCCTTGGCGCTGGCGGATCCGGGCTCATAACCACCCGCCGTCCTGGCGGGCGAATTTCGCAGCCTCGACCGTAATCGAGGTCAACCCGGCTAGTTTACCACGCCCGGAACTTCGGTGCCAGCCGACAAGCGACCGACCACGAACAGGTCGCCGAAGACCAGCGGCAGCTCGAGCGCCACCGCCTCGAGTTCGTAGGACCCCGGAGCAAGCGGCGGGGTGATCGTGTGGATCGACCACCCCGGACCGGAGCCGACCTCGACCCGGTAGCGCCCGGTCGAGCCTTGGATGGACGTTTCGAAGGCGCCCCGGCCCATCGCCCACACCAGCACGCGCGTGCCCTCGAAGCGCACCCGGAACGAGGCCCCGGGGCTCTGCGGCTCCGCGACCTCGCGGTCGTAGGCCTCGGCGGTTCGCACGGCGTGGTTGGGGGGCACGCCGGTCGCCCACGTCCCGGCCTTCGGCTGACCCGCCACGGGGACGCGCGCCGTCTGCGCCAGCGAGAGGTCGCCCGGCGGACGGGCCGGCCGCGGCGGCAGCCCCTCCGATGCGCGAAGGAGTTGTATGAAGGCCGCGGCAAACGGCTCGCCGATCAATTCGGCCACCGCCGCGGTGTGGTGGATGCCGTCGCTGGTTAGCGCCGGGCCGGGCCCGCCGGTCCACGACGCCCGGCCTTGCGCCACCAGCGCCTCGCTCAAGCCGGCCAGGTCGAAGGACGGGTAGCCGTAGTCGTCGGCAACCCGTTCGTAGGCCGACATCGCCGGGCTTGGGCCGGCGGCGGCGACGCCCGGCGGCGCAAGGTAGACGAAGGCGAACTCGCACTCGGGATTGGCAGCCCGCACTTGCGCCACGATTGCGTCCAGTGCCGCCGGTATCGCGTCGAGCGCATCCCGCTCGGCATCGTTGTGCGCGAACTCGATCAGCACCAGGTCGGGCGCGTGCGGCAGGACGGCGTCGACGCGGAACGCCCCGGCGAACGTGAAGAAGCCGCGGAAGCCGCAATTGACGAGCTGAACCGGCGCGCCGCCGGTCTCGGCGGCCAGCCGTTCGGGCAGCCGGGCGAGAAACTGACCGAATAGCGTCATGCTGGTGCCGTAGGCGACGATCGTCGCCGGAACGCGCTCCCCGACGCGCCGGGCAAAGCGCGGAATGCCGCCGCGAACGGTCAGGATGCCGCTCACCCGGGCGTCCCCACAAAGTTGAGGTCGCCGAGCACGAGGCCCGCGTTGAGCGCGATGATGTCGAGCGAGTAGCGAGCGGCCGGGTGGGGCGGGATGAGCGCGCGCAAGTTCCACTTCCCCGGCGCCTCGATCCCGACCCGAAAGCGTTCGTCCGTTTCGGCGACGCGCACGCCGAACACGCCGCTGCCGGAGGCCCACGCGAAGGCATCGGTTCCGGTGAACGCGATCCGTAGCGTCGCGCCGGGCTCCAACGCTTCGGCGAACCCCTCCTCGTCGATGCCCGCGCCGCGCTCTTCGCCCGCGCGCGGACCGCGGATCGCCCAGTTGCCGGCGCGCTCGCACGCGGCGGCCGCCACGCGCGTTAGCGGTGCTAATGCGCCGGCCGGCACGGCCGGAATGGGCGCGGCGTCGCCGTCGCCGGCGAGCAGTTGCACGAACGCTTCGGCAAACGGTCCGCCGATGAGTTCGGCCGCCACCGGTGCGTGGTGAATGCCGTCGACGGTCAGCGCGTTCGCCGCACCTTCCCACACCGCGGCGCCTTGCGCCACCAGCGTTTCCGCGAACGTTGCCACATCGATCGCCGAAATGCCGTGACGTTCGGCCACCTCTTCGTACGCGGCGATCGCCGGGGTCGGTCCGTACGTGGCGGCGCCCGGAAGCGCCAGGTACACGAAGACGAACTCGCACTTCGGACGCGCGCGGCGAATTTGCGCGAGCATCCCCTCGAGCGCGCGCGCCGTGAAGTTCACGAGGTCCCACGTCGTGTCGTTGTGCGCGAACTCGATCAGCACCAGATCCGGCGCGTACGGCAGCACGTCGTCGTTCACGCGGAACGCTGCGCCGAGCGTCGAGTAGCCGTTGCGTCCGCGATTGATCAGCGTGATGCGTTCGTTCGCGTACTTTGCGCGAAGCGCACCCGGCAGACGGTCGAGATAGTGCCCGCCGAGCGTCATGCTCGTGCCGAACGCAACGATGGTGACGGGTTCGCCCGCGGAAACAAGCCGGCGCACGCGCGGGAGCCCCGCGCGCCGGCGCAGGATCGGGATCACGCCGGAACGGTTTCGTCGCGAAAGTAGTCGGCGTAGAGCCAGCGGCGGCGCGCTTTCACGAGCAGGTTCGGCGTTGCGCCGGCCACGACCGAGTTGGGTGGAATCGTTTCGTTGATGACGACGGCGTTGAGCGAGACGACCGATCGCGCGCCGACGTTGGAACCGCCGACGACCTTGCTGCCGGCGAAGAGGATCGTGCCCTCCCCGAACGACGGCCGCGCGCCACGATCGGTGCCGACGGTGACGTTGTGATACGCCACGAACCGTTCGCCGTAGTCGGCTTTGCCGAGCATCGTGCCGACCGTGTGAATCCAGAGGAACACCGCCGGCAGCGCCGTGTCCCACATGCACACGATGCCGTTCAGCCCTTTGTTGAGCGCGAACAGATCGGCGGCGAGCTCGAGGTCGCCGGCGCGCCACGCCTCGTTGCTGCAAAACCACACGAACATCGCGTATTGGTCGCTTTGGGCCGGGTCGAACTGCGTCTCGTCACCGGCGGTGCGGTAGCCGGGCAGCGCGCTGCACGCGAACGAGGTCTCGGCGCGAACGAGCGCCGGCCCGACGACCGGCGCGAGGGCGCCGCGTCCGGCCCGGGGGGCGAACGCATCGAGGTGGCGCTCCAGCCGCCACACCAGGCGATCGATTCCGCCCCTCACATGCACGTTGCGCGCGTTCGTTTCTCAAGAAACCGTGCCCTCGGGCCGAAC
>DASYOE010000242.1:0-7154 GCA_036008105.1 Candidatus Lustribacter sp. | reverse complement strand
GTTTCGTTCCAAAGAGCCGACCAGCGGCTTGTGCGTACCGGTCGCATCCCCGTTGCGCACCGCCAAGCAATTCGAAGGGTCGACGATCGCCGTCGGAACGCTGTCGTCGCTGACGAGCATTTCACTGCGCATGTGGCTGGCGGCGAACGGCGCCGATCCGGCGAAGGTTCAATTCGTCGAGATGAAGTTCGCTGAAATGGCGGCCGCGCTGCAGCGCGGGACCGTGGCGAGCGCGTACATGGTGGAACCGTCGATCGCGGAGAACGCCGCTACGGTGAAACTGATCGCGACGCCGTACAGCGCGATCGCCGAAACGTTTCCGATCAGCGTCATCGTCGCGTCGCGCACGTGGCTGGCGCAGAACGACGCAACGGCACGCCGCTTCGTGGCGGCCGTGTATGCGACCGCGCGCTGGGCGAACGGGAATCGCGCCCAAACCGCCGTCCTGCTGGCGAAATTCGCGCAGCAGGAGCTGCCGGTCATCCAACGCATGCATCGCACGCAATTTGCGACCTCGCTCGACCTCCCGTCGATTCAGGCCGTGCTCGACGCGGCGACAACCAACAAGCTCATCGACCGGCCTACGCACGCGGCCGACTTGATCGGCCTTGCCTAACACCGGGCCGCTGCGGCTGGGCGTCGCCGGCCTCGGCGTCGCGAGCACGATGTTCTTGCCGGGCGTCGAGGAGTATCCGCACGCCACCGTCGTGGCCGCGGCGGATCGCCGGCCCGGCGCGCTGGCCGCGTTCGCGCAGCGCTACGGCGCGCGCACCTACGATTCGGTCGAAGCCTTATGCGCCGATCCGGGCGTCGACGTGATCTGGGTCGCGACGCCGAACCACCTCCATTGCGAGCACGTCGTGCTCGCGGCCGAGCACAAGAAGCACGTCGTGTGCACGAAGCCGATGGCGCTCAGCGTCGCCGAAGCGGGGCGGATGTGCGAGTCCGCCGAGCGTAACGGCGTGCAACTGCTGTGCGGCCAAACCTGGAGCATGAGCCCCGACATTCAAGCGTTGCGCGCGGTCGTGACGTCGGGCGAACTGGGCCGGCTGATCGCGGTCAACACGTGGCTCTCGACCGACTGGCTGCTCAAGCCCCGCATGCCGGAAGAGCTCGACGAGTCGCTCGGCGGGGGCGTCGTCTACCGGCACGCGCCGCACCTCATCGATACGGTGCGGCTGCTCGGCGGCGGCCGCGTGCGCAGCGTGCGCGGTTCGGTCGGCCGCTGGATGCCGGAGCGGCCGTGTCCCGGAAACTTCTCCGCCTTCCTCGAGTTCGAGGACGGCACGCCGGCGACGATCGCCTACAACGGATACGGTTTCTTCGACACGTCGGAGTTGACGTGGGGCATCGGCAACCGGCTCTATTCCGACGAGCAACGCGTCGGTGTACGCCGCGCGCTGCATGCCGGCACGTTCGACAACGACGCTGCGAAAGAAGAGATGCGTTTCGGCGCGGCGCCGGCGAACGGTGCGAGCAACAGCCAAGCACCGGCCGCGGTGGGGACGCGGGCGCATATCGGCTGGTTCGGCATCACGGTTGCGAGTTGCGAACGCGGCGACGTGCGTCAGTCGCCCAACGGAATCTACGTCTACGACGCGCAGGGACGGCGCGAGATTCCCGTCACCGGCGGCCGCGGAACCGGCATGCTCGAGATGCGCGAGATGTACGAATGCCTCACGGCGGGCACGCCGATCACCCACGACGGCCGTTGGGCGCTCGCCACCCTCGAAGTCGGCATGGCGATCAGCGAATCAAGCGTGGCCCGCCGCGAGATTCTTCTGCGCCATCAGTGTGGATGCGGGTGAGGTTTGGCTTGGATTTCGCCGGCTCGGAACGCGGTTTGCGCGAGCTCGAGCGTTTCGAAGGTGTGAAAAGCAAGGTCGAGTTTCGACACGAGGTAGGCTTCGCGGGCTAAGCCGCTCAAGCCGGTCACGACGATCGCGCCGTTGCCCGCGGTGGATTTCTTCAATCCCAGCACGAGCGCGCGGAAGCCGACGCTGCTGATCGCCTCGACGCCGTGAAAGTTGACGATGACGTGCTTTGAGCCGTCATCACCCAGTGCTTGCGACAAGCGTTCCCCGAAGGCATCGGCGTTGGCGTAGTCGAGGCGAGGAGCGTCGATGGTGAGCACGGTTGGCTGTTCCATGGGCCAAGTATACCTCAAACGTCAAAGAGCGAGGGACTGGCGAGAGCGGTATCGGCGACGGCTGCGATCAGGGCCGGATCGTCGAAGCGCGCGTTGCCGACGCGGGGCGCCACCGGATTGGCCGTCCACCAGTCGGGTGGGCTCGGCACGAGCAGTTCCAGCAGTTCGGGCGTCTCGCGCTCGCCCGGCGCGAGCCACGCCCGCGCGCGTTCGACGTCCAGCACGACCGGCATGCGCGGATGGATCGTCCCCATAAACGCATTGGCCGGTTGCGTGACGATGGTCGCGCTGGTCAGCGTTTCTTCGCCCGATGGTGACTGCCACACGTCCCAGAGCCCGGCGAACACGAACGGCTCGTCGTCGGTGCGGTGGATCCACAGCGGCGTCTTCCCGCCATCGGGATCGGCGCGCCACTCGTAGAAACCGTCGGCGAAGATCGCGCAGCGACGCGCGTGAAATGCATCGCGGTACGTCGGTGCCTTGGCGATCGTTTCGATGCGCGCGTTGAACGTCGAGAGCCGTACGGCGGAAGGGTGCTCGGCGTGCGGCGGCACCAGCCCCCAGCGAACCTCAGCGACCGTGCGGTCGGGATCGTTGATCGCGGCCACGATCGGCTGCGTCGGCGCGATGTTGAAGCGGCTGCTCAGCGTGCGCGCGACGCTCTTGCTACCGAGTGCGCGCGCGAGCGGCCAGGGCGGCTTGCGCAGCGTGAAGCGGGCGCACATTCACGCGGTGCCCTGCCAGCGGCGAAACAACTCGTTGTCGATGTGGAACTGATCGAGCACTTTGCCGACGGTGTGGTTGACCACGTCTTCGATCGTCTTCGGGCGCGAATACGTTCCCGGGACCGGCGGCAGGATGATCGCGCCCGCTTCGGCCGCGCGCGCGAGATTGCGCAGATGGTTCACGTGAAGCGGGGTTTCGCGGACGACCAGTACGAGCGTCCGGCGTTCCTTCAAGCACACGTCGGCGGCGCGCACGAGCAGGTTGTCGTTGAGCGAGTACGCGATCGCCGAGGCCGAACGCATCGAGCACGGTACGACGATCATGCCGTCGGTCTTGTACGATCCCGAGGAGATCGACGCGGCCAGGTTGCCGCTATCGTGCACGACGTCGGCCAACGCTTCGAGTTCGGCCGGCTTGACGTCGGTCTCGATCTCGACGGTTTGCTTCGCCTGCGGAGAGCACACGAGATGCACTTCGAACCCGCCGATCGCGCGCAGCGCGCGCAACGTTTGGATCGCGTAGATGCTTCCACTGGCACCCGAGACGCCGACGATGATTCTGGGCATTGGCGCTCCGTTTCCGGGGCATGGACGCCGAACCTCCGAGGGGAAGGATTGGGCCATGAAGACCGTCGCCGTCCTGGGGCTGGGCGAAGCCGGTTCGCTGCTGGCGCGCGATCTGGCGCGGGGCGGCGCGAGCGTGCGCGGCTGGGATCCCGATTTCCACGGCGATCTCAGCGACATTCCGCTGGCGGCGAGTCTTGCGGCCGCCGTCGAGGGTGCCGATATCGTCATCTCGGTCAACTGGGCGAGCGTTGCCGTCGCCGTCGCACGCGAGGCGCTGCCGTATCTGCACCGCGGGATGCTCTACGCCGATCACAACACCGCCGGCCCGAAATTGAAAGAAGAACTGGCCGCGATCGTCGAACCGGCCGGCGCCGCCTTCGTCGACGTTGCGATGATGGCGCCGGTTCCGGGACTGGGCATGCGCGTCGGCATGTTCGTGGCCGGCCGCGGGGCCGAAGAGTTGGCGTCGTTCTATCGCCGTTTCGGGACACCGGTCGGTTTCATTGGTGCGCGTGCCGGCGAAGCGAACGCGCGCAAGCTGACGCGCTCCGTGTTCTTCAAAGGCATGTCGTCGTCGGTCTGGGAAGCGCTCGAAGCGGCGCGCGCGGTCGGCGTCGAGGAATGGCTGCGTTCCGACATCATCAAGACGTTCGCCGAAGCCGACGAGGGAACGCTGGACCGCATTCTCGACGGCACCGCGAAGCACGCCGTGCGGCGCAGCCACGAGATGCGCGATGCGGAGGCGATGCTGCTCGAATTGGGAACGCCGGCGACGATGGTGACCGCGACGGCGGAGTCACTCGAACGGATCGCGCGCGAGAAGAAGGTTCCCGCACACCGGTGATGGGCGCGCCGGCAATCACCCTGCAGAACGTCGGGAAGGTCTTCGTGCGCGATGACGGGACCGCCGTTTCCGTGCTCGAGCACGTGAGTTTCGAGATCGCGGCCGGGAGCTTCGTGTGCATCGTCGGCCGCAGCGGCAGCGGGAAGTCGACGATCCTCAACATGATCGCCGGCTTGATCGAGCCGTCGGCCGGGACGATCGCGTTTGCCGACGGCGTGACGCGGCGGCCGCGGCTCGACATCGGCTACCTGACGCAAAAGGAAACGCTGTTGCCGTGGCGCGACGTGCTGCGCAACGTTGCGCTGCCGCTCGAAGTGCGCGGCATCGCAACGGCGGAACGTGAGGCCCGCGCCCGGCAACTGATCGGGCTCGTCGGGCTTGCGGATGCCGAGAAACGCTACCCGCGCGAACTCTCGGGCGGAATGTCGCGTCGCGCGTCGCTGGCCCGGATGCTGGCCAGCGATCCGGCAACGCTGCTGCTCGACGAACCGTTCGGGGCGTTGGACGCGCAACTCCGCGCGGATCTGCAACTGGAGTTGCTGGGGCTGTGGCAGGGCAGCGGCAAGACGATCGTGTTCGTGACCCACGACATCGATGAGGCGCTGCTGATGGCCGACCGCGTGATCGCACTGCAGTCGGGTGGCCGCATTGCGGTGGACGTCGACTTGCCGCCGGCGCGGCCGCGCGCGGTGCGCGACGTGCGCTTCGCCCCGGAATTCATCGCCCTGCACGAGCGGTTGCTCGACGCGCTGACCAGCGATCCCGGCGCGCGCACGATCGCCGCGGCGGCAGCGCCGTGAGCGCAACATTGAGCTCGACGCTCTCGGCCGTCCAGTCGCGGCGCAACGTGCGCGCGCGCCACAACCTCCGCATCGCCGTCGCGCGTATCGCGCTCTTCGTCGCCGTCACCGGGCTGTGGCAGCTCGGTTCGAATTTGAACCTGATCGATCCGACCGTGGTGCCGAGCCCGGCCGCGATTTGGGCCAGCTTGCTGAAGATCACGCTGAACGGTCAGCTTGCGTTTCACGCCTGGATCACGATTCAGGAAACGATCGGCGGGTTCTTGATCGGTGCGATCGGAGGGATCGTGCTGGGGTTTGCGATCGGGCGCTATCCGGCGCTCTCGGAGGTGCTCGACCCGTTCATTCTGGCGATTTACAGCGTGCCCAAAGTCGCGCTGGCCCCGCTCTTCGTGGTCTGGTTCGGCATCGGCATCTTCATGAAGATCGTACTGGCCGCGGTAACCGTGCTATTTATCGTGTTCTTCAACACGCTGGCCGGCGTGCGCAACGTCGACCGCGACCTGGTCGATGCGGTCTGGCTGATGGGCGCGAAGCCGCGCGACGTCCTGATGAAGGTACTCGTGCCTTCGGCGATGAGCTGGGCGCTGACCGGCGTGCGCATCGCGATCCCCTACGCCCTCATCGGGGCGATCATCGGCGAGCTGATCGCATCGAATCGCGGCATCGGGTACCTGATCTCGTCGGCCGCGAGCTCCTACGATACGGCGGGCGTCTTTGCGGCCCTCATCGTATTAACCGTCATGGCGATGCTCCTCAACGCGATCGTTGACGAGATCGACCGCCGCCTTTCCAAGTGGAAAGTCGACGCTTCCGTCAGCATTCGAGGAACGTAACCGTATGAAGATCTCCCGCAAACGCGCTCTCACCGCGCTGGCCGGCGCCGCCTCGGCGGTCGCCGTTCCGTCGATCGTGCGTTCGGCGACGCAATCGCTCCAGGTCGGACAGATCGGGAATTCGGTCGCGTTCTTTCCGATCTTCGTAGCCGACAAGATGGGCTACTACAAAGATGCCGGCCTCGATGTGACCGCTACGTCGTTCTCGTCGGGGACGCTGGTCGGGACGGCGGTGACCTCGAACAGCATCGACATCGGCAACTCGGTGATCACCGACGTGTTCGCGCTGCTCAAGGCCAACCGGCCGGTGAAGCTGATCGGCTCGCTCTGCAACGCGTACTACATCGATATCGTGGCGTCGAATCAGTTCCTCGCCGCGACCAAGCTCACGCGCGCGAGTTCGCTGCCGGATAAGATCAACGCGCTCAAAGGCAAGCGGCTCGGCATTACGGGCCCGGGCTCCGGTACGCAAGCCCTCGTCGACTACCTCTTCCGGCTGCAGGGACTCGATTCGACGCGTGACGTCGAGCTCGTGAACGTCGGCGCCGATCAGAGCGCGGTGCTGCAGACGATGAAGACCGGCCGCATCGATGCCGTATCGTTCGCGTGGCCGATGACGATGATCGCCGAGGCCAACAACGTCGGCAAAGGATTCATCGTGCCGGCGGCCGGCGACGTGCCGTCGATGCGCGACCAGATCCAAGGCGTCATCTATGCCAAACCCGATCTGATCGCGAAGCGTCAAGACGCCGTCGTCGCGTACGTGCACGCGATCGGACGCGCCGAAGCGTACCTCCACGCGAACGCGAACCAAGCCCGCGGTTTGCTCAAGGAGTATGATGGAGCGCTTAGCGATGTGGCGATCAGCGCGTTGCTGACCGCCTACCTGCCGGTACTTCCGCACCAACCGGATATCGATGCCGGCAGTTTTGAGAAGGCGCTCCAGTTCCACCGACTGACCGGCTTCGCCGGCCCGACCGGCGACACGTATGCCGAGATCGTGGACTCGACCACGATGCTGAAAGCGATACGGCGCGGATGAAACTCTGCCGTTTCGGTGAGCATCGCTACGGCGTCGTGCGCGACGGCCAAGTCTACGACGTCAGCGAGCACGTCGCGAACGCCGTCGTTGCGGCGCCGCTCCAGCGCGGCGACGCGGCGATGGCCAATTTGGCCGCGATCGTGCGGTTGGTGAACGACGCAACGCTCGGCGCACCGGCGGGCCCGGCGAGC
>DASYOE010000241.1:0-6309 GCA_036008105.1 Candidatus Lustribacter sp. | reverse complement strand
GTCGAGCGCGATCCGGAAGCCTTCGAGCAAGTGCGCGCGCTCTTCGGCCTTGCGCAGATCGTAGCGCGTGCGGCGCGTGACCACGACCTTGCGATGCGCGATGAAATGGTTGAGTATCTCGCGCAACGAGAGCACTTGCGGTTCGAGCGGGTTGCCGTCGACCGAGAGCGTGCCGTCGCGGTTGAGCACCGGCACGAGCGCGAGCATGTTGAACGCAAACGACGATTGCAGCGGCGTCTGCTTGTAGAGCTGGTTGAGAACGACGTTGGGAACGGCCGTGCGCTGCAGGTCGACGACGATCTTCATGCCGTGCCGGTTGGAGAGATCGTTGAGGTCGGAGATCCCGGTGATGCGCTTCTCTTGATAGGCATCTTTGATCGATTGCATCACGCGTTCGATCGTGATCTGGTAGGGCAACTCCGAAATCTCGATGCGGAGCTTGCCCTTCTCTTCGACGATCTCGGCGCGCCCGCGCACGGCCACCGAACCGCGGCCCGTTTTGTAGGCCTGACGGATCGCTTCGCGGCCGAGCAGCACGCCGCCGGTTGGAAAGTCGGGGCCTTTGACGATGTCGATGATCGCGTCGTCGTCCGCGTCCGGCTCGTCGATGAGCTTGATCACGGCGTCGCAAATTTCGCCGAGGTTGTGCGGCGGGATGTTGGTCGCCATGCCGACCGCGATGCCGCTCGAACCGTTGACGAGCAGCTGCGGCAAACGGCCGGGCAACACGACCGGCTCTTCGGTTTGGCCGTCGAAGTTGGGAATGAAATCGACGGTTTCTTTGTCGATGTCGCTCAACAGATCCATCGACGGACGGCCCAAACGCGCCTCGGTGTACCGGTAGGCGGCGGGCGGGTTGGGATCGATCGAACCGAAGTTTCCGTGGCCGTCGATCAGCGGATAGCGCAGCGAAAAGTCTTGCGCCATGCGAACGAGCGCATCATAGACCGATGAGTCGCCGTGCGGGTGAAAGCTCTTGAGCACTTCACCGATGACACCGGCGCACTTGCGATGCTGCTTGTCGGGCGTCATGCCCATCTCGCGCATGGCATAGAGGATGCGCCGTTGCACGGGCTTCAGACCGTCGCGAACGTCGGGTAGTGCGCGCGAGGCGATGACGGACATCGCGTAGGCGAGATAGCTCGTGCGCATCTCGTCTTCGACCGCGATGGTAGTGTTGCGACGGGGTTCGTTCGTGTTACTCAGGCGACGCTCTTTCGATCAGTTAAATGACAAGCGGGAACATGGGAAATCGTGCCGGCGACCGGTCAAAACGACGGTTCAGCTCTGCCAGAGCGGAGCGTCGTCGTCGAACGCGGAGGCGCTTCCCGGCGAGTCCACCAGCGGCGTATCCGGGATCAGCGCGTGTGCCGACGGTGCCATCGGCGGCGGAACGTACGGCGGCGGTTCGTCGACCGGGACGTCGGCAATCAAGGGCGGACGGCCGGCCACGGCGGTCATTTCGTGCAGCGTTTGGATATCGCCGTCGATCACGGCGCGGGCCGCATCCGCGGCTTGGGTAATTTCGCCCAGTGCCGCGTCGAGCGCGGCGCGCAAAGCGCTCTGATGGTCGTTCACGGCGCAGCGTGCTCCCGGCGAAAGAAGGCTCCGGCGCCCAGCGCAACGAGGCCGCCGCCGGCGGCACCGGCCGCGGCGAGGATGGCAAACTCATTCCCGAAGTGGCCACCTAAGTGGTCGATCGAGAAGAATCGGAAGGCCAGGATGCCGCCTTCGAATGCTGCCGATAGGACGGCGCAGACGGCGCCCGCGATGACGCCGACAACGACGTCCGAAGCGCGCACAAGCACCTTGATTCTTTCGGCGAATGGTATGGCGTGGCCTCGGACGTCCTCGATTTTCTCGACCAAAATGCGCTCGCTGCAGCCGCCGCCCGGCTCGCGAAAAGCCTGCGCGCGGGCGACACGCTGGCCCTGTCCGGCGAACTGGGCGCGGGCAAAACGACCTTCGTTCGTGCGCTCGTTCGCGCGTTGCATGGCAGTGATGTACCCGTCTCGAGTCCGACCTTTGTCTTCCGGCATCGCTACGACGGAACGCCGCCGATCGAGCACCTCGACCTCTTCCGCATCGACGATCCGGCCGACGCCGCGGACCTCGGACTCGAGGAGGCCTTCGGCCCCGACCGGATCACCGTTGTCGAGTGGCCGGAACGGTTACCGGAGTTGCTTCCGCCGGGGGCGATCGGCATCCGGATCGACGGCGCCGGCGACGAACCGCGCCGGCTCGTGATCGAGCGCTAGGTGCGCGTTCTTGGCATCGACGGCGCCTTGGGCGGCTTTTCGGCCGCGGTCATCGACGGCGGGGCCGTAAGCGAAGACTCGTCCGACCGGCCGGACGCCCTGGAGGCCGGTTTGGGACGCATTGCCGGCGTGCTGGCGGCGCGCGGCCTCGCCGTCGGGGACCTGGACCTGCTGGCGGTCGGGATCGGCCCCGGCTCCTTCACCGGGGTGCGGATCGCGGTCTCGTATGCCAAGGCGCTGGCCATGGCGGCCGGACGGCCGCTGACGGGGATCTCGTCCTACGACGTGCTGACGCCCGGCGACGCGCCCGATCCGGTGCTTACGGTCGTTTACGGGCGCCCGGGCGTGATCTCGGCGCGCCTGCGCCGCGGCAGCGACGTGCGTGTCGCCGCGGGCCCGGTGGCCAACGTCTTGGCCGCCCTGCTCGACGATTTCGGTAGCGGCGAACTCACCGTCGCGGGGAATACAAAGGACGTGTCTTCCGCGATTGCCGAACGCGGTCTCAACGTGCGAACGCTGCCGCCCAGCGCCGAAAGCCCCGCTCGCGCGGTGGCGCGCCTTGCGCTCGTCGCCGGCCCCGCCGCGTCCGTTCACGCCGTCGCGCCCGATTACGGCGAACTGCCCGCGGTGATGCTCCGAGGGAAAGCCCTTCGACAAGCTCAGGACAGGCCGTGAAGGCGGATCTGCGCCCCACCGCCGGCGCACCGCGCCGGCTCGACATCTCCCCGATGACCCTCGACGACATTTCCGACGTGCTGAAAATCGAAGCGCTGTCGTTCGAGTCGACCTGGCCGGCGAACGCGTTCGTCAACGAACTGCGCGACAACAAGCTCGCCTACTATTTCGTCGGCCGGCTCGACGGACGCATCGTTGCGTACGGCGGCATTTGGGTCATCCTCGAAGATTCGCACGTGACGACGATCGCGGTGCATCCCGACGTGCGCGGCCAGCGGCTCGGCGAAGAGATCCTCGTACACTTGCTCGATGAAGCGATCGAACGTGACGCGTCCTGGATCACGCTCGAAGTGCGCGAGACCAACGAGATCGCGCAGAAACTCTATCGCAAGTACGGCTTTACCGTCGTGTCGACGCGCCGCGGCTATTACAGCGACAACAACGAGAGCGCCCTGGTCATGTGGGCCGGGAACCTGCGCGGAACGTTGTACGCCAACCGCCTGGCGGCATTGAAGGCCGCGCTGCGGTGATGTGCGTGACGGCCGCTGCGCTCGCCGCACCGGTCGCCGCGCTCGTGCGACGGTGCGGTGCGCCGGCGCGCGTCGCATCGCGCGACGACGGACATCACTTCACGTTTCTCGACGACGGCGCAACCGTGGACGCGCTCGTCGATCCGGATCGCGAGCTCGTGCGCGCGCTCGATGTGAGCTCACCCGCACCGCAAACGCTGCGCGCGTTCGCGTCCGAAGCCGCCGGACCGGCCCTGCCGGATACCGACTTCGCATTTGCGACGAGCCGCGCGTACCGTCTCGATGAAACGCGCGAACTCGTGCTCGTCTACGACGCAACGCTGGAACGCCTCACCCGCGTGGCCATCGGCGAACGCGCGGCGCTGCAACGGGTGGGCATCATGCCGCTACCGGTCGATCAGCCGCCGTTCCCGTACGTCGCGCCGGTGCTCAGGCACAGCGCGCTCGCCGACGGAACCGGCACGCAGACGACGATCGTGCGCATCGACGTCGACCGCAACGGCATCGTACGGAACGTCGCGGTGGTCGTCGCCAGCACCGACGCGGCCTTTGACGCAACGCTGGCGTCACGGCTCGGCGACGACACGTACGCGCCGGCCCGCTTGAGCGGACGGCCGATCGCGGGCAGCGTGTTCCGGGAACTGCGCCATTGATCGCATCCGGCATCGATTTCGCGCGCGCCGCCCGACGCGTTCGCGAACACATCGATCAGGATCACCGGTACGCGCACATCCTGCGCGTCGCGCGCACCGCCGAAGCACTGGCGGTCGCTCATCGCGTCGATGCACGCCGGGCGCGGGTCGCCGGGCTCTTGCACGACCTCGCCCGGCTCTACCCGGGCGAGCGGTTGTTGCGCGAGAGCGCCGAGCGCGGCTTGGCGATCGGCGATTTCGAGCGTGCCAGCCCGATCGTGCTGCACGCTCCGCTCGGTGCGGAGCTGGCGCGGGACTGGTTCGGGGTCGAGGACGAGGCGATTCTCTCGGCTATCCGCAAGCACACGCTGGCGGCTGCAACGATGACCCCGCTGGACGAGATTCTTTATCTTGCCGACGGGCTCGAGCCGGGCCGCGACTTCGCGGGCCGCGCTGACATCCTGCGGCTGGCCTTCGTTGATCTGTCAGCGGCCATGGCCGCCCAGCTCACCGAATCGATCGCCTACTACCGCGAGCGCAATTTCAGCCCCGCACCGCAAACGCTCGCGGCCCTCGACCACTACGCACCTGCAACACTCCGGGAGAAACGCTCTGCCTGAACTCGTCGACATCGTCCGCGCCGCCGCTGAAGAAAAGAAAGGTGAGGATATCGCGATCCTCGACCTCGAGGGGCGGACTATCGTCGCCGACGCGTTCGTGGTAGTGACCGGCCGCTCGAAAATCCAGACGCGCTCGATCGCCGACGCGATCACCGACGCGGCGCGCGAAAACGGCTACGCCGTCGCGCGCACCGAGGGGTACAACGACGGCGGCTGGATCCTGATCGATTTAGGGCCGATCGTCGCCCACGTCTTCACGCCCGAGCAGCGCGCGTTCTACAACCTCGAACGGTTGTGGGGCCGCGTGGCGGAGGCCCGGGCGGCCCAGCAATGAACGCGCACCAGCGCTCGCGGCGCAACGCGAAGCTGCGCCGCACCTTGCTACGGGGGTTTGTCTGGTTTGTTTTGCTGGCATTCGTCTCCACCATTATCGGCGCCGGGGTCATCACGTTGGGCCTGCACTGAACGCCTGGTAGGAAACTTCCGCGCTCGGCGCGGGTACCTGAGCCCGGAGGATCTCTTGATTAAACCGCTCGCGGCCGCCGCCGCCCTCATCATCGCCGTCGCAGCCGGGCTCTCGCCCGCGCTGGCACGCGATTCGTACGTGATCGACAACGCGCAGCTGCTCTCACCGGCCACCGTTGCGGCCGTCAACGCGAAGGTCGGCGACTTCAACGCGCAGACGCACAAAGAAGTCGTCGTCGTGATCGAGCCGTCGTTCACCGGCACGCCGGCCGACGCCGAAGAGCGCACCTTCGCGCAACAGCAAGTCAACGGCGTGCTGATCTACGTTGCGAAGTCGCCGAAGACGATCGCGGTCGTACCCGACCGCGCGGCCGCGCACTACTTCCCGGCCGGAACGACGTCCGCGATTCGCCAAGCGATCGCGAGCGCGTTCAACTCCGGCGACTACAACGGCGGCATCAGCAACGGCGTCGACCTGACGCTCGCGGAATATCGCAGTCATCTCGGCAGCATGCGCAGCTCGGTCAACACCGAGGCGGCGCCGGTGATCCGCAACGGAACCGGAGGAGGTTTCAACATGGGACTGATTATGTGGCTGATCGCCCTCGCGGTGATCTTCTTTATCGTGCGCGGCATCTTCCGCGCGATCGCGGGTCCGCGCATGTATCCTCCGGGTTACGGCGGCGGACCGGGTGGTCCGATGGGCGGCGGCTACGGTCCGGGCTACGGCGGCTACGGCGGCGGCATGGGCATGGGCGGCGGCGGATTCTGGAGCGGCATGCTCGGCGGCCTCGGCGGCGCGTTTCTCGGCAACGAACTGTTCGGCAACCGGGGCGGTATCGGTATCGATCCCGGCCAGCAGGCGGGCTTCGGCGGCGGCCAGTACGGCGGCGGCGATTCCAGCGGCTTCCAAAGCGACGCCGGTCAAGCCGATATGGACAACGCGAGTTCCGGCGGCTGGGGCGGCGATTCCGGCGGTGGCGGCGGTTGGGGTGACACCGGCGGCGGCGGAGGCGACTTCGGCGGCGGCGGTGGTGACGGCGGCGGCGGCTGGTGAACTAAATCGGCAGGCGCGCTTCGTTGACCGCGGCATCGAGCGTGAGCGCGATGCCGTGGCTGTACGCGCGCA
>DASYOE010000240.1:0-9999 GCA_036008105.1 Candidatus Lustribacter sp. | reverse complement strand
GACCTTCAGGCACTCACGTTCGAGCGCGACGATGATCTCGACCGGCCGCCGAATCATGCCAATGCGGCGTCTTGACGGGGCTCCGTACTGGCAAATTCGATCTTATAGCGGCGCACGGCTTCGGCCCAAGCGTTGCGAATGGTCACCATCTGCGGCAGCACGCCCTCGGCCCGGGTGACGTCGCCCTCCATGTTGGCCGCGACGAGTTCGCGATACCAGAATTGGTAGAGGGCGGCGTTGCTGGCCGCCAACTCGCCGCCGAGCTCGAAGTCGATCGCGTCGATCGCGGCGCCGCACGCGCGCTGCGCGGTCCGCAGCGCATCGTGCCGGCCTTGGATATCGGACGGCTCCGTCTTCATGCGCTCGATGGCCTTGCGCGTGAACAGGACGATCGCGTCGAAAATCTTGACCATGAGGTCTTCCTTGGAAGCCGTCGAGATCGACGCTTCCAGGTACTTCATGCTCGGCTGGGTTGCGCTCACTGTTGCGTCAGTGTCCGATAGCCGCGATTTGCGACTGCAGGGCTTGCAGTTCCGCGATCTGCGATTCACTCGCGGTGAACTGCGCGCGCAAATTGTCCGCTTGCTGCGTAGCCTCTTTATTGATCAGCTGGATCTGCTGTTGGATCGAGTCGATCTGCTGGTTGTTCGAATCGGTGATGCTGGTCAGCAGCACGTTGTTCAGGTTATCCGGCGTCACGACGCTGTTGTTCAAGAACGTCGACAAGCCGTCGATGTTCGCGAGCGTCGAACCGAACAGGTACGCGAAGCCGTAGCTCGCACCCGGAACCGGCTGCGCGCCGGCCTGCGTGCCGCTGAGTTTCGGCTGCAGCGTGAACAGGTTCGAGACCGCCGCCGAATCGTTCGCGTAGGCCGCCGCGAACGCCGTGGTGTCCAGCGCTTGGAGCTGGCCGCTCGTCGCGTTGACGGTGAAGTTGTTGTTGGCGCTCGAGGACGAATCTTTGCTCGTTCCGGTGTCGGAGTCGGTCGAATCGGCCGAGTCGGCGCCGACCTCCTGTGAGTTCGTATCCAGCAGCACGCCGATCGACTGCAGCGAGTTGTACGACGTCGAACCCGACGGGATGAAGCCGCTGACGAGGTTGACGAGTTGATCGCGCAGGCTCGAGATCTGATAGTTGCCGTACAGCACGCCGCCGCCCGACGAACTCGAGGTCGACGTACCGGTGGTCGCGTCGCTCCCGGCGGTGACGGTCGGCGCAACCGTGTCTTTGTTCAGCTCGACGATCGCCGCATTGTAGGCTTTGATGAATGCGTTGATCGCGGTTTCGGCCTGCGTCGGATCCGAGGCGACCGTAACGGTGTAGAACGCCGACCCGGCGGGCACGCCGGCGCCCGAACTCGACACCTTGAGGTCGATGCCGGGGATCGCGTTGGTGAAGTCGTCGGTGCCGCTATAGACCGTCTGCTGCACACCCTGTAAATTCGTGTAGGTGAGCGAGGCCTGGGTGCCGATATTCGTCGTGCCGTTGGTGAGGCCGGCGGCCGAGAGGAAATTGCTCGAGTCGCTCCCCGCGCCCAGCAGGATCGCCTGCGGACCGGGCGTTTTGCTCACGAGCGAGAGGGACGACGTTTCGGCGTTGTACGTGGCGGTGACGCCGGCATTCGACGAATTGATCTGGGTCAGCACGTCGCTGAGCGATTCGGTCGCCGTGTTGATCGTGAACTGAACGCCGTTGATCGTGAACGTGCCGTTGGTGACCGCCGTCGCGAAGCCGGCGTTGTCGCTCTGGCTGAAAATTTCGCTCGCATTTAGACCGGCGATGTCCGACGAACTGGTAATCGAATTCAGCACGGCGCCGGTCGACGTTCCGGCGGTATCCGCGCCCAGCCCGAGCGCTTCCACCAGGTTGCCGCCGCCGCTGTCGGTGACGTTGCCCGTCAAGCCGGTGATCACGACGCGGTTGTTGACGATCGATGCCGTCGCGCCCGTGCCGGCGGCGTTGATGTTGGCGATGATCGTGTTCAACGACTGGCCGGTGGTGAAAGCGACCGCGGTTCCGTTAACGACGATGTTGCCGCTGGTCGGCGTAGCCGAGAGAACCTGTGTACTGATCGCTTGGGTCGGGTCGACGTTGACGATCTGAGCCGTGTCGAGCTTCAGCACTTGCTCGAGGTTGCCGCTGTCGGCGCCGCTGCCGAGCGACGTCACGCCGGTGAGCGTCACCGCGCCGGTCGCCGCATTGTAGGTCGCGCTGCCGCCGCCGTTGCTTTGGAGCGCGGTGTTGAGCTCGGTAACGATCGCCGATGCCGTCTGCACGGTGACGTCATAGTTGAGCTGCACGCCGTTGAGCGTGAAGATACCGTTCGCCGCAGTGCCGTTGGTCGGGGTGATCGACGTGCCGGCGTTGTCCAGCGCCGCGGTCGTGGTGTTGAGCGCGGCATTGGCCGCGGGATTGTTTATGATCACGGACGCCGTCGCGGCCGTCTGCGCGTTGATGGTGTACGTTCCGGCAATCGGGGTCTGCCCGGAGATCTGCGACGTCGTCGCGGCCGGCGACCCGTTGGGGGCGTTCGATACGACAGCATTGTACGCGTTGAACAGATTCGGATTGCTCAACGCGGTCAACGAATCCTGAACCGCGCCGATCAAGTTGGTGATCTTGAGGATCGCCGTGTTCTGCGAGTTCAGGTTGTTGACTTGCGCGATATCCGGCTTCGTCTGCGCCAGCGTCTCGGCGGTGTACTTCTGGATGATCTCGTTGTAGTCGATGCCCGACGCAATGCCCGGGAACGATACCGGGGCGGCGTCGCCCAGGGTTCCCGACGTGATCGAACTGGTACCGGAGGTAGCGGACACGGATTACACTTTCTTGTTGACGACGCTGCCGTCAAGCTTGTCGAATAGCTTTGCCAGCGCAATCATCGTTTCGCTGGGAAACTGCACGATCACCTTACCGGTTTGCTTATCCGTGAACACAGTCACGATTTCGTTGGGGTTCTGCTCGATCTGAAACGAGACGGAGATGTTCTGCTGCTGCACGTTGTACAGCGTGGCGATCGCGCTGACCAATCCCGGATCGGCCTCGCTGCCTTTTTTCTTGCCGTCCGGCGGGCCGGCGGGAAGCGTCGCGAGGCCCGGCGTCGGACCGACGGAACTGTTCGACGAACCGTTCGCGGTGCTGGTGACGGCGGAACTCGTAACATTGCTCGACGTGCTGCCGGAAGCAACGCTGTTCGTCGATCCGGTAACGGATGCGAGCGAGACGGGAGCGCCTGTGTTGTCGGCCGGCGTCGAGGTGCCGGAAGGCGGCGGAACCGCGGTAACCGGCGCTAACGCAGGTTGCACAATGGTCGCGGTTGGGGCAGCGGCCTGAACGTCCATGTTCGAGAAACCTCCTACCTAAGTGTATCGGTCAAGGGGGGCCTGACTTTAGATTCCTACACCATCTTAGCATAGGTCGCGACGACGGTTGCGGCGGCCAGTGAGAAGCGTTCCCGGGCAAAGGAAGCAGCCGCCGCGATCGCTTCATCCCGCCGGACGGACGCATCCCAGGCGTCCCCGATGGCGCGCGCGATGTTGCGCACGTCGGCCGGATCCACGAGCCACGCTTCGTTGTCCGGCAGATCGACCCAGCGCGTCCGCGACCGCACCACGGCCGCGCCGTGGGCCGCCGCCGTCGCGATCCGCCCGTGCCCCCGCGGCACCCAGGCCGCGTCGGCGACCACCGCGGCACTGCGGTAGAGGCTGAGGGTCAGCCCCGGAGAGGGCTCGTCGAGCAGGCGCAACTGGTCGGGGGCGAACTCGCGCAGACGTTCGGCATAGCGCGGGTCCTCGATCGGGCCGGCCATCACCAGCGGCAGCCCGAGCCCGGCGGCGGCCCGCGCCACCATCAGCTGGTTGCCTTCCGCCCCGATCGGGCCGTGCACGAGGATGTACGGATCGCTGCCGACCAGCGCCCCGACCGGTTGGGGAGCCAGCGTGGGCGTGGGCAGCGGGGCGACGATGAAGGTCGGGCGCCGGCGGCGGAACGGCTCGACCGCCGCCAGCTCGCGCTCGGAATTCACGAACACGACGTCGGCCAGGCCCAGCACCCGTTCCGCGTCCCCGAGACCTTCGATCCCGGGTGCGAAGTGGCTCGTGGCGCCGATGCCGTCGACCTCCACCGCCCGCCGCGCGAGCAGTTCCAAATACCAGCTGACGCTGCGGTCATCGCCCGAGTAGCCGAAACAGTAGGGCGCCACCATCGCGCCCCAGTAGCCGCCGTCGGCGGGCGCTTCGAAATAGGCGTGGACCGCGAACGGCTTGTGGTGCTCACCGGCGAACTCGGCGACCCGGCGCGCAAACGCGCCCGGCCGCACGCCGAACAGGTGGATCAGGTCCGGCTCGAACGCCTCGAGCCCGTCGACGCTGCTGACGACGTCGACGGTGAACCCTTCCGCGGCCAGCGCGACGGCAAGCGCAGCCGCTTCATCCGTGTCGGCGTCGGGGACGTCGGCGGCGTCGGGGCGCACCACGAGCGCAACGCGTCCGGATGATGCGCCCATCGGGGGCGCGACCGCGATCTCCGGCGTCTCGCGCGTATACGGCTCGAGGGTCGTGTGAACGCTGAAGCGCACGCCGGCCGGATCGGCCGAAGCGTCGAGAACATCGAACGCCAGCATCACGTCGGCCGGCACCGGTGCCGCCACGCCGAAGCGCGTGCCGGGACCTGCGGTGTCGGCGCGCACGCAGGTGCTCGCCGTCAGCGGCGGCGGCCCGGTGCCGACGGCGACGTCGCAATACTGATCGGGTGCGGCCGCGTCCATCGGTCCGTACCACGCGCGCGCCACCGAGTCATCGCCGAGGACCGTACACGACGTCGCGTGCGCGGCGAGAAACGCGCCGAGTTCGAACGCGTCGGCGCCGTAGGTCACGATATGTTTTGACAGCGCAAAGCGCTGCGCGTAGACGGCCGGTGCCACGCGCGGCAGCGAGCGCGCGAGCGGCGCGGCGCCGAAAAAGCCGCGCTCGCGCGCCGCCGCGAAGGCCGGCGCGTCGCCATAGTAGATCGCTTCCTCGCTCCAAAAGCCGCCGTCCATCGCGCGCCGTTCGAGGTCGGGCAGCACGCGGTCGACGATCTCGCACGCGCGCGCGTCGCTGACCGTGCCCAAGATCGACTGCGGAAACACGAGCGGATCGGTTTCGCGAATGTCGAGTTGCGCGAGATCGACGTACACCAGCGGAATCGCGACCGTTCGTTCGCCGTCGCTGAAGTGCAGATCCAAGAATGCCGTCGGCTCGCGGCCCCGCGTGACCGGTTCGATGCGCACCGCGACCAAATGCTCGCCGGTGACGAGTTCGCGCAACAGCGCGGTGCGCCACGCCCACGGCTGCAGGGCCGGAAAGACCCGATGCGTTCTCATGCGTCGAGCTCGGCAAACAGCGCGCGAACGGCGCGAACGCCGTCGATCGACGGCACCTCGGCCAGCGCGTCACGGTCGATGCCCGCTACCCGCACGGTGCGGCGTTCGCCGGCCGCGCTCCACATCGTCATATCGGGGACGAAATCGAGGCTGACGTTCAGGGTCTGTTCCATCGGAATGTTGGTGGCGATCAGCAACTCGCGGATCGCGACCAGCGCTTCCTGAAGCCCGAACGATCCGTCGAGGCCGATGGACACTTCGAGCGGATCGTGCGCGCGAAAGGCCAGCGCGAGCTCGTTCAGCAACCCGCGCGCGTGCGACCATTCGGCGTCGCTGCCGAGCGGCAGCAGAATCCGCAAACCGCGACCCGGCGCGAGTTGCGCCGGCTCGTCCGCGCGCAACGGAACGCGGTCGCGCGCGGGATCGAAATCGTGCCGGTTGGCCCAGCGTTGCTCGTAGGCGGCGCGCAGGAACGGCGAGTCGTCGAGGTTGCCGACGAACGACGCGGCTTCTTCGAACGCGAACAAGTGGGCGTAGGAATCTTCGCAGACCGCGACGAGGAAGTTGGCGTTGCGCAGTCGGCGGGTGAAGTCTTCGACGCCTAGGCGCGAGAAGCCGAACGTCTCGTCGAAGCCGCCCACGACCTCGAGCGCTTCGCGGCTGATCACGATCACGGGCGTAGTCGCAACGTCGACCAGCATCGCCTCGCGCGCATACGCCTCGGCCCGGCGGTCGAACGAATACTGCATCTCGGTCAGATTCAAGTAGCCTTGTTCGGGCAGCGCCTCGGGGCGGTTGCTGCCGCCGACGCGCGGAACGGCCGCACCGAGCCGCGGAATGCGGGCGAACGCCGACTGCAGCCGCTTCAGCGCACCGTGCGGCAATTGCACGTCGTCGCGCACGATCGCGACCGTGTCGGAACGCGATGCGCCCAGCGCGCGGTTCAGCCCAACCGCGAGTTGCACGTCCGACGCATCGGGCACGAGGCGCACGCTGGTGTGCACCGAGAGCAGCCGCCCGGTCGTCGCCGATCCGGCCGGATAGACGGCGAGGCGCGCACCGTTGATGGGTTCGGCCAGCACCGCCCCCAGCGTTTGCTGGGTGACGGTCGGCTTCGACGCGGCCACGAAGATGACGTCGAGCGATTGCGGTTCGGGCGGCGGCGGAACCGCGCGCGGCGCGGCATCGCGTTTGAGCGCCGTGACGACGAGTTGGCGTTGCGGGAGCCGCTCGACCGCGTCGGCCACGACCTCACGCACCGTCGCACCGCGTAACTTTCCGCCGTTGATGATGCGGCCGCAATGCAAGAGCACCGCGCCGAACGGCGGCCGCAGCGACTCGGTCGCCAGCGCCGTGCACGCGTTTTGTTCGATCCGCTCGACCAGCGCTTCGAGCTGCGCGCGCCCCGGCAGGTCGGCACCGTCCGCGACCAGCAGATAGCGGTCGCTGGTGTGCGTCAGCGCGGCGCGCAGCACGTCGCCGTCGCCCGGAGCGCAGACGGTCACGCGGCCGCCGGGGGCCAGCGCGCCCACGCTGCGCTGCACGCGCGCGGCATCGAGTTCGTTCGACGTGACGGCGAGAATATCGATCGCTGGAAACGGCCGCCGCATGAAGCCGCGATAGTTGCCCATGATGCGCACTTCACGCTGGATGAACGACGCGCGCAAGCGCGCGGGCTCGCGGTGAAGTTCGTCGGGTCGCCACGACGCGACGCCGGCGTAGCGCCGCAGGTTGACCAGCCGGCTGCGCAGTTCGCGCGAGTCCTCGCCGCTCTCGAACGCCAGCGACGGTTCGCAGATCACCGGCCGGCCGGCGGCGCGCGCGTAGGCTGCCAGATCGATGTGCAGCAGCACCGGATCGAGCGCCACGCTGCCGAGATCCCGCACGAAGTCGGCCGCGACGACAAACGCGCCGCGTTGCGGCACGTCGATCGGGCCGCGCGCCAAATCGGCCAGCACCCGGTCCTCGTGCGCTCCGGCCAGCGTGACCAAGTCGAACGGATTGGGTCCCGAGCGCGGCGGCCCGAACATCGCTCCCAGCCGTTGCGAGACGCCGACGACCGCGCGTCCGCCGGCCAGCGCCAGCCCCGGCGTCAGGACGCGGCGCAGCGACCCGAACGCGTCGGGCGCGAGCACCGCATCCGCGTCCACGACGACGATCCACTCCACGTCCGCTTGCGTGGCGAGCGCTTGCAAACGCTCCGCGCGCTGCCCGAGCGGAGCGTCTTCAACGCTCGACGGCCAGCGTTCGAGGGCGCGAGAAAGTGCGCGTCGTGACCGTGCGTCGGCCGACGGCGACGTCAGGACGACCGTTTGCACGAACTACTTCAGCGCAGCAGTAGCAACTCGTCCCGCACCGGCAATATCGCCGTCTTGCAGGAGAAGCTGTGTCAGTTCGAGCGCGATCTGCTGATCCGTTTCGAGATGCGCTTCCAGCAGCGTGCGCGCCTCGGCGCGAGCACCGCCGCCGATCAACGTCCGCGCGCTATCGAGCACCGCACTCACGTTGTTCGGCATCGCCGCCAGCCGTTGCTCGAGCGACGAGAGGGCTTCCTGAGGATTCCCCGCGCGCAACAGCAGCGCGGCGCGCATTTGCATCGCGCTCGCGAACGCCTCCGGCGAGCGATCTTCCACGCGCGCGAGTTCGCGCGTCGCTTGGGTTTCGTCGCCCAGTCGCAGGCACGCCAGCGCCAAGTTGAATCGCAGCTCGGGGTTGCTTTGATCGAGATGCAGTCCTTGCTCGGCGGTGAAACGGGCCTCTTCATTGCGCTTCAACGCCAACAAGCGCTGCGTGCGACGCACGAAGTCGGCCGGCCGCGTAACGGGCGCCAGCATTTCTTCCTCGTGCAGTTTGGCCAAGCCGGCGGTGTCGCCGCGCTCGGTGAGCACGCGTTCCTTGAGCGAGAGCGCCGCACCATTGCCGGGCGCGTGGCGCAACGCCGCTTCGAGATACGGCATCGGATCGCCGTAGTTGGCTTCCATCATGCCGCGCGCCGCCGCCAGGTTGAGATTGGCGACGATCTCGCCGTTCATGCCCGGCTCGATCTCGTTTTCGACGATCGCGATCGCTTGCGCGTAGCGGTGACGGCGCAACAGGTAGTTCACCAATTCGACGCGGCCGCGTTCCGGTTCGGCTTCAGCCATCCGCCGGAAGGCGAGTTCGGCGTCGTAAAAGCGCCCGAGGTTCTCGAGGAACGTGGCTTTGGCGCGCTGCAAGACAAACGACCGCGGCTTGTTCGCCAGCGCCGCTTCGACGTATTCGATGGCCTTGTCGAACTCTTTTTTGTGCTCGTAGATGCCGGCCAGCGAGAAGAAAATCTTCCACTCGAAGAGTTCCTCGTCGGTCATGACGGAGTACGCCATGAGTTCGCGCAGCGTCAACGCGCGTTCGAAGAGCTCTTGCGCTTCGTCCCAACGGTCCATCTTGCGCACGACCTGCCCCTTGGTAAACACCAAGCCGGCGTCGTTCGGGTAACGGGCAATCGCTTCGTCGATCTTGTCGAGCGCGCGCTGGTTGTCGCCGAATTGCTCGCAATACGCCTGCGTGAGCAGCAAGTACGCGAGCGGGAAGTACAGCTTCGAGGGACCGGGCATCGCGAGCAGCCGTTCGAGCACCTCGCAGCCGACTTCGGCATTGCCCGAGCAGATCGCCGAGTTGCCGAAGTTGAACATGGAAAACGCGTCGTCGCCGTTTTCCTCGTAGGCACGCGAGATCAGCGGTTTGTTGCGCGCGTCTTTCTCGCGCCCGACCAGCATTTCGCCGGTGTACCCTTTGTGCAGGATCGTGATCGGGGCGAGGACCGCCTCCAGCTCTTTGGCATCCGTCCGGAACATGCTTTCGTGGATGACGCCGATGAAGCGCAGCAGCGGATTGGTCGGGAACACGCGGATCAGACGATGCGACATCGTGCCGGCACCGGCCGAGTCGTCGATCGTATTGGTGATGTTGATGTAAATGCAGCACAGCCCGGCCGGGGTGGTCCGCAGCGACTTCATCAGTTCGACCGACTCTTTTTCGAGTTCTTCGTCGGCGTCGAGAACGAACGTCCAGCGCCGGGTCGCCATCGCCAGCGCCTTGTTGCGCGCCCAGGCGAAGTCTTTGCGCCACTCGTGGTGCTCGATTCTCGCCCCGTACGATTCGGCGATCTCGACCGTCCGGTCGGTCGAGCCGGTGTCGACGATGCAGATCTCATCGACGACGCCCTTAACGCTTTCGAGACACTCAGCGAGAAAGCGCTCCTCGTTTTTCACGATCATGCACAGGCTGATGCCCTCGGGCAACTGCTCGTGGTCCGGGTCGGGGACGGGCAGGTTGAAGAGCAGCCCGGTCTGGAGCTGGGCAAACGACGAGTTTCGATAGGCGTCGGCGATCTGAATGGGCATGCAAAAACCTCTTTAGTGGGTTTTCGGCCGGCCGGGCGATTTTGTTAGACAGGGCAACAAAAAGGGGCCCGCCGTAGCGGACCCCCTAGCGTTAGGGCGGAGCCCTGGATTAACGGAACAGACCGAGGACCGTCTGGGCGTTGGTGTTCGATTGCGCGAGCACCGTCGTACCGATCTGGATGAGGATCTGCTCTTTGTTGTACTCGGAGGTCGCCTGGCCGACGTTGAGGTCCGTGATGTCGGACGCCGAAGCC
>DASYOE010000239.1:0-4176 GCA_036008105.1 Candidatus Lustribacter sp. | reverse complement strand
TTGGTGCTCATGCGCTCGAGGAAACCGTGGACGCGTTTGCGCCGGCGGTTGTGCGGCTGAAAGGTCCGCTTCACGGTGACTGACTCCTAACTTTAAAAAGCACGTTATTGTACCGGCCCGGCTCGCCCACAGTCAAGTGAAAACGGCGGAATGCGAACTCTTCCTAAGTTGTCCACAACTGTGGATAGGCCTGTGGACAACCTCCGGCAGGAGCGCGGGCCGAACCCTTGCAGCGTGGGGGTTCCTGCCGCATAAATCGGGTTCTGAAAACTTGCGGAAAACGCCGAAAAGTGGTCGGTTTATCGAGACATTAAGCTCGCTTGGACCCTGTGGATAAGTGGAGAAAACGGAGGACAACAAAGCGCAGGAAGGCGCCCTCGCCTTGCCAATCCGGTAGCCTCATCTCTCCGGTCCACGGACGGTCCGGCTGGTTCTCTGAGCAGGCTTTTTGAATGCACACTTCCCTCGCGGATGCCCAAACCTCGGACCTCTGGGCGGCAGCGCTGGAGCTTCTCGAACCGCGCTACAACAAGCCGGTTTTTGAGATGTGGCTCAAGCCGATGCGCCTGGTGGAGCTGACGCCCAACGAGATCGTGTTGGCGGTGAATACGTCGTTTGCCCGCGATTGGGTTGAGAACCGGCTCAAGAACGACATCACGAGCGTTCTGCACGACATCCTCGGCGCCGAGATCTCGCTGCGCGTGGTCGTCGATGCCGGACCCGGGACGGAAAGCGTCCCGACCGCCGTGCCGGCCCGCCCCCCGGCGATGGCCGACGACCTGCGCGCCGGGAACCTCAACCCGCGCTACACCTTCGACGATTTCGTGGTCGGCAATTCGAACCGCTTCGCCCACGCCGCCTCGCAGGCCGTGGCCGAGGCGCCGGCGATGGCCTACAATCCGCTCTTTCTCTACGGCGGCGTCGGTCTGGGCAAGACCCACTTGATGCACGCGATCGGCCATCGCGTCTTGGCGCGCAATCCCAGCGCCAACATCGTGTACGTATCGAGCGAGAAGTTCACCAACGAATTCATCATCGCGATCAAGAACAATCAGACGGTCGAGTTTCGCAATCGTTACCGCCACGTCGACGTCTTGCTGATCGACGACATCCAGTTTCTCGAAGGCAAAGAACAAACCCAAGAGGAGTTCTTTCACACCTTCAACTCGCTGCACGAAGCGCAAAAACAACTCGTCATCTCGAGCGATCGCCCGCCCAAAGAGATTCAAACGCTCGAGTCGCGCCTGCGCTCGCGCTTCGAATGGGGCTTGCTCACCGACATCCAGCCACCGGACTTCGAGACGCGCGAAGCGATCTTGCGCAAGAAGGCGGAGACCGAGCACGTGCCCGTTCCCGATGACGTGCTGGCGTTTATCGCCAAAGTCATCCCGTCGAACATCCGCGAACTCGAAGGCTCGCTGATTCGCGTCGTGGCCTATGCCAGCCTGACGAAATCCACGCTCACCGTCGAACTGGCCGGCGAAGTGCTCAAGAACGCGGTCGCGGCCGCGCCGATGCATCGCGTCACGATCCCGCTGATCAAAGAGAAGGTCTCGAAGTTCTTCGGCATCTCGATCAAGGAGATGGAAGCCCAGCGGCGCGACCAGCGCGTGACGATGCCGCGCCAAGTCGCGATGTACATCGCCTGGCAGCTGACCGGCGCGTCGCTGCCGCAGATCGCGCGCGAATTCGGCAAGAAAGACCATACCACCGCGATGTACGCGCGCGACAAGATCGCCGATCTGATGGATTCCGACGAAGCGTTCCGCAACCGCGTGCGCACCCTCATCTCCCAAGTTCAGTCGGACTAAGACCTTGCGACGATCCCAACCGCGTCCCTCGACTGCGCTCGGGACAGGCTCCTTCAACGGCACACGCCCGCCTCTAGCGGGCCTTTTTCTATTGAGTGATTGTCCTGTGGGCGAACCCTGCACAGGCGATTCGACTCGGGGTGGATAATGCGAACGCGCGCGGTGAGCGGGGAAGTTGGGGATAGACGGCTGCGGCCGTACACACCCCAAAAACGGCGCGTTCCTAGGAACCACGGGCGTTTGCCGGATTCATACACGCCGTGCACGTGCCTACTGATACGACGGTTATCTCTTATACTTATAAACGAACGCGTCATCGACGCGGCGGAGCGGTGGACGAGTGAAGTTTACGTGTAGTACGAAAGACATCGCTTCGGCGGTCGGCGCCGCGAGCAAGATCGTCAACGCTCACACGACGGTTCCGATTCTCTCGAACGTGCTGCTCACGGCCGACGAGGGCGGCATCAAAGTCCGGGCCACCGATCTCGAACTGACGCTCGAACAATCGTTCCCCGCCGAAATCTCCGAGCACGGCGCGGTCACCGTGCCGGCCAAACTGTTCTCGGGCTACCTCGGCAACTTGCCGGCGGGATTGCTCGAACTCAGCGGCTCGCCGACGCGCGCCTCGATCAAGGCCGAACGCTCGAACTATGATTTTCTCGCCCTGCCGCCGGACGAATACCCCCCGCTGCCGAGCGCGCAAAAAGGCGCCTCGTTCGCGATCGCCGCGAAGAAATTTCGCGACGGCGTCAACGCGACGATCTTCGCCGCATCGAGCGAAGAAGCGCGCGGCGCCGTGCTCATGGGCACGCTGCTCGAGCTCGAGGGCGCGTCGATCACCCTGGTCGCCACCGACGGCTACCGGCTCGCGAAATGGACCAGCACGCTCGACCGCCCGTTCGAAGGCTCGGCCAAGTACATCGTGCCCTCGCGCGCGCTGGCCGAAGCCGCCCGTAACCTCGGCGCCGCGGAAATGCTCGAAGCGACCGCGCTCGGAGCGCAGGCCAACCAGCTGATGCTCACCGCCGGAACCACCTCCATCGTCGTGCGTCTCGTCGACGGCCAGTACCCCAACTACGGACAGGTGATTCCGGCCAAGTTCGACCGTTCGGTCACCGTGAACACCAGCGGTTTGATCGGCGGCTTGCGCCGCGCCGAGCTCGTGGCCGGCGACCGCGCGTCGATGGTCAAGCTCGAAGTCGCCAACAACACGCTGATGATCACGGCCAAATCCGACGTCACCGGCAACGCCTACGAAGAGCTGGAAGTCGAGCAAACCGGCGACGACCTCACGATCGCCTTCAACGCGCGCTATCTGGTCGAGATCCTCAACCACGTCGATTCGCCGCAGACCGTGCTCGAGTTCCTGGGCCCGCTTTCACCCGCCGCCATCCGGCCGCTCGAGGCGAACGACCTCGGCACGCAGCTGTTCGTGTTGATGCCGCTGCGCCAATAGGCGCTCTTGCTTCTCACCGCGCTGCGGCTGGCCGACTTTCGCAACTACGCAGCGCTCGATTTCGCGCCGGCGCCGGGGCTCAACGTTTTCGCCGGACCGAACGCGCAAGGGAAGAGCAACTTGCTCGAGGCGATCGCGATGCTCGCCACCGGCAAATCGTTCCGCGCGCGCCGCGAAATCGAGTTGATCCGCGACGGCGCGCCGCGGGCGGAGATCGCCGGCGAAGCGCGCATCCCGGCCGGCGCGATCGGCTTGCACGCCGCGATCGTGCGCACCGGCGTGGGCGCGCGCAAAACGTTCGAGGTCAACGGCTCGCCCGTCGGCTTCGCCGGGTTCCTCGGCCGCGCGCGCGTCGTCACCTTCGTCCCGGCCGATTTACAGCTGGTCGCCGGCGGGCCGGCGCTGCGGCGGGCGTTTCTCAACGGCGCGTTGGCACAGCTCTCGACCGCGTACTACCGTGACTTCGCCCGCTACGCGAAGATCGTGCAGCAGAAGGCGGCGTTGCTGCGCGGCACGATCGCGGCCGACCGGGCGTTGTTGCTGGCGTACAACGACGAGCTGCTCGCCCCGGGCGCGGCGCTGATGTCGGCGCGCGCGGCGTTCGTCGCGGAGATCGCGGCGGCGGCCCAGGGCGTGTACGAACGCTGGCGCGGAACGCACGAGCGCGTGACGATCGCCTATGCGCCGAACGTGGCCTTCGGTGAGAACGGAGAGGCCTCGCCGCACGACGCGCTCGCCGCGGCGCTCGCCGCCAACGTGGAAGCGGAGTTGCGCCGCAAGACGACGCTGATCGGCCCGCACCGCGACGACGTGCGCCTGACGATCGACGGGCGCCCCCTCGACGCATTCGGTTCGCAAGGGCAGCAGCGCACGGCGGTACTCGCGCTCAAGGTTGCCGAATACGAAACG
>DASYOE010000238.1:0-3119 GCA_036008105.1 Candidatus Lustribacter sp. | reverse complement strand
GTCAGGCCTTCCACTGGTTCGCGACGCCGGCCGCGATGCGCGAGTTCCGCCGCGTCGCGCGGCGGCGCGCCGCGCTTCTGCAATACGAACGCGACGAGAACGATCCGTTCACGGCGGCGTACGGCGACGTCGTTCGCGCGTACGCGACCGACGACACCGAAGCGCTGCGCCGGCGCGCGCTGGCGACGTTCGCCGAATTTCCAGACGCTCGCGTAGCGCGCGCGACCTTTCAATCGCGGCAGCAACTCGATCTGCACGGCGTGCTCGGGCGCGCGGCTTCTTCGTCATACCTCCCGGCATCGGGCGCGGCCGCAGACTCGTTGCGCCACGATCTGGAGACCCTGTTCCATCGTTATCAGCGCGGCGGTTCGGTCGAACTGGTGACGGTGACGTTCGTGTTGACCGCGGACTGGTGAGCGCGATCCCGGGTCGCAAGATCCGCGTCGGCATCGACGTCGGTGGAACGTTCACGGATGTCGTCGCAATCGACGCGTCGACGCGCGAACTGATCGCGAGCGTCAAGATACCGACGACGCACGACGATCCGCAGGGCGTCGCCGCCGGGATCGTCGCCGGCATCGAACGATTGCTCAGCAGTTCCGACGTCGACTCGACGAGCGTCGCGTTCATCGCGCACTCGACGACGCAGGCGACGAACGCGTTGCTGGAGGGCGACCTCGCCCGCGTCGGAGTCCTCGGACTGCTCGATGGTTCGGGATGGTTGTCGCGGCGGCAGATTCACTTCGGAGCCGTCGCACTCGGTTCGGGCGGGCTCTTTGCTCCCGAGTTCGCGTTTGCCGCGGCGCGCGACGAAGGCGCGATGGGTCGCGGGGTCGATGACTTGATCGCGCGCGGCGTGTCGGCGGTCGCCGCGAGCGAAAGCTTCGGCGTCGACCGTCCCGAGCGCGAGTCGCTTGCGGTCGCCTACGCTCGCCAACGCGGCGTCGACGCGACCAGCGGGCACGACGTGAGCGCGGCGTACGGCTTGCGCGCGCGCACGCGCACCGCGGCACTGAACGCGGCGATCCTTCCGAAGATGGTGCGCACCGCGCGGATGACGGCCGCCGCCGTCGAGCGAGCGGCGATTCCCGTGCCGCTGATGGTGATGCGCAGCGACGGCGGCGTGATGGACGTGCGCGAGATCGAGCGGCGCCCGATCTTGACGCTCCTCTCCGGCCCCGCCGCGGGCATCGCGGGGGCGCTGCTCTACGAGCGCTTGAGTGAAGGCATCTTCGTGGAGGTCGGCGGGACGAGCTCGGACTGTTCCGCGATACGCGCGGGGCGCCCGCAGATGCGTCCCGCGCGCATCGGCGGCCATCGCACGATGCTGCGCACGCTCGACGTGCGCACGCTCGGCATCGGCGGCGGCAGCATGCTGCGGATCGACGACAACGGGGTTTTCGACGTCGGGCCGCGCAGCGCGCACATCGCGGGCTGCGCGTACGCATCGTTCGTCGCGCCGGAAGCGCTCGAGGGCGCGCGTCTCGAACGCGTCGCACCCGCGCCGCACGATCGCCCGGATTACGCCGTGCTGGTCGCGCGCGACGGCCGAAAGATCGCGCCCACGACGACCTGCGCGGCGAACCTTCTCGGCAGCATTCCCGACGGAGCCTTCGCGTGCGGTAACGCGGAGTCGGCGCGCCGCGCCTTCGAGCTGCTCGCGATAGCGTTGGGCGGCGACGCAGATGCGCTCGCGCGCGCGACGCTCGCGATCGCGGCGGCGAAGCTGCGCGAGGCGATCGAGCGATTGATCCTCGACTACGCGCTCGAACCGCAGCTCGTCACGATCGTCGGAGGCGGCGGCGGCGCGGGAGCGCTCGTGCCCGCCGTCGCGGCGGCGATGCATCTACCGTATCGCATCGCGCGCAACGCCGAGGTGATCGCGCCGATCGGAGTGGCGCTCGCGCTCGTGCGCGACGTCGTCGAGCGCACGATGTTCGCCCCCACGCCGCACGAGATCGCGCGGATTCGGCGCGAGGCCGCCGATCGCGTCATCGCCGCCGGCGCGGCGCCCGAGCGAGTGGAGGTCGAGATCGAGATCGACACGCAGCGCAACCGCGTGCGCGCGACAGCGTCCGGAGCGACGGCGTTGGCGGAATCGGCGGCCGGAGTCTTGTCGAGCGAAGCCGAGCAGCGCGCCGCGGCGGCGCAATCGCTGGAGTGCGATCCGGACGAGCTCGAACGCATCGAGCTCACCAGCGCGCTGCGCGCGTACCGGTACGGCCGCGGCGTGCGCGTGGTCGACGAGCACGGCGTCGTGCGGCTGGCCCTGCGCGATCCGAAACTGATCCGCACGACGGCGGAGGAGGTCGAGACGCGCGTGCGCGACGCGATAGAGCGGGCCACGCAATTCGGCGACGTCGGGCGGGCGCTGCCCGCGCTCTATCTGTTGCGCGCGGCGCGAATCGCGGCATTCGAAGGCCTATCGAGCACCGAGCAGGGCGTCGCGCTGGCTCTGGAAGAGACGGAGGGATGCGCGCCGGACGATCGAGTTGCGCTGCTCGTCGTCCGGCGCGAACCGTAGAGGGCGTCGCCGTTAGTTCGGAGGCGCCGGCGCTAGCGCGATGCCGGCGTTGTTCGCGTTATGCGGTATCCCGTTGTTGAAGCTGTACAGGTATTTCGTCGCACCCGGATTCGCTGCGGCGTAGGCGTACACGTCGACCGACGAATTGGTGAAGTCCGAGCAGTACAGATTCTTGCGCGTCGCGTTGAACCTGCACGGCACCGACGCGGCCTTCAGCGAGAACGTCGCGATCGGCGATCCGGTGAACGGGGGCGCGTAGACCGACACGGCCGCCGTGTCCTGATTGCCGACTAGGAGGTTCCCGGCAGAGTCGAAGGCGAGGCCGCCCGGGAAGCCGACGGAAATCGGAAGGCTCTTGGCCGGAGCTTTCGCGCCGGGGAACTCGATGACGTGACCCTTGTTGTAGATGTCCGAGTAGATGACGAAGAGGTCGCCGCCGGCGTCGAGTGCCTCGTCGCTCCAGATGTACGTGTGCGGATCGTTATACGTCAGTTGCGCGACCTTGTGCCGCGTCTTGACCTTGTACACGTCGACGTTGCCCGCCAGCAGGTTGCTCGGCGGACCGTAGATGTTTTCGACGTACGCGTTTCCCTTG
>DASYOE010000237.1:0-10053 GCA_036008105.1 Candidatus Lustribacter sp. | reverse complement strand
ACGCGCGTACGTGCGGCCGGTCTTCGTCGAGACCTCGACGATCGACATCGTTGACGGCCGCCACCCGGTGGTCGAGGCACTGCTCGGATCGTCGTTCGTTCCCAACGACCTGCACTTGCATGAAGACGGCAACCGCTTCGTGGTCCTCACCGGACCGAACATGGGCGGCAAGTCGACCTACTTGCGACAAGCCGCGCTGCTCGTCATCTTGGCGCAGATCGGCTCGTTCGTTCCGGCGCGGAGCGCCGCGCTCGGGATCGTCGACCGCATCTTCACCCGCATCGGCGCCGGCGACGACCTAGCTTCCGGGCAGTCGACGTTCTTCGTTGAGATGGCCGAGACGGCGGCGATCCTGCGCCGGGCGACCAATCGCAGTTTGCTGTTGATCGACGAGGTCGGGCGCGGCACCGGCACGATCGACGGCCTCGCGATCGCGCAGGCGATCTGCGAGTTCTTGCTCGAACGCGAAGCGCGCGGACCGCAAACGCTGTTCGCCACGCACTTTCACGAACTGGTCGCGCTGGCCGACCGCTGGCGGCTGGTCGCGAACTTTCACATCACGGCGGTGGAGAACACGGCGCGCGGCGGCGCACCGGTCTTCTCGCACCGCGTGCTGCCGGGATCGAGCTCCCGCTCGTTCGGTATCGAGGTCGCTCGCATGGCCGGCTTGCCGCCGGCCGTGATCGCGCGCGCGAAAGAGATCAGCGATGCGCTCGGCGGCCGCCCCAGCCTGGAAAATCAGGTTCCGCTGCGCGGCAGGCTCGCGAAACCGGAGATCATCGAGCAGCCGCTCCTGTTCGATCTGACGCGAAACCGGGTAGCCCGAGAGGGATGAACGGCCTTATCCCTGCGGCGATCCTCCTGGCGACGATCCTCGTCGCTCTCGTCATCCAGCGGTTGCTCTTCGGCTTCTTGGAACGCCGTTTCCGGCGCGACGATGAAGGCATCGCGGCCGCCGTCGTGCGGCGCGCGTCGGGGCCGTCGGCCTTCGCGTTCCCGTTCATCGCCGCGCTGGTCGCGATACCGGAGTTGACGTTCCCGCCCGACGTGCGCGACGTCCTCGTCAAGATCACCGCCGTGGCGTCCGTGATCGCCGTCGCGTGGGCGATCGTCGCCGCGATCGGACTGTACGTCGATTTGGTCAAGCACCAGTACCGGCTCGATATCGAAGACAACCTCCACGCGCGCGAAATCGAGACCCGTATCGACATCCTCGCGCGGACGGCGGTCATCATCACGGTGATCGTGTCGTTCGCGCTGGGCGCGATGGTGTTTCCATCGGTGCGCGCGCTCGGCACGACGCTGCTGGCGTCCGCCGGCGTCGCCGGCATCGTCCTCGGTCTCGCCGCGCGACCGCTGTTCGTCAACTTGGTCGCCGGCGTGCAACTCGCGCTCGCGCAGCCGATTCGCATCGACGACGTCGTCGTGGTCGAAGGTCAGTACGGCCACATCGAACAGATCGCGTCGACGTTCGTCGTGGTCCGGATCTGGGATCAGCGGCGGATGGTGCTGCCGCTGACCTACTTCATCGAGAAGCCGTTCGAGAACTGGACCCGCACCGGCGCGGCGCTGATCGGAACGGTCTTCCTGTACGTGGACTACGCGGTCGACGTCGACGCGGTGCGCGCGCAGCTGCCGAAGATTCTCGAAGGCGATAAGAAGTGGGACGGCGCGGTCCAAAACGTCCAGGTCACCGATGCCAAAGAGTCGACCATCGAACTGCGCATCCTGGTCAGCGCGCGCAACTCGAGCGATCTCTTCGACTTGCGCTGCAACGTGCGCGAGGCGATGATCGCCTACCTGATCGCGAACCAGCCGGCCGCGCTGCCGATCAGCCGCCAAGTCGCGGTCGCTCCGGCGAAACCGCCGGAGAAGGAAGCTTAAGCGGGCGGCGCTTCGGGCGGCGGTGCTTCCGCCGGTTTGCCGACGGCATCGAGCACCGGCGGAACGTTGTTCGATATCGCAGCCATCGCGCCGGGACCGATCGTGCGGGCAAAGTTGGCCAGCATCTCGACGAGCTGCGTTTCGGCCGGATCGATGAACAGCATCGGCGGCAGATCGGTACGCGGCGTACGCAGGGCCGTGCGCGCGCGGCGGTACTCCGAACGCGCGACCTCTTCGTCTTTGTAGTTTGCGGCGTAGTGGTCGGCCACGGCCATCGGGCGGCCGTCGGCACCGCGCGCGAGGCGCGTTTCGAACGAGTCGGCCAGCCGGTAGACGTCGATGACGTTCTCAATGAGCGGGTCGAGTCGCGGATCGTAGGCGAGGTGATAGAGCTTGCGTTCCATATCGCGCAGGATGAAGTAGGTCAGGTTGCCGTAGCGCGCGACGCGCACGACCGTGACGCCGGTGAACGGCGCCTCGAGCTGCGCGATCTTGCGTTCGGCGAACTCGCGGTCGCGCTGCTCCTGCGGCGGGACTTCGCCCTTTTCCAGCCGCTGCGCGTAGCGGGTGCGCTCGAACTTGATGTCCTCGACGCGCTTGTAGAGCACCTCGACCCCGGGGCGTTTGTGGAACTCGGCGACGCCCTCGGGGCTCTCGAGCTTCTTTTTGATCGAGTCTTCTTGGAGGTAGAGGGCGCGCTTGAGCTGCTGCTCGAGCTCTTCCTCGTCGTGCTCCTTGCGCCGGCGCAGCGATTGCGCGGCGATCGCATCGGCCGCGCTGGTCACCGCCCGGTTGAACATGCGGCCGGCCGAGCCGAGGCTCAAGAGCTGTTCCCAGAGCGACGGCTTCTGGGGTTTATTGCGGTCGACCCGATGCGGATAGCGGGTGGCGTAGGTCTTGAACGCCTTCTCCGCTTTCTGCTTGCGCTCGTCGAGAATCGATGCCGCCACCGCGATCTCGGCCCGAATGGCCTCGCGCTTCTTGGCAAAGCTGTTGCGGGTCCGCGACTCGGCATCCCCGGCCTCGCGACGCTCGTAGCGGATCCGCGCCTCTTCGTACGCGGCGATCGACTGCGCGTCTTTCTCGAAGTCCGGGATGTTGGGACCGGCACTCTCGTTCGAGGTCGTCAAGCTCTCGGGTGGCCCTTATAGTCGATTAAGAATAGTTGAGCTTGGTTCCTCAGATAGCGCTACCCTTACTGCCATGGAAGTGTAAGGGCACGGCGAAGCGCCCGTCTGATGGCGATTCGGCTCCTCGACCCGGCGACGATCGGGCAGATCGCGGCGGGCGAAGTGATCGAGCGGCCGGCCTCGGTCGTGAAAGAGCTGGTTGAGAACGCGCTCGACGCGGGTGCCCGCCGGATCGCGGTCCGCGTCCGCGGCGGCGGGCTCGAAGAGGTCGAGGTTGCCGACGACGGCGCGGGCATTCCATCGGGCGAGGTGGCGACCGCGCTGCTGCGCCACGCGACCAGCAAGCTGCCGGAGGCCGGCGGTCTGGCCGCGGTCGCGACGCTAGGCTTTCGCGGCGAGGGTCTGGCGTCGGTAGCGGCCGTCGCCCGCGTGACCGTCAGCTCGCGCGTTGCGGGCGAGGAGATCGCGACGGCCGTCGATGCGTTCGGCGAAGACATCGGACCGGCGTACCCCGCGCCCGGACCGCTCGGAACGCGCGTTACCGTACGTGACCTCTTCGTCAACGTGCCGGCGCGGCGCGAGTATCTGCGCTCGCCCGCGGCCGAGTTCAGCCGGATCGCGCAGTGGCTGTCGACGATGGCGCTCGCCTACCCCGAAGCCGGCTTCACCCTCGAGCACGATGGCCGCCGCATCTTCGCGTTCGCTCCCGACGGTGATCCCGCGCCGCGTCTGCGCCACACGTTCGGAACGCCCGCCGCCACGATGCTGCGGGTGAGCGGCGCGCGCGACGGCGTTGCGGTCGACGGCTGGATCAGCGCGCCGGGCGACGACCGGCCCGACCGGCGTGCGCAGATCCTCTTCGTGAACGGCCGGCTCTTGCGCTCGACGCTCCTGTCCGGCGCATGGAGCGGCGCGTACCGCACGTTTGCGATGACCGGCCGCTACCCGTATGGCGTGCTGTTCGTCGACGTCGCGGCGAACGAGGTCGATCCGAACGTGCACCCGACCAAGAGCGACGTGCGGCTCCGCTTTGGCGAACGCGTCAACGCGGTCGTGCGTGACGCGATGGGGTCGGCGCTGCGCGCGGCGGCGGCGGCGCGGCTCGAACGTTCGATCTCGTTCGCGCCGTCGGAAGTCGCGCTCGCCGGCGCCGCACCGGATTGGAGCGGTACGCTGGTCGACCTGCAGGGGCCGTCGCACGGCTTGCGCGTGCTGGCGCAACTCGACCGCACCTTTATCCTCGCGACCGACGGCGACGCGGTGGTGCTCGTCGATCAGCACGCCGCGCACGAACGTGTCGTATACGAAGAGCTGATGGCGAACGTCGAGCACGCGGCGCCGGGCGAACCGCTGCTCGTACCGCACGTGTTCGAAGTGCGCCCGGACCAAGAGCGCGCGCTGGAAGCGAGCCGCGCGGCACTCGTTGCGAGCGGACTCGTCGTCGAACCGTTCGGGGAGCGGGCGTTCCGCATCGTGGCAACGCCGGCGCACACCACCCACGCCGGGCGTACGCGCACGTTCGACATCGCCGAGTTTCTCGACGGTCTCGACGACGACGGACCGCCCGACGCGCGGCATGCGGTGTGGGCGTCGCTGGCCTGCCATTCGGTGGCGCGGGCCGGCGATGCGCTCGGTCACTCCGAGATGGTGACGCTGCTCGAACGTCTGCAAGCGTGCGCCAACCCGATGCACTGTCCGCACGGCCGGCCGACGATCGTGCGGCTCGAACCCGACGCGATCGCGCGACTCTTCAAGCGCATCTGATGGCAGCGGTGCTGATCCTCGCCGGTCCGACCGCCAGCGGGAAGACCGAGCTTGCGCTCGCACTGGCCGAACGCTTCGGCGCGGAAATCGTCGGCGCCGACTCGCGCCAGATCTATCGCGGGATGCCGATCGGGACGGCGGCGCCGACCGCCGCGCAACGTGCGCGCGTGCCGCACCACCTGGTCGAGTTTCTCGATCCGCGCGAACGCTACTCGGCTGCGCGGTACGTTCGCGATGCCCGCCGCGCGATCGACGCTATCGCCGCGCGCGGCCGGCGGGTAATCGTCGCCGGCGGAACGGGATTCTATCTGCGCGCGCTCGCCGGCGACGTCGCTCTCGACGCCGCCTACGACCCGGCCGTTCGCGCGCGGCTCGCCGCCGAGGCGCGCATCCATCCGCCCGACGTGCTCGCGGCGTGGCTCGCCGCGCTCGCGCCCGAGCGCGCCGCGCAGATCGCACCCAACGATCCGTACCGTATCGCACGCGCGCTGGAAGTCGCGCTCACCGGCACGCCCCCGGAACGTGAGGCGTTGCCCACCCTCCGCGCGGACGGCATTCCATTCGTGAAGCTGGTTCTGGAGACCGATCCCGGCGTGCTGACGGAGCGCATCGAGCGGCGCGTCGACGGGATGCTTGCCGCCGGCTTGCTCGAGGAAGCCGAGCGCGTCGGGAGCGATGCCGTTGCCGCCGACGCGGTCGGTTATCGCGAAGCGCTGGCCTTCCTGGCCGGTTTCTCGACCGCGCCGGAGTTGCGAGCGCAACTGATCCGCTCGACGCGGCGTTACGCAAAACGCCAGGCGACGTGGTTCCGTTCCGAACCGGACGTCGTGCGCGTCCGGGCGACCGAGTGTGAGGCGGTGGCAAGAGAACGCTTGGGCTGGGCCTAACAGCCGGAGATGAACATGCGGCAAGCGCCGATCCAAGACGTCTACCTCGCCGAAGTCAAACGCCAAGGCGTGCCGGTCGTCGTCTATCTCGTCAACGGCTTTCAGCTGCGCGGTGTCGTACGCGGTTTCGATCCGTTCACGATCGTGCTGGAGTTCGAGCACAAATCGCATTTGATCTACAAGCACGCGGTCTCGACGATTTCGCCGCAGGGTCCTTTGGTCGCGCCGTTGATTCCCGAGGAGGCCGTCGCGCAGTCATGAACGCCGTGGTTCCGTTCGTGAAGATGAACGGGACGCGCAACGAGTTCGTCATCGTCGACGGGCGCGAAACGCCGCTCGACGATCCGGTCGCCTTTGCCTTGCGCATCTGCGATCCGTCGCGCGGTCCGGGCGCCGACGGGCTGCTGCTCGCGCTCGACTCCGCAACGGCCGACGTGCGCATGCGCGTCATCAACGCCGACGGCAGCGAAGCCGAGATGTGCGGCAACGGCATCCGCTGCATGGCGCGCTATCTCGACGAGCACGACGGTCGCGCCGAAGCGATCGTCGAAACGCTCTCGGGACCGATCGCGACGCGTATCCTATCGCGCGAACCCTACACCGTTTCCGAAGTGATGGGTGTACCGCGCATCGGGACGCCGCACGAGGTGGCGGGCTTCACGGCCACGCCGGTCGATGTCGGCAACCCCCACGTCGTGATCTTCGTGGACGATCTGGCCGCGATCGATATCAACGTGCTCGGTCCGCGGATCGAGGGCGACCCGCGGTATCGCGGCGGCATGAACGTGCATTTCGCGCAAGTCGCCGGCAAGCGTTTGCGCGTGCTGCATTGGGAACGCGGCGCCGGCGCCACGGCGGCCTGCGGCACCGGTGCGGTCGCCTGCGCGGCGGTGGCGATGACCACCCGGGGATTCGCCTCGCCGGTGACGCTCGACGTTCCGGGCGGAACGCTGCGCGTCGAATGGTCGCCCGGCGAGCGCGCGACGCTGATCGGCGACGCGGTCGTCGAGTTCTCCTCGACCTTCGGCTGATGAGCGTCGGTTTGGCGTATAGCGACGCGCGCGGGCGCGTCTACTTCGACGCGGCGAAGGAGCCGTTGGCCGACGGCGGCGTCGTGCGCAGCGTGCGGCCGGACGACTTGATCGCGTTGCCGGACGGCGCCATCGTCTCGATGCTGCCGGGCCGCTCGCCGCGGCTGGCCGCGGGGCGCAGGGTTCCGCGCCGTACGGCGCTGGGCGTCTTGCTGCCGGCGGGCTACACGCGCACGCTGCTGCCGGCGTTCGAGCGCAAGCCGGACGCGCCCCAGTTGCCGCTGTTCGGCTACACGTTCGCGGCCGTCGTCGACGACGAGCTCGCGGTTGCCGCGATGCGCACCGACGAGGGCGAGGATTGGCAGCCGCGCACGTTTGCCGCGGGCGAACTCGAAACGATCGTGGAGCAGCGGATCGCAGCGGATCCGCGCAACCGGACGCTCGCGCAGCTCAGCGTCTGCGCGCGTGAGTACGGCTGCTTCACCGCGCAAAACGTCTTTCTCGAACGCGGTGAGGCGGCGATCCCCGTCGCCCCGAAATGCAATGCCGCTTGCGTCGGCTGCATTTCGGAACTCGACGCCGACAGCGCGATTCCGGCGCCGCAGACGCGTCTCACCTTCGAACCCGACGTTGCCGATCTCGCGCGCATCGGAGTGCATCATCTCGAACGGGTCGACGACGGCATCGTCTCGTTCGGTCAGGGCTGTGAGGGCGAGCCGCTGCTGCGCGCCGTCGCGATCGCCGAAGCGATCGAACGCATCCGCGCGCAACGCCCGAACGGCACCCTCAACGTCAACACCAACGGTTCGCTGCCCAAGTCGTTGCGGCGTCTGATCGACGCCGGTCTGCAAGCCGTGCGCGTGAGCTTGAATTCGTTCCGGCCGGACGTCTACGCGGCATACTATCGGCCGACGGGCTATACGCTCGACGACGTCCTCGAGAGCGTTGCGCTGGCGGTTGCGGCCGGATTACGCGTATCGCTCAACCTGCTGACGCATCCCGGCGTCACCGACGAGCGCGCGGAGGTCGAGGCGGCGGAAGCGTTTCTGCGCGCGCATCCGGTCGCGCTCGTTCAGACGCGCACGCTGAACATCGATCCCGACGTGTATTTCGCGCGCGTCGGCCGCCCGGCCGAACCGCTCGGCATGCGCGAAGCGCTCCGGCGCATCGCGGCGCTCGGCGTCCCGCTCGGCAATTTCACCCACACCCACTAGGCACCGTTTCAGATGTACGCGTTTCGTGTGCGCACGTTCGTGGGGGCCTGCGCGGCCGGCGTCGTTCCACCGGTGATGAGGTCGCCGGCCAGCGTCACGTTCTGACCCGATGCCGTTACATCGACGCCGCCGCTGTTGTTGAGGGCGAACGTCGTGGTGAGGTTCGCGCCGAATGCGGACTCCGCGATACTCACCGAGCCGTTCGCGGCTTCTGAAACCTGTTGCCCGCCCGAGAGCGACACCGTTTGTCCCGGCGTTAGCGCGACGGCTTGGCCGTGATCGGTGACGGAGATTGCGCCCGTATCGCTCAGGCTGACGCTTTCGCGCCCGCCGTCCATCGTGGCCGTGGCGCTGGCGTTTTGCGTTACGCCGTTCGTCGCCGGCGTGACCGTTGTCGAGACGTGAAAGCCATCGTGGAAGTCGCGCGTCGAGAAGAGATCGGCGTGCGAGACCATGCTGTCGAATTTCGAATTCACGCCGCTCGTGCTGCCGTCGGCGTTCAGTTCGGTGCCGCTCACGCTCAGGTGCGGATCGCCGGCCGAAGCGAGCGAAACGTTCTGGAAGGTTGCCGCCCCGCTCGACGCGTTCGTGGTTGCCGCTGATGCGGACGACGGGCCCATCAGCGCGCTGCTGAGCTTGGCGATCGACTGCTGCACCTGACTCGCCAACTGCGCGAGGATCCCGCTGATGCCCAACGTCCCGGGGTTGGGCGCTCCGCCGGGGAGCGTCGTGCCGCCGAACCAGGCCGGCCGCACCGCGTCGCCGCTGACCGGCCCGTACCCGAAGTTGGCTGGGCTGCCGGGCGGAAATTGGCCGAGCAGGTTGGGGTTCGGCGCGCCCCAGGGACCCACGGTTCCATTGAGGCCATCGTTCGGGATGAAGCCGTTGCCGTTGATCATGCCGCTCCATCACGCGAAAACGCCGCTTCGCAAGAGGGCGGCTCGGGTTTACGGGGCTTTGCCCACCAGCGCGGCGCAGACCTCGGCGCGGGCCGTATGCTTGATCATCGCGACCACGGCGTCGCCGGCCGCAAACACGGTTTCGCCGTTGGGAATCACGACCTCGCCGGCGCCGCGGTCGACGGCGACGATCACGCTGCCGCTCGGCAGCGCGAGGTCGGCGATGCGGTGGCCGTTGGCCGGCGAGTCGGAGTTGATCGAGAGCTGGACCAGTTCCAGATCGCCTTTGCCCAGTCGCGCCAACGTCTCGAGCGTGGTGGCGTTGACGCGGTCGTCGATGATGTCGAGGATGATTTCGGTCGACGAGATCACGATGACCGGTTGCTCGCTGTCGAGCGATTCGAAGATCAGTTTGTTCTTGGGGTTGTTCACCCGCGCGATGCAGCGCGCTTTGGAATGTTTCTTGCTGATGAGCACGACGACCAGGTTGTCCTCGTCGTCGCCGGTGTCGGCTACGACGACGTCGGCGCGCGCCACGCCGGCCTGGAGCAGGATGTTCGGATCGCAGCCGTCGCCGACGACCGCGATGTCCGACTCGAGCAGATTGGTCATCATCTGCGCCTTCCGCGCATCCTTTTCGATGACCACGACTTCGTGCTGCTGCCGCAGCAAACCGCGCGCGAGATACGTGCCGACTTTACCGCCGCCCACAATTAAGATGAACATAAGTTTACGCGGTGAGTCGCGCTGCAGGTCTCGCTTTGCTGAAGGTTGCGGCGAAGGCTGCCAGGGCTTCGGGTGCGACGATCGCGTTGATCTCGTCGCCTTCACGCAGCACGTCCGACGGCGCGGCGACGCGAACGCTGCCGAGTTGACGGATCGCGGCGATGCGGATCTTGCCGTCCTCCTCGATGTCGGCGACGCGTTTCCCGTTCTGGGCGCCGCCGATGGTGGCGACGAACGACGTCAGGTTGCCGAAGTCGAACGCCGGCAGCGAGGTGTACGGGGAATCCAGCAGCAGGTCGCGGATGATCTGCGCGCCCAGCGTGGTCGGCGAGAACGTCTCGATGCCGAGGTCGCGATAGAGCTGCCCGCGCGGCGGGTCGTAGATGCGCGCCACGATCTTCGGGATGCGAAACATGCGCTGGGCGATTAGCGCCGCCATGACGTTGCGGTTGTCGCCGTCGGTGACGGCCACGAAGCCGTCGGCGCGCTCGGCGCCGGCGCGCTTGAGCACGTCGTAG
>DASYOE010000236.1:0-27947 GCA_036008105.1 Candidatus Lustribacter sp. | reverse complement strand
CCGCCGGGAGCGGCGACGGCGATCATCTCCGCCATGCGCTCACAGCATCCGGGTGGGCATGTTCATCGTGCGCCACATGTGCGCGACCGGCGAGTCGTCGAAGCCTAAACCTGCGGTGGGCGTGCGGAAATATTTCTCGACCAGGTCGGTGAAGTCGTCGATCTCCACCTGCACGTTCGGATCGAACGAGTAGATGTCCCAGACCGTGATCATACGCGCGGTCATGTACCACTTGTGTTTGCGCGCGTTTTCATACGCGCGCTGAATGTGGGGATCGGGCACGTAGTCGGCGCCGAAGTTGTTCATATACGCTTCCGGATATTCGTAGCCGACGTCGGGATCGGCGTAGAACCGCAACGCCTGGTGCGCGCGCACGGCCCACGTGATCTCTTCGTCGACGTACGGCTCGATGAGCTGCGCGCCCCAGTAGCCGTGATCGCCCTGAATGAAGCCCGCTACCGCGATGTCGTGCAGCAAACAGGCGAGCACGATCTTGTCTTCCAAGCCGTTCAGACGTGCTAGCCGCGCGGACTGCAACATGTGTGTCGCGTTGAACCGAAGGCGAAAGAAATCGATCAGCGTCGGCGCTTTAGGCATACGGGGCAGCCGCGGGTCGGGCCCCATCAGCTTGTGCTTGCCGAGAAACGCCGGATCGCGCGACTTGACCAGCGGCCCGAGGCGCGGATCGCGCTCGCCCGACATGTAGATCACCGATTTCACCGGGGTGACGCGCTCGAGTTCCAGCGCCATCGCGGCTTCGAGTTCGTCGGCGCGCTCGGCTAGGGACCGGCCTTCAACCTGCATCGGCACTCCTTCGGACGCCCGGGCCGCTTCTCCTCAGAGATAGCCGCCGGGCCGGCTAAGGCGCACCCACGTGCCCTTGGCCGCATCCCAGCGGGCCATCGCGCCGGAGGTGTCGCTGATGCCACGCTGGTCGACGTTTGAGAAATCGTACACGCCGTCGACGCCGATATAGCCGTGGAGATGCAAGATGAAGTCGCGAATCTGCGTGGCGCTGGCGTCCGGCCCGAGCTTGCGCAGGGCGCTGACGATGATCATCGCCGGATCCCAAGCGAGGATATGACCCTCGTCGGGCCGGATGCCGACCGCCTTGAACGAGCGGTAGTACGCGTTTTGCGCGTCGTGCAGCGGGCCTTTGCCGGTCCCATCGGGCGTCATCGCGAGCAGCGCCGGGAACCACAGCTCTTTCGGCAGATACGCTTTAAACGTGTCCATCTGCGAGTACGTCATGTTCGAGTTCGTCGAGATGACCGGTACGTCGATGCCCCCGTCCGCTGCTCCGCGCATCGCCGTGCCGAACGGTGTGCCGGTTCCCCAGATCAGCACGACCTGCGGCGAGGCACCCTTGATGTGCGCGATCTGCGCGCTCACGCTGATATCGGTCGGGTTGAAATGATCGCGCACGACGATCTCGGCGCCCTTGAACTCCGGGGACGACAAGGCGTTGTCGACCTGCTTTTCGAGATCGGCGCCGGTCGAGTCGGTCGTGCTGAGCTCGCCGATTCTCGTCAAGCCTTTGGCTTTGAGGAAGCGGAGCATGATCTTCGCCTGATACACCGACGGCATGCCGGCCGCAAAGACGAAGCTGCCGGGCTTCGGCGCGATGACCGGTGAGAGGCAGTAGTCCACGGGACCAGTGTCCTGGACGACCGGAACGCTCGAGTTACACACCGTGCTCGGGCCGCCGTCGATGAACACTTGCGCGTGCTGCGCGATAAACGCGTTGGCAAGCTGCAGCCCGACCTGTCCGCTCGTCTGCGAGTCGCCGAGCACGAATTTCACGGGCCGGCCGGCGATGCCGCCCGAGCGATTGACGGCGACTTCGAGCGCATCGAAGGCTTCCTTATAATCCTTGCCGAGAAACGCGCCGCTACCGGTCATCGGCGCGATCACATTGATGACGTACGGCGCGCCGGACGGTGCCGCGTCGACGCGAGTGACCCACGCGCCGCAGACGAAGAGGGCGGCGACGGCCAGGAGGCGGAGCCTTCCGATCACACTGCCACCGCTTCGCTCGCTAAGCGCGCGCCCTCGGCCATCGCCTGAAACTTGGCCCACATCACACGCGGATCGACCTCGGTCTTGTAACAAGCTTGCGACGAGAACCCGCAGTCGGATGTAGCGAGCACGTTTTCGCGACCGACGAGCTTGACGTAGCGGAGAAGACGCTCCGCGATCAGGTCCGGGTGTTCGACGATGTTGCTTGCGTGCGTGATCACGCCGGGAGCGATCTTCATGCCGTCGGGCAGCTTGAGCCCCTCAAAGAGATGGTACTCGTGTTCGTGGCGGCAATTCGCGCCTTCGAACGAGAGCGTGCCGGCATTGGCCGTGAGCAGAAATGGCAGAACCTGCGCCAAGGTGGCTTCGTAAATGCGCGGTCCCTCGTTTATCCCGTAACAATTATGCAGGCGTATCCGTTCGCGCGGAATGCCGCGGATGGCATGATTGATCGCCTCCATCTGCAGCTGGACGGTCTTGTTCTGCACGACGGGGTCGGATTCGTCGACGAACACGTGCGAGATGAACGGCTCGTCGACTTGCAGCGTGAACCCCGCGTCGATGATCGCGAGATACTCGACGCGCAGCGCGTCGGCGACCGCAAACAGAAACTCCTCCTGCGTCTCGTAGTAGCTGTTTGTTCCGACGCCGTTCGGCGAGACGGACGGCATGAACACGCCGGACACCGCTTTCCCCGCCGTCGCCGCTTTGAGATTGGCGATGTCGGCGGCCAACGCGTCGTGACCGCGATACGAGACCGGACCCACACAGGCCATCGGCTGGATCGGGGCAACCGCGCCGCCGTTCATCGCGCGCGCAAAATAATCGGCGTAGTACTCGGGGAAGGCGTCCATTTCGGCCTTGAACGAGCTGTACTTGACGCCGGTCGGCGCGAAACCGGCGAGACGTTCTTGGACGTAGGTAAAGAAGCCAGGCTTGGACATCTCGCCGTCGCTGACGATATCGATGCCGCTCGCGATCTGCCGGTCGACCACATCGACGACGGCCGCGGCAACCATTTCCGCGTAGCCCGGCACGGGCTTCCCGGCGAGCTTCAGTTTCATTTGATCCAGCAGCGCCGCCGGGCGCGGCAAGCTGCCGACGTGGGTGGTGAGGATGCGATCGCTCGAAGCCATGGGTTCCGCTTACGCGGATCGCGCGGAAGGTCCCGTAGAACGGGCCGGCTATGCGAGCAAAGCGCGATCGAGTTTCGCCGCCCCGACTTCCTTGTAAAAGGCGGTGTGGGTTTCGCTCACCTTCGGCGCCCAAGGGTCGAGCTGGCCGGGTTTGGTGGCAAAGTGCACGGTGGGTCCGACGGCGTCGCGGTAGTCGGCACCGCCGAACGCCGCGAAGTCCTTGCTCTCACCATGGGCAAGCACGAGATCGCCGACGGCCTTCGAGGCCGTTGCTGCCGCCGCGCGCACGTCGTCGGAGAGGCGCGTGTCGCTCGCGAACGTGTCGTAGAGTGCGATCGCCGGGCGGTCGGCGTGCCACGGCAGCGCGCCGTCGTCGAACCGAACCATGCCGTCGACCGAACGTGCATCCTCGAGGATCGCCGCCTTCGCATCGTCGTTGCCCTTCGCTGCGGTCGTCAATGCGTGATCGAGCGTTTTCACGGCCGCACGCATCGCGCCGACTTTCTTCGCATCGAGATCGAGCACGTCCATCGCGGCGGCCGGGGTATACGTGCCCATACCGGGCATGCCGTAATGCGTATGCATCGTGTCTTTCACGACGGCTTTCGCCATCGCTTGCGGATCGTCGAGATGCTGGGCGATGTCCTCGGCGACGCTCGTCGGCGTGCCCGGTGCGAGCATCGTTTCCGGGCTCGCGGCAAGATACTTCACGCCGTCTTGCGACAACGCATCCGCGAAGCCTAAGGTGCTCATCAAACATTGATTGGCCACCACGCCGTCGATACCGCGGCCGGCATCTTCCGGGTGTTCCTTCGCATGCATCGCAATGCCGTCGGCAATCGCGCCGGCCATGTCGGTCGACGACATGATCGCGTGGTGCGAATCGCTTTGCAATCCGCCGCCGTCGCCGCCGCCGTGATCCACGAGGTCGAGCCAGGTTTGCTGGGCGCCGTTCTGTTCCGCGGCGTCGAGCGTGCGGTCGACGAAGCGGGCGAGGTTGGCGCGCGACGACGGGTCGTGCGGTGCGTCGACCTGCGGCTCGCTCGCGATCTCACCGTCGCGGATGTCGTAGGATTCCGTGCGTTTGCCGCCGTCCGCGACGAGATCGCGCCGAGCGGTCGTGTCCTCCACGTCGAACGCGATGCGGTCGTCGTGGGCGCTGACGAGGAAGGCCTGGTCGATGACCGGCGATTGCACCTTGTCGAGGTTGTTGTCGCCGTCGCGGTAGAGCCCGAATTGCAGAGCGGTGATGTTCATGCCCGCCGTCTGCGACGAGGAGCCGGTGCGGCAAGAGGCGCGCGGGCCAGCGCCTTGGAAGGGCCCTCGCATGAGAATGCTGATCGCCGGGCTGTGCGCGGTCGTTCTGGCCGCCGTTCCAACGTTTTCGACGGCCGCCGACCCGTACGAGATCAACGTTATCCTGCCGATCACCGGCGCGGCCGCGTTTCTCGGCAAGGCCGATGTGAACGCTCTGACGGTGATCGAGCAGACCGTGAACAAGGCCGGCGGCATCCGCGGGCGGCAGATCAAGTTCGTCATCTTGGACGACCAGACGACGCCGGCCGTCGCGGTGCAACTGCTCAACGGCGTGATTGCGAAGAACGTCCCGTTCGTCTTGGGCTCGACGCTCTCGGCGGTATGCAGCGCGATGGGTCCGCTGCTGAAAGACGGACCGGTCGAATACTGCTTCTCGCCCGGCATCAAACCGGCGCCCGGGACGTTCGTGTACTCGGCCGGCGCCGGCTCGATCGATCTGATCGGCGCGGTCGCCCGCTACGCGCGCGACCGCGGCTTTCATAAGATCGCCGAGCTCAGCACGACGGACGCGACCGGGCAAGACGCCGATCATTCGATCGATACGGTGTTCGCGCTGCCGGAGAACCGCTCGCTGACGATGGTCGACCGCGAGCACTTCAACGGCGGCGACGTCAGCGTGGCCGGGCAGATGACGAAGATCGTTGCGGCCGCGCCCGACATGCTGATTGCCTGGAGCACCGGGACGCCGTTTGCGACCGTGCTGCGCGGCGTGCGCGACGCCGGGCTCGACGTGCCGATCATGTCCACCAACGGCAATATGTCGTACGCCCAACTGCGCCAATACGCCGGCTTCATGCCGAAAGAACTGCTGTTTCCCGGCCTGCCGTCGCTTGCGCCCGGACAGCTTCCGAACGGACCGCTCAAGAGCGCGGTGAACCGCTTCCTCGAGGCCTTTAAATCGGCCAACGCAACGCCGCCGGAAGCCGGCGAAAACCAGGTCTGGGATGCAACGCTGATTCTGCTCGACGGGCTGCGCAAGTACGGCTTCGATGCGACCCCCGCGCAGATTCGCGACTACGTGAACAATCTGCACGGCTGGACCGGCGTCTACGGCACGTTCGACTTCAAGGCGATTCCGCAGCGCGGCATCGGTGCCGACGCCGTGATCATCGAACGTTGGGATCCGGTCAAAGAAGCGTTCGTCGGCGTGAGCCGGCAGGGCGGCGCAGCGTTCAAGTAGGAGGGCGAGTGCCATGCTGACCGCAGCCGAAAACAAACTGCTGACCGAAATCGAAGGGGACGCACGCATGGGCGCGCTGTTGCGACGCTACTGGCAGCCGCTCGGGGCGGCATCTGAACTGCGCGACCGCCCGACCAAACGCGTGCGGCTGTTCGGTGAGAACTTGGTGGTCTTCAAAGACCGCTCCGGCGCGTTCGGCCTGATCGCCGAGTCGTGCCCGCATCGCAACGCGTCGCTCGCCTATGCGTGGCCGACGCCGCAAGGCATCCGTTGTCCCTACCACGGCTGGATGTTCGATGCGACCGGCCGGTGCATCGACCAGCCCAACGAGCCCGATGCGAGCACGTATAAAGATAAGGTGCGCACAACGGCCTATCCGGTCGAAGAGCTTGGTGGGCTTTTGTGGGGCTATCTCGGACCGTTGCCCGCACCGCTGATGCCGCAACTCGACGGGCTCGTCGCGGCGGGCACGATTCGCACGCTCGGCAAAGCCGTGGTCAATTGCAACTGGTTGCAGATCATGGAGAACTCGGTCGACTCGGTGCACACCGAATGGCTGCACGGGAAGTACTACGAGTATCTCAAGGAGAGCGACGGCGTCAAGGTCTCGATCTCGAAACATCATCTAAAAATCGGCTTCGATGAGTTCGCGCACGGCATCGTCAAGCGTCGCGTGCTCGAGGGGCATACGGAAGAAGACGACGATTGGAAGATCGGCCACCCGCTCTTATTCCCCAATACGCTGGCCATCGGCAACGCCGGTGACGACTGGCACGAATATCGCTTCCAGTTCCGGGTTCCGATCGACGACACGCACACGCAGCACTACTGGTACAGCGCGTTCGTCGTGCCGAAGGACGTGGACGTTCCGGCCCGGTTCTTCGAAGGCGTTCACGTCTATGACGTTCCGGTCAAGGACGAGACCGGCGAGTACATCCTCGACTCGATCCACGCGCAAGACATCATGACGTGGGAGACGCAAGGCGCGATCGCCGACCGGACGCGCGAATCGCTCAATTCCAGCGACCGCGGCATCACGCTGTACCGGAAGATGCTCCAGCGCGAACTGCGCCGCATGGAGGATGGTGCGGATCCCAAGAGCGTGCAGCGCGATCCCAACGCGAACGAGGTGATCCACATTCCGCTCGAGCGTAAGAAAGCGATCCGGGCGGAAGGGTTCGAGGATCTCCTGCGGCGCCACCAGATTCGCTATGCCCCGGTGGCCGACGAACTGATCGCGATCTTCGCCCGGACGCCGGCGTGATCGTTTGCCTCTCGCCGGGCGGGCGTACGCTGACCGGCGGCGCCGATGCGGCCCGCCGGTTGCACGTGGCGACGATCGGCGGCGTGTGGACGCTGGAACGTCGCACCGCGGACGCGCCGTGGACCGTCGCCGCGCGCTCGTTGAACGAGCATCACATCGGTTCGCTCGTGCATCTGCCCGATGCCGGCCTGCTGCTCGCGGGCGCGCACAGCGGCGGGTTGTTCGTGAGCCGGGATGACGGCGGTTCGTGGGAGCGCTCGATGAGCGGTATCGCACCCGAACACGAACATATCTTCACGCTCGCCGCGTTCGAGCGGTCCGGCAGCACCGAACTCTGGGCGGGGACGCAGCCGGCGGCGTTGTATCGCAGCATCGATCTCGGCCGAACGTGGACCGAGCTACCCGGCGTGCGCGCGGTGCCGGGCACCGACGCCTGGAACTTTCCGGCGCCGCCGTTCATCGCGCACGTCAAGCACGTTGCGATTCATCCGCGCGAGCCGGCCACCGTCTACGTGTGCGTGGAACAAGGCGCGCTGTTGAAGTCGTTGGATGCGGGAGCGACCTGGAATGAGGTGACGTCGTACGCGACGCCGGAAGATAAATGGTACCATGACGCGCACCGCATCGTATTCACGCCGTCCGATCCCGCGAACATGTACTTGACGAGCGGCGAGGGCCTCTACCACACCACCGATGCGGGGCGCACGTGGTCGCATCTGACCACGCGTAACGACCGCGTCGCGTATCCGGATGCGTTGTTCTTGGATCCCGGCGACGAGCGGTGCATCACGATGGCGGGCAGCGGCCGGTCGCCCGACGCCTGGACCGCCGGTGACGCGACGTCGGCCGGCGCCGGCATCTTGCGCAGCGTGGACGGCGGCGCGTCATGGACCGAACTCCACGATGGTCTCGCGCAACCGATCCGCGGCAACTTCGAGGCGATGAGCATGTACCACCACCAGGCGCACCTTGCGCTCTTCACCGGAACCGCGGTCGGCGAGGTGTACGAACGTCCGGATCGCGACGCGCCGTGGAAGCGCATCGCGGCCGATTTACCGCCGGTTTCGAAGGTCGGGCATTACAAACGACTCCTCGCGGCTGCGGTGCACTGATGCCCTGGATCGAAGCGAACGGCATCAGTTTCCACTACAAGATCGACGGCAGCGCGGGGCCGGTCGTGATTTTGTTGCACGAGCTCGGCGGAACGCTCGACAGTTGGGACGGCGTCGTGCCGGGACTCGCCGCGCGCTACCGTGTATTCCGCTACGATCAGCGCGGGTTCGGGCTCTCGGAAAAGGTGCGCGCGCAGTACACCCTCGACACGCTGGTCGACGATCTGCAAGCGCTGCTGCGCGCGTTGTCGCTGAGCGGCCCGTTTCATGTCGTTTCGATCGCCGCCTCGAGCATGCAGGCGCTGCTGTTCATGGAACGCGATCCGAAAGCCGTCGCGTCGCTCGTGTTCTGCAATCCGGCGCCGGGTGTGGACGCATCGCGCGCGGAAGCGCTCGAAAAAATCGCCGCCCAAGCCGAACGCGAAGGCATTCGCGGCGTGTTGCCGCAGATGCTCGACCGTTCGTATCCGCCGGAACTCTCCGACCGCCAAACGTACGAGAACTATCGTGGGCGCTATCTCGGCAACGACCCGGTCGGCTTCGCGCTCGCCTTCCGTCTCTTGGCGACGACCGATAAACGCGGTTCGCTCGGCAAGGTGGCGTGCCGGGCAATGGTCGTGGGCGGGAACCAAGATGTCGTGCGGCCGGTGGCCGGTTCCGAGGCGATCGCCGGACAAATTCCGGGCGCGCGCTTCGCAGCGATCGACGCCGGCCACTTCATGCCCTCGACCAACCCGCAAGCGCTGCTCGCGCTCTTACTCGATTTCTTACAAGGATCGTCATGAAAATCCAAGCCAACGGGATCTCGTTCAACGTGCAGGTCGAGGGACCTGAGGGCTCGCCGTGGCTCGTGTTCAGCAACTCGCTCGCGACGAACCTGACGATGTGGGATGCGCAAGCGGCGCACTTCAAGTCACGTTTCCGCGTGTTGCGCTACGACCAGCGCGGTCACGGCGGCACCGATGCGCCGGCTGGACCGTATACCTTCGACTTGCTGGTCGCCGACGTAATCGGGCTCTTCGACGCGCTCTCGATCGACAAGGCGATTTTTGCCGGCGTTTCGATGGGCGGCATGACCGCGCTGGGACTGGTCGAGCAGCATCCCGACCGCGTCCGCGGCGTTGTGCCGTGCGACTGTTCGTCGGCGTCGACCGACGCCTCGCGGCAGCAGTGGGAAGAGCGCATCGCCACCGCCCGCCAAGGCGGCATGGCGCCCCTCGTCGACACGACGCTCGCCCGGTGGTTTCCGGCTGCGCTAACGCCCGACGCGCCGCCCTTCATTCCCAAGGTGCGTGAGATGATTCTGAAGACGCCGCCGGCCGGCTTCATGGGGTGCTGCGGTGCGCTCGCCGACTTCAACTACCAGCCGGGGCTCGCATCCATTCGGCGGCCGGTACTGGTCATTGTGGGAACGAAGGACCAGATGTTGGCCGGATCCCGTCAGATCCACGCCGACATCCCCGGGTCGACAATTGTCGAACTGGAAGGCGCGGGGCACCTTTCGAATATCGATCAACCCGATGCCTATAACCGCGCGCTCGAAGGCTTCATAGGAGAGATGTAATGGCCACCGTGACGACTCCGCAAGTAAAAACCCGTCGCGTCGTGCCCGTCAAGGCGCGCGAGTTGATGGAGCAGCTCAACCTCGAAGCCGCGAATCTCAATTTCTGGCTGCGCACGGAGATGAACAACCCGTCGCAAAAAGCGTGGTTCGCCGACACCAGCGGCGCGGGGCAGAAGACCACCGGGCGCATCTCCGCCAACCAGCTGAAGGCGCTGCCGTACCGCTGGCGCTGGCAAGACTACGGTCCGTATCTCGATCGTATCTCGCAGATTGCCGCGCAAGCCGACGTTCCGCCGATCGAATTTGCCGACCGCCAAAGTATCCTGTTGACGAACCCCGGGCTCGGCGGCCGGCTGCAGGTGACGAACACGATTCGCTGCGCGATCTCGATCTACAATCCCGGCGACGTGGCCCCGGCGCACATTCACAGCCCGAATGCCAGCCGCACGATCCTCTCGGAAAAAGGCGGTTATACCAACATCGAGGGCGAGCGCTGCGAAGCGTACCGCGGCGACATCATCCTCACGCCCAACGGCACGTGGCACGATCACGGCAACGACGACGACAAGCCGGTCGTGTGGATCGACATGCTCGATTGGCCGCTGATGGAGATGTTCGACGTCGCGTGGGTCGATCAGAGTTTTCGCGATCCGGCCCATCCCGGCGCGATCAGCCAGCAAGTCACGCACGACTGCGGGTACTCTGGGAAGCTCTACGGCAACGGCGGCTTGAAGCCGACGTTCGTCGCGCACCAGCGCGGCTGGGGTCAGAAAGAGAACCCGCTCTTTCACTATCGCGGTGATGAGATACGCGCGTCGCTCGACGGGCTGCGCGCGGAGACGGGCGATCCGTACGAGGGCATCATCATGCAGCTCGTCAACCCGCTCACCGGCGCGGCGGTCTTCCCGACGCTGAATTACTGCGCGCAGTTGCTGCGCAACGGCGAGGAGCTGCAGCAGAAGCGCGAGACGAGCAGCACGTTTATCGTCGTGATCGACGGCTCGGGCTACAGCGAAATCGGCGGCGAGCGCTTCGACTGGGTGCCGAACGACATCATGGTCGTGCCGCCGTTCACGTGGCGCAAACACGTCAACACCGGCGCCGGCGATGCCGTCCTCTACACGGTTACCGATGCGGAGGTTCTGCGCCATATCGGACAGTATCGCGCCCAAGGGAAGCTTGCCGACGGGAACATAGCGCAACTCGTCAGCTAAGCCCCGGAGGGGCCAATGAGAGACCGGACTATCAAGCGGTTCTTGTCCGCGTTGCTCGCGGGGCTGTTGCTGGTCGTGCCGACGCTGCAAAGCGTGCGCGCGCAATCGACGCCCACGCTCGGCCACAATCTCAAGGAGATCGTCGCCGGCGCGGCGCGCGAGGGAACGATCGATCTCACCTGGAGCGCGTCGACGATGGGCGACGCCGACGTCGCGCGCCGCCACATGGATGCGTTCAACAAACTGTGGGGCCTGCACCTGACCTACCGCTTTGCGGCCGGTCCCGAGATGGCGCGCCAAGGCAACCAGCTCTTCACCGAGTTCAGCGCCGGCCAGCCGTCGTCGAGCGACATCTTGTTCTCGTCCGCGCAGTCGCTCGCGCCGCTCTTGCCGCACGACATGTTCTACATCGTGCCGTGGGCGACGCTCGATCACCGCATCACTCCGGCCTTTATGGAAGGCGGCGGACGCATCATTCGGACCGGGACATCGATCCCGGTCGTCGTGTACAACACCTCGCTGATGCCGCACCCGCCGGCGACGATCCAGGCACTGATCAACCCGCAGTGGACCGGCAAGCTCGCGACGCCGCCTAACGCGTCCGGTTTCGACGTTCTGTCGGCCACGGATTTCTGGGGTCAGGCGAAAGCCCTTGACGTCGTGCGCAAGCTCGTCGCGCTGCAGCCGGGGCTCGTGCGCTGCGGCGACGACGACCGTATCGCCAGCGGCGAATACGCCGCGTTCGTGGAGGATTGCTCGAGCCAAGGCCCGCGCATCCTCAAGGACAAGGGCGCGCCGGTGAACTTCTACGTCCCGAGCGACGCGGCGCAAATTCGCTACTACTACCTGGCGATTCCGAAGAACACGCCGCACCCGAACGCCGCCGTGCTGTTCGTGCTCTACATGTTGAGCCAGCCCGGCCAGGCGCTGTTCTACGATCTGATGCGCATGGATAACGACATGCTGCCCGGATCGAAGACGGCGCAGTTCATCGACGGGTACCGGAAAGCCGGCGTCAAGTTCACCACGATCGATGAGGCGTGGTGGGCGGCCCATCCCGAAGCCTTAGAAGGGCAAAAGAAAGAAGTTGACCTCCTTTCCGCTTCGCGGTAACGGGCCGGCAGCTCGCTCCCACGCGGTTGCCGTCGACATCGGCGGCACGTTCACCGATCTCGTCGCCTTCGACTACGAAACGAAGAAAGTCACCTATACGAAGTCGCCGACGACGTACGAGAACTTCGTCGACGGCATCGTGACGTGCTTCAACAAAGCCGAGCTCACGCCGGCGTCTGCCGGCACGGTCTATCATGGCACGACGCTGGTCATCAACGCGCTCATCCAGCGCCGCGGCGCAAAAGCGGCCTTGGTCACGACCAAGGGCTTCGGCGATATCCTCGAAATCGCACGCGGGAACCGGCCCGATCCGTTTGCCTATCATTTTCGGCGCGACGAGCCGCTGATTCCGCGCGAGCGCCGTTTCGAAGTCACCGAACGGCTCGACCCGCAGGGCAACGTCGAGGTACCGCTCGATCTCGACGAGCTCGCCGCCGTTGCGGCGGAACTGCAGCGCATCGGCGTCGATGCGGTCGCCGTGTTCTTTCTGCACTCCTATCTGAATCCGGCCCACGAACGCCAAGCGGCCGAAGAACTCATCCGGCGTTTGCCGGCCGGAACGTTCGTCACCGCCAGCACTGACTTGTGCCGTGAATGGCACGAGTACGAACGGCTCTCGACCGCGGCCGCCAACGCGTACATCGGTCCGCAGGTGAAAACGTACATCCAGCAGCTGGAGAGCGACCTCAAGGCCGGTGCGTTTACCGGCAAGTTGTCGATGATGGGCTCCAACGGCGGCGTGCTCTCGACCGAACGCGCGTGCACGCAGCCGATCGTGCTGGTTGAATCGGGGCCGGTGGGCGGCTGCATCGGCGCCGCCGCGTACGCGCAAGCGCTCGGCTTCACCAACGTCGTCGCCTTCGACATGGGCGGCACGACCGCGAAGTGCGCGCTGGTCGAAAACGGGCGCTTCGGCGTAACGTCGCCGTACTACGTCGGCGGCTACGTCAAAGGCATTCCGATCAAGTCACCGGTCATCGAGATCACCGAAGTCGGCTCCGGCGGCGGTTCGATCGCGTGGCTCGACGAGCTCGACCAGATCCACGTCGGCCCGCAGAGCGCCGGCTCGACGCCGGGACCCGTCTGCTATGGGCGCGGCGGCACCGAACCGACGATTACCGACGCGAACCTGTTGCTCGGGCGACTCAATCCGGCGAACTTCCTCGGCGGCGAACTCGCGCTCGACCTTGGCGCGACCGAACACGCCATGCGCACCAAGATCGCCGAACGGCTGGGCTACACCGGTCCGGACGCGCTCGTGCACGCCGCCGACGGGATTATCGCGATCGCAACGGTCATCATGTCGAGCGCGATCAGCCGCATCTCGGTCGAGCACGGGCGCGATCCGCGCGAGTTCGTGCTGCTCAGTTACGGCGGCGGCGGTCCGCTGCACGCGTCGGCGCTGGCGCGCGAGCTGTCGATTCCCACCGTCGTCATCCCGCCCGAGCCGGGCAACTTTTCGGCCATCGGCATGCTCTTGGCCGACGCGCGGCTCGACCATTCCACGACCTTCGTGCACCCGCTGAGGGCCGACTTTCTCAGCCCGATGGAAACGATCTTCGCCGATTTGGAAGCGCAGGCCGCGACGGTGCTGCGCACCGACTTCGCGCCGAGCAACGTGCGGTTCGAGCGCTTCGCCGAAATGCGCTATCGCGGCCAGCACCACAACATCAAGGTCCCGATCGCCGCCGGGACGGATGTCGCCGCGATTCACGCCGCGTTCCAAGAGCATTACCTGCGCAACTACGGACATACCGACGAGATCAACCCGGTCGAGTTTCAAGCCTTGCACGTGACGACGTTCGGGCGGCTCGAACAGCCCGCGCTCGCCGATCTGCCACGCGCCGCCACGGCTCCAACTGCCGGCGGAACGCGGTCGGTGTACTTCGGCGGAAAAATGATGGAGACGCCGGTGTTCGACCGCTACGCGCTCGCCCCGGGCTTCGCCGGTGACGGACCGGCGATCGTCGAAGAGTACGGCTCGACGACGGTCGTGTGGCCCGGCGACCGCTTCGAGATCGGCACCATGCGCGAAATCCGCATCCACTGCGGACCACGGCCGTAGGATGCAGACGCCGGACGACGTGCAAGGCATCCAGTCGATCGAACTGGGTGGAAGCGTCTTGCGCGCGCTCATCAACGCCAACGGGGACACGTTGCCGCTGCGTGATGTCGCGCAAGTGGCCGGCATGTCGGCGAGCAAAGCGCGCCGCTACCTCTTGAGTTTTGCGCGGATCGGACTCGTTTCGCAGGAGGCCGCGACCGGCTACTACGGCCTCGGACCGCTGGCGATTCGGTTGGGATTAGCCGCGATCGCCGCGATCGCGGTCGATCGGCTCGCGCCGCCCGTCATCCGTGAACTGCGTCGCCGTTTGCAAGAGACGGTCGTCCTGACGATCTGGAGCGATAACGGGCCGATCATCTTGCAAGCCGAGGACAGTCAACTCGCGGTCATGATCAACGCGCGCATTGGGTCGACGTTGCCGATGCTCGGTAGCGCGACGGGCCGGCTGTTCGCAGCCTTTTTCGACCCCGACGCCACCCGGCCGCGCATCACCGAGGAGCTCTCCCGGGTGGCGAAGGGCCCGGCACTGCGGCAGGCTCAGCACGATTTCGATCTCCGGTTGGACGAGGTTCGCCGGCACGGCGCGGCGCGTACGGAGGGGGAGTTGCTCAACGGGGTGAGCGCGATGGCCGCGCCGGTCTTCGACCATACCGGATCGCTGATCGCCGGCCTTGGGGTGCTCGGGCACCGCGGGATCCTCGACGTGAGCTGGACCGGGACGCCGTGCACCGAGCTTAAACGCTCGGCCGCTGCCCTGTCCGAGCTCTGCGGGTACACGCCGCCAAAATAAAGCCTCGGCATGCGTTGCATAATATGCAAGGCATGCCTTATACTGCGGCGGTGATGCTCCGACTTCTTGCCGCGGCGCTGGTCGCCGTCCTCATGCTCGGGCCGTCGGTCGCACCGGCCCAGACCCCCGGGCCGACGGTCGTGACCGACGCCGGTCGCCTCGCCGGCACGGTCGACGACGCGGGAATGCGCGCGTTCCGCGGCATTCCGTTCGCGGCGCCACCGGTCGGCGACTTACGCTGGCGCGAACCTCAACCGGTCGCGCATTGGGACGGCGTGCGCGATGCAAGCGACTTCGGGGACCGTTGTCAGCAGAGTCCGTTTCCGCCCACGACGCCGATCGGCAAGAGCGGCATGTCGGAAAACTGTCTCTTCCTCAACGTGTGGACTGCACCAACCGCGGCTCGCGCGCCGGTGCTCGTGTGGATCTACGGCGGCGGCTATTCCAACGGGTACGCCAACGCGGCTGATTACGACGGCGATGCCTTCGCGCAAAAAGGCCTCGTGTTCGTCAGCCTCAACTACCGGGTCGGCGCGTTCGGTTTCCTCGCGCATCCCGCGTTGACGCAAGAGTCGCCGCATAAGACGTCAGGGAACTACGCCATTCTCGATCAGATCGCGGCGTTGCAATGGGTGCGGCGCAATATCGCCGCATTCGGCGGTGATCCGAACAACGTCACCGTGTTCGGCGAATCGGCCGGCTCCGTCAGCGTCTCCGTACTGACTGCGTCGCCGCTGGCCAAAGGTCTGTTCGAACGCGCGATCGGCGACAGCGGCGCCGGACTCGGCTCGACCGTCGACACGCTGCCGGTGAAACCGCTCGCCTGGGAAGAACGGCGCGGCCTCGCGTTCGCCGAAATGTTGCACGCGCACACCGCAGCGGAACTGCGCGCGATTCCGGCAGCGCAAATCGTCGATGCCGGCGAGCACGGGGCCGGTACGCTCTTCCTCGGCGGCCGCTTCGCCCCGGTGATCGACGGGTACGTGTTGCGTGAAGCGCCTGAACGCACGTTCGCGCGCGGCGCGCAGAACAACGTCTCGTTGCTGACCGGTTGGAACATACGCGAAGGATTGCTCTTTACGCTGCTCGATCCGAAGGGCGATGCCGCGGTGGGTTGCAAGCCGGTGTGGGACGACGCACGCACCGCTGCGGCTTTCGTGGAGCAAGCGAGCCGCTCGTTCGGTGCGGCCGCACCGGCGTTCCTGGAACTCTCTCCGCATGCAACCGACGACGAAGCGCGCCTCTCTGCCGAGAATACCGTCGGCGATCTCACGATCGATTGGGCCACCTGGAAGTGGGCCGACCTTCAATCGAAGAGCGGCAAAACATCGGTCTATACGTATCTGTTCGCGAAGGTCCCGCCGGCCGAGTACCCGTTGCACGCAGCGACGCACGGCTCGGAAACGCTTTACGCCTTTGACAATTTGAAGGCGCACAAGTGGAGCTGGGCTCCGATGGACATGCAGATTGCGCACCTCATGTCGTCGTACTACGCGAACTTCGCGCGCACCGGCGATCCGAACGGTCCGGGATTGCCGCCGTGGCCGGCGTACACCGGGGCGACGCCGCAACGAATGGTGTTCGATGCGAACGGCGCTGCCGCAGCTCCCGCTTCGCTGGCACGGGTTAGGCTGATCGACGCGAACCGTTCGGCCGGCCCGTGGTGCCCCGATGCTAAGTGAATTCGGCATTGCGGAGTTCGTCGATCGAGCTGCCGTAGCCGACGTGATCCAGCGCGAGCGAGCGGCGCGCGACGCCCGGCTCTGGGACGACATGGCGGCCTGCTACCACCCCGATGCCTTCGTGGACGTATCGTGGTTTCGCGGGGGAGGCGACGCGTTCGTCGTGGCCAGCCGCAAGGTCGCCGATGGTCAGACGCTGAGCTTTCACAGTATGTCGCCGGCGATCGTCACTATTAAAGACGATCGCGCAGTGGCCGAAACCGGCTGTTCACTCCATGGCATGACCGAGCTCGATGGCGTCGACGTAGCGCTGATCGGTTACGTGCGGCTGCTCTGGCGTGCGCTGCGGTCCGGCGATCGTTGGCTCATCGCCGGGTTACGCGCAATGTACCTCAGCGACATGCTGCTGCCGCGCAATCCGAGCCGCGTGCCGCAGATCGATGACGACATTCTGCGGTCGTTCCGGCCGTCATACAAATACTTGAGTTACATCATCACCAAGAGCGGACGCACGATCCAGGACGATCTGCCGGGCATCGACCGGCCAGAAAGCGTCGTAGCCTTGCGCGCCGCCGAGCAACAGTGGCTCGAAAGGAGCACGCCATGAGCGTCGCGGTAGAACAAGACGTCGTCGAGCGCGCTCGCTCGCTGGTCGAGCGACTGCGCGGGGAGCAAGCAGAGACCGACCATCTGAGCAAGCCGACCGATGCGACGTCGGCCGAGTTGGAGGCGGCGGGGCTCTTCAAGCTCACGGTCCCGCGCGCGTACGGCGGTCTCGAAACCAGCATTACGACGTGGATGGAAGCCGTCGCCGAACTCGGCCGCGGTGACGGCGGAGTCGCTTGGGCGGTGACGCTCGTAAACGCCTGTAACTGGATGGCGGCCGGATTGTATCCGCGGAAGGTAGCAGACGAGGTGTTCGCCGACCCGAACGCGCGCGTGGCCGGCGTCTTTTCCCCGCGCGGTGTCAAAGCCCACCGTGCCGACGGCGGCATCGTCGTCGAAAAAGGCATCTGGTTCTTCAACTCGGGCGTCTACCACGCGCAGTGGGATCTGCTCGGCGTGCCGATGTTCAACGCAGCCGGTGAAAGCATCGGGCCCGGCATCGGGCTCGTGCCGATAAGCGACGTGAAGATCCTCAACGACTGGGATACGGTCGGATTGCGCGGCAGCGGCAGTTCGAACGTGACGATGGAGAACGTGTTCGTCCCCGACGAGCGCATCGTCGGCCTCCTGCCGGCGACCCACGGACAGCAGCCGCGCACGTTCCCCGACGCACCGCTCTACCGCACGGCGTTCGCGCCGTTGATGGTCGGCATTCTCGCGTTCCCCGTGCTCGGCATGGGGCTGCACATCATCGAAGAGTTTATCGAAACGCTTCCGAAGCGCGATATCAAGCTCACCCCGTATACGAAAGCCGGTGAGGCGGTCGTCACGCAAGTGCAGATCGCGCAGGCATCGGCCAAAGTGCATGCCGCCCGGTGCGTGATGGCCACGGCGTGCACCGAAATGGATGCGTGGGCGGCACGGGGCGAGTACATGCCGCTGCACGACCGTGCGCGCATTTGCCGGGACACCGCCTTCGCCGATCAACTCGTGTGGGAAGCCGCCGACATCATTGCCGACGCCGGTGGCGGTTCGTTCGCTCGTCGCGGCAACACGCTGAGCCGCGTGTGGGGCGACATCAAGGTTGCAACGCAGCACCCGTTCGTTGCCCTGACGAGCAACTACGAAATGTACGGCCGGCTGATGGCCGGCATCGATCCGCCCTTGATGCCCGTTTAAAGAAAGGGTTCTCATGCTTTGGTTTCCGTTGCGCCGGCTCGGCGTTGCAACGCTGGCGTTGCTTCTTGCAGCTGCCGCGGGCGGCGTCTCCGCCCAAGAGCAACCGCCGCTGAAGGTGGGGCTGGTGTACTCCTACACCGGCGCCCCCGAATACATTGGTAAGGGTATCGACGCGGCGATCGGCGCCTATCAAGCGCTGCACGGCGACTCGGTGGCGGGCCGCAAGGTCGTGATCATCAAGCGCGACGACACCGGCATCGCTCCGGACGTCGCCCGGCGTATGGCGCAAGAACTCGTCGTGCAGGACAACGTCGACATCCTCATCGGTGCGACGTCGACCCCGAACGGCTCGGCGATTGCCGATATCTCGACCCAAGCCAAGAAGCCGTTCTTTGCCATCAACGTCGGCACGTCGAACGCGCTCGAGAAAGCGCCGTACAGCGTACGCTTCGGGTTCACCCTGTCGCAAATCACCGGCCCGCTCGGAAAATGGGTCGTGCAACGGGGTATGAAAAGCGGGCTTTTGCTGTACCAGGACTACGGTCCCGGCGTCGAAGGCGGACGCGAATTCCGCAAGAGCTTCGAGGCGACCGGCGGCAACGTGCTCGGCGAGGTCAAGGTGCCGGTGACCAATCAAGACTACGCCGCCTACGCACAGCGCGTTCACGATGCCAAGCCCCAGGTGCTCTACGCGTTTTTCAACTACCAAGGCGGCCTGGCGTTTCTGAAGGCCGCTTCAACGAGCGGTGCGCTGCACGACACTCGGGTCGTATCGACACCGAGCATCATCCCGGATTCCGAAGTCGCGGCGGCTCCAACGGCCCTCGCGCTCGGCCTGATCAGCGTGCAGAACTACAGCTATACGCACGATTCGAAACTCAACCGCACGTTCGTCGCAGCGTTCCGCAAAGCGTACGGCGATCCGAACGAGGTGCCGAATTTTGACGCCGCCGCAGCCTTCGATGTGATGAACGCGATCTACACGATCGCCAAGGCGCAACACGGCAACCTCGACCCGGACAAGACGATGGCCGCGGTCCGGGGAATGCGGTTTGAGAGCCCGCGCGGACCGCTTCAGATCGATGCGCAGACGCGAGGGGCAGTCGAAAACGTGTACATCCGGCAAATCGAGCTGCTCAACGGTAAACCGGCCCCGATCGAGCTCGCCACGATTCCGATGGTGCGCGACCCGAACGAACACTTCGACCACTAGGCGCAGGGAGAACCCCAAATCGAATGAAGTCCTCCGGCAATGTGCGCGGCAGTAGCAACAGCGCCGAAAGCGGCGGCGATCGATCCGATAACGCTGGAGGTCATCCGTCATGGGCTCGCGTCGATCGCCGATCAGATCGAAGCGAACATCACCCGCACCGCTTTCAGCCCCCACATCTCCGAGTACAAAGACTACGCCGTCGGCCTCACCGGCGCCGACGGATATCTCGTCGCGCAGGCCCGCGGCGGCATTCCGATCTTCGTTGCCGATAGCGTCGGCTGCGCCGTGCGCGACGGCCTCAAGGTGTACGGCATCGAGCGGCTGCATCACGGCGACGTCGTGCTGTGCAACGCCGCCAGCGTGCAAGGGCAACATCTCAACAACGTCGTGATGTACACCCCGATTTTCGTCGGGGAGAAACAAGACCGCGTGATCGGCTTCTTCGCGATCAACGCGCATTGGAACGACATCGGCGGTGCGGCCGTCGGCGCCGGGACGTACCGCAGCACCGACATTTACATGGAAGGCCTGCAACTGCACACGGTCAAGCTCGTCTCGCGCGGCGAACCGATCGACGAAGTGTACCGCATCATCGCCGGCAACTCGCGTTTTCCCGAGGAGTTGCTGGGCGACATCTCGGCGCAGCTCAGCGGCTGCCTGATGGGCCGCGACTTGACGATCGCGCTGGCGCAGAAGTACGGTATCGAGACCTTTCTCAAGGCGACGCAACTCATCGTCGAACGCTCGGAGAAGTTGTCGCGGGCACGCGTCCGCCTCATTCCCGACGGGACGTATTCGGCCGAAGGCTGCCTCGACAGCGACGGCATCGGCGACACGCCGATCCCGCTGAAGGTCACGGTTATCATCAAAGGCGACGAGATGACCGTCGACTTCAGCGAGATGGCGGATCAAGTTCACCACGGACTCAACTCCGGCCGGCACGGCGGCGGTGAGTCGATCGCGCGGCTTGCGTTCAAGTATCTGATCGACGTCGACGAGTCGGCCAACGAGGGCACGTTCAAACCGTTGAAGATTATCTTGCCCGACGGCAAGATCATCAGCGCGTCGGACGATGCGGCGATGGCCCAGTACAACGCGCCGATCCCGACGACGATCGACCTCATTCTGAAGGCGCTGGCGCCGGCGCTGCCGCAGCGCATCACGGGCGGCCACTTCGGCAGCCATTCGTCGTTGAATTTCTATCGCGGCCGCAATCTCGGCACGCCCTTCAAAGCCAGCGACAGCGGCCACGGCGGCTGGGGTGCGACGCCCTCGCACGACGGCGGCGGGCCGTTCCGCACGATGTCGCACGGCGACACGCGCATCGTGCCGATCGAAGTGCAGGAGTCGCGGGCGCCGTTCCGCGTGCTGGAGTTGCGGCTGCGTGCCGACTCGGGCGGGCCCGGCAAGTTTCGCGGCGGCCTCGGCTTCGTACGTCGCTACCGCATCCTCTCATCGTGTCTGTTATTCAGCAACGTCGATCGCCATCTCACGCCGCCGTGGGGCGTGCACGGCGGCAAGGACGGCGTGCCGGGCAAGATCTCGGTGTGGAAGCAGGGGCGTGGCGAACCGGAGATCTTGTACAAGATCGAAGACTATCGGTTGGACGAAGGCGATATCGTCCAACTCGAAACGGGTGGCGGCGGCGGGTACGGTCCGCCGTCGGAGCGGGCCCGCGAACTCGTCGAACGCGACGTGCTGCGCGGGTACGTGACGAAGGAGGCCGCCGCCCGCGACTACGGCGTAACGGTCTCATAGTCCGTCAACGCCGCGGCGACCGGTCGTTCGTCATCGCCGCTGGTGCGCTCGCCGGGCTCGGCGTCGCATTGATCCTCAGCCTGCTCGTGATTCTCGTCGTGCAGAGCCTCTCGGCCCCCGGTAACTACGCGAGCGTGTTCACGCCGGCCGTGGGGAAGATCATGCTCAACTCGGTCGAGCTGGCGGCGATCGCAACGGCGGTCGGGTTCTTTTTCGCGCTGCCGATTGCGTGGCTCGTCGAGCGCACGCGCATGCGCGGCAAGGCGTTCGTCGTGAGCGTCATGCTCATCTCGATGCTCGTACCGGGATTTGCCGCAGCGATGGGCTGGCTGTTCTTGCTGCACCCGCAGATCGGGCTGATCAACCAGCTCTCGGCGGCGATCTTTGGTCCGGCGCATCCGGTGTTGAACGTCGCGACGGTCACCGGCATGGGCATCATCATGGGCTTCCAACTCGCACCGGTCGCGTTCTTGATGATCAGCGCGGCGCTGCGATCCCTCGACTACCGCATGGAAGAAGCCGCGTCGATCGCCGGCGCACCCGGTGCCGGCGCTATCCGCCGCATCGTCCTGCCGTTGATTCGCCCCGCGCTCGCGCAGGCGGCGATCTACGTATTCATCATCGCCTTCGGCACCTTCGATGTCCCGGCGATCATCGGGTGGGGCAACCGCATCTTCACGTTCAGCACGTACGTTTATCTCACGACGAATCCGCAAGCCGGCCTGCCCGACTACGGCCGGGCCGGCGCGCTGAGCGTGAGCGTGCTATCGGTGGCGCTGCTGCTGACCGTGTGGACGCGCTACCTCTCGCTCGATGCCAAACGTTTCGCGGTCGTTTCCGGCAAGGGCTACGCGACGACGCTGCTCGCGCTTGGGCGTTGGACCGTCCCCGCCTACGCGTTCATCGCCGCGTACTTGCTGCTCGGCATCATCGCGCCGCTGCTCGTCGTGCTGTGGGAGTCGTTTCTGCCCTTCGTGCAAGCACCGTCGGCGGCCGCGCTGCATCTCGCGGGCGGCGCGAACTACCACGCGATTTTCGGCGACGCGTTCTGGAGCAGCCTCGGCAACAGCGCGTTGCTGATGCTGGTCGTGCCGCCGGTCGTGCTGGCGTTCAGCTTTGCCTTTTCGTGGATCGGCTTTCGCACCCAGCTGCGCGGCCGGGCGCTGCTGGACGGTATTGCGTTCTTGCCGCACGCGATTCCGAGCGTGATCATGGCGGTCGGCGTCATCGTGCTCGCGCTCTACGGGCTGAGTCACGTGCTGCCCGTCTACGGGACGATCTGGATCATCGTGCTCGCCTACAGCATCACCTGGGTGAGTTACGGCACGCGCATGACCAACTCGGGCCTGCTGCAATTGCATCGCGAGCTGGAGGAATCGGCCGCCGTCGGCGGCGCGACCACGTGGGCGATCGTGCGCGTGATCGTATTGCCGCTCATGTCGCGGACGCTGCTCTTGGCGTGGGTGTATCTGGTCATTCTGTCCGGGCGCGAATTGACGCTGTCGGTGCTGCTGACGACGCCGGGCAACATGACGGTACCGTCGTTCGTATGGATTACGTGGCTCAACGGCGGACTGACGCGCGGGGCCGCCGCCACCGTCTGCTATCTCGCGTGTCTTTCACCGCTGCTGATCGCTTACAGCTACCTGCTGAACCGGACGCGCACGACCGGTACGGCGGCGCTCGGGAGCGCCGTATGATCTCCATTGCGGACGTTGAGCACGTCTATCGCGAGGGCCGAGATGCGCACACCGCCTTGCGCGGTGTCAGCGTCGAGGTTGCCGCCGGGCAGTTCTTGGCGCTGCTCGGCCCGAGCGGCTGCGGCAAGACCACGCTCTTGCGTTGCATCGCCGGTCTCGCGGAACCCGAACGCGGCACGATCCGCATCGGGGACGAGACGGTCTTTTCCGCATCCGAGCACGTCAGCGTGCCGGCACGCTTGCGCGACATCGGCATGGTCTTCCAATCGTACGCGATTTGGCCGCATATGAGCGTCGCCGAAAACGCCGCGTTCCCGCTGCGCTATCGCTGCCCGGAATTGAAAGCGGCCGAGATTCGGGAACGGACCGCCGATGTGCTGCGCTTAGTCCACCTCGACGAACTCGCCGACCGTCCCGCCCCGGCGCTCAGCGGCGGCCAACAACAGCGGCTGGCGTTGGCGCGGGCGCTGATCGCGCAGCCGAAGGTGCTGTTGCTGGACGAGCCGTTGAGCAATCTCGACGCGCGGCTACGCGAAGAGATGCGCTTCGAACTGCGCGCCCTGACGAAGCGGCTGGGCGTGACGACGATCTTGGTGACGCACGGGCAAGCCGAAGCGCTGAGCTTGGCCGATGTCGTGGCGGTGATGAACGACGGCGAGTTCGTTCAGATCTCCACCCCGCACGAACTCTACGACCGGCCGCACACGGAGTTCGTCGCGCGCTTCGTCGGGCGTGCGAATCTCGTTCCGGCGCAGGTGCTCGCCGCCGGCGTCGAGCCTTCGCCGCGGCACGTCACCGTCTCCACCCCCTACGGCAACGTCGAGTGCGTCAGCGAGATCGCGCGCAGCGCCGGCGACCGCGCGACGCTTGCGGTACCGCCCGAAGCGTTCGTGCTGCGGCCGGCCGGCGGTGCCGGCGAGGACGGTGCGACCGGCACGGTGGAAGGCGTCGCGTTCTTGGGCGACGCGACGGAGGTCGTCGTTCGGGTTGCCGATGCGGCGCTGATCACGAAGCTGCCGGCGGCCGATGCCCCGGCGGTCGGCTCGCGCGTCACCGCGGTGATCGCCTCGCGAAACTGTATGCTGCTGAACTAAACCCGCGCGCCCACGCGCAATCCGCGGCGCTCCAGACGCGGTAGCACTTCGTCGCGAATGAGCGGCAGCTCGTTGAGGTAGTTGACGAACGACAGGCCGACGCCGTCGAAGCCGGCCTCGGCCAAGGTCGCGAGCATCGATGCCACCCGGTCGGGGTCGCCGACGAGCGGAAACCCGTGGATGTGTTGCTTGCGGGCTTCGACGTAGCCGGGCATCCCCGGCTTGATCGGGGAGCGTCCGCTGATGAGCATCTGATGATCGACGGCGTCCCAATCGGCCATCTCTTCGACCCAATAGTGGTAGTACTCGGCGGCTGCTTTTTGGGTCGGCAGACACGTGACGTCGGCCCGCGTAAACACCCCGATCTCGCGGCCGATCGCCTTCGCTTTGGCGCGCACTTCGTCGACGTGCGCGCGCGCTTGCTCGACCGCCGGCACCATGACGCCGGTCGTCTCATCAAACGACGACATGCGCACGCCGGTGAAGTACGCGTCGCAGTTGCGAATCGCGAAGGCTTGACCGTCGCCCGACGCGCCCGCATTCATGATCACCGGCCGCGTTCCGCCGTACGGCTTCGGCTTCACGCGCACGTCGCGCAGGTGAAAGCTCCGGCCCTCAAACGTGAAGTCGTCCTCGCTCCAGATCCGCGACACCGCGTCGATCCATTCTTGCGCCTCTTCGTAGCGTTCGGGACGCTGCTTCTGATCGACACCGAACATGTCGAACTCTTCCTCGTTCCAACCGGCAACGATGTTGAGGCCGAAGCGCCCGTGACCGACGTGGTCGGCCGTCACCATCTGTTTCGCCGCGCTGATGGGATGAAACAACGGCACGTGCACGGTGCCGAAGACGGTGATCTGCTTCGTGAGCGCGAGCAGCCCGGTGGCCCAGGTGATCGTCTCGAAGCTCGTTCCTTGCCAGTCCGTTTCGCCGCCGTAGCCTTTCCAGCGGCCGATCGGCAAGAGAAAGTCGATGCCGCAGTCGTCGGCCATTTGGGCCATCGCCACGTTCTCGTCCCAGCTCGCGCTCCAGCGTTCCGGAACGCGCGTCAGCGCGCGTCCGCCGGAACAGTTCGACCCGAAGAGGCCGAGCTTGAGTTTGTTCCCGGTCGTCGTTCCGAGACGCAATTCAGGCCTTGATCGAGTCGAGCAGCATATCGCGAGCGTCAAAGCCTTTGGGAATGAAGCCCGCTTTGACGGAGAGATCGATCACCGGCTGCATCTCCGCCGGTACGATGGCGGTACCGCCTTGCGGCCAGGTCATGTTCGCAACCGAGGCCGGCGTCGCGCCGATGAGGTCGGCGATCTGGGCGGAGAGTTCGCGGTGATGGGCGTTCGTATACGCGGCCGACGCTTCGACGACGCTCGCAACGCGCTTGGCCGCATCGCGGTTGGCCACCGCCCAATCGCGTGAGGCGATGATGGCGGAGAACCACCAGCGCGGCGCGATGTAGTTCAGCACCGGTTCGAGGGTGCGATACCGGCCGGTGGCCAGGACTTCGTCGATAACCGGGACGGTGAGGAACGCGATGTCGGCGCGGTTCGAATCGAGCGCGGCCGACATCGCCGACATCGGGATCTCGACGAACTTGACCACGTCTTTCGCCATGCCGTTCTTTTGCAGCCACAACTCGGTCGCGGGGCGCGTCGGTTCGCTCAAGTTGTTGACGGAAATGACCTTGCCGTTCAGATCGGCGACGGTACGAATCGGTGAATCCTTCGGAACCACGAGCGCACCATTGGGGAAGCGGCTGTCGTAGATGACCGCCGGAGCGAGCACCACCAGCGGAAGACCGCGCTGAAAGGCAGCTACGACGGCAAAGAACGTTGACTTGCCGATGTTGAGATTGCCGGTCGCAACGGCCGTGGTGACCGCCGCGCCGGTAGGCAGCCGGCCCAGATCGATGTCGATGCCGGCCTTGGCAAACATCCCCGTCTTTTGCGCCCACAGTATCGGAACCGCGTCGTAATAGATCGACGTGATCGCGCCTTTGACGGGGGCCGGTGTTTGCGCGCCGGCGATGCTCGGAAGGGCCGCTGCGGCGCCGGCACCGGCCACCGTGCGCGCGAAATCGCCGCGAGTGAGAGCGCTCATGTTACACCTCGTCGACGACGCCGGCACGCAGCGTGCCGATGCTCGAGATCTCGACCTCGATCGTATCGCCGGCTTTCATCCACAATGGCGGCGTGCGCTTCGCCCCGATGCCGTCCGGCGTGCCGGTAAAGATGATGTCGCCCGGAGCAAGCGGCGTAAATGCCGACACGTACTCGATGAGCGCGGGCACCGAGTAGATCAGCATGTCGGTTCCCGAGCGCTGCACCTCCTGACCGTTGAGCCGCGTCACGAGCGTGAGCTTCGAGGGATCGGGAATTTCATCGGCGGTCACCATCCAGGGACCGACCGGGGCCGTCGTGGGGAAGTTCTTGCCCGTAACGAGCGAGGCTTTGATGAAGTCGCGCACCGAGGTGTCGCAGCCGCAGGCATAGCCCGCGACGTAGTCGAGCGCGTGCGCGGCCGGAATCGCGCGGCCGCCGCGTCCCATAATGACGACGAGTTCGCCTTCGTAGTCGAATTCGATCGACGCCTTCGGGCGCACCATCGCATCGCCGTGACCGATGAGCACGTCGGTGAACTTGGTGAAGATGTTGGGCTTCGCCGCACCGGTGCCTTGCTCGGCGGCGTGCGAGGCGTAGTTGATGCCGACGCACAGCGTCTTCCCCGGTACGGGGATCACCGGCAGCATCTTCAAGCCGGCGAAATCCCGATCCGGGCGCACCGCGTTTGCGATCTCTCGCATCTCGGGCAGCGTCCCGGCCGCGAGCGCTTCGCGCAGGGACGGGTACCCGCGGCGCAGGCGGCCGTTCATCGTCACGACGCCGTCACCCGTAACGACGCCGAATGACGGCTTCCCGTCAGCGAGGTAGCTGCAAACGCGCATCGGGAGCGGCTGCTACTCCGGCTTCCAGAGCATGTCGCCGCAGCCGGCGGCGGTCGCCCAGTATTCCCACGCGCGCCATGTTTCGCTCGAGTACGGGCTGTAGCCGGAGTTGCGGGCCGCGATTTCACCTTCGGTGAGGTAGCGCAGTTCGGTGCCGAGTAAGCGCGCGTTCAACATGACCCGCGCGTTCTTCGCGACGTAGACCGAGACGCGAACGGCCTCGATGATCGAGCGTCCGGCGGCTGCAAACCCGTGCGCCGTCATCAGCGCGAGGTTGCCGCCACCGAGATGTTTGGCCAGGCTGCGGCCTTGAGCCACGGTGCCGACCAGCAAGTTCGTATCGCCGAAGTGATCGTGGATGTCCCAAATCGGAATCTCTTCGCCCAAGAAGCTGCCGGAGTGAACGACCGGGCGCAGCGGCGTCGGGTTGTTCTTCACGATGCCGAACGGCAGCGTCGGTTCGGCGTGGGCGTGCACGACCGAGAGAACCTCAGGGCGCGCTTCCATGATCGCGCCGTGGATGAAGCGTTCCAGATACGGCGAGCGTTTGTCGCCGTTCATCACGTTCGATTCGAGGTCGAACTCCATGAAGTCTTCGCGTTTGACGAGGTTGGGCGCGAGCGAACGCGAGAGGAAGTAGTGCTTCGGGTTATCGGGATTGCGGACGCTGATGTGGCCGTACGCATCGACGATCCCTTCGTTGTGCAGGATGCGGTTGGCGATAACGAGGTCGTCGAGGGCATGGTCGAGGGCGTCGCTCACGGTGTACGTGCTCCAGAGAGAAGGGTGAGAAGAAGGTCAGGCTTCGTCGATAACGCCGTTGCGCAAGGTGCCGATTTGCGGCACCGACACCTCGACGACGTCACCGGGAACGAGCCACTTCGGCGGCTTCTGATGGCCACCCGCGCCGACCGGCGTTCCGGTGAAGATCATGTCGCCGGGGCCCAAGGTGGCGAACATCGTGATGTAGCGGATCAGTTCGGCAAAGTCCCAGGTCAGGCGA
>DASYOE010000235.1:0-2476 GCA_036008105.1 Candidatus Lustribacter sp. | reverse complement strand
TGCTCTGCGGCACGATTGCCTGCAGCGCCGTTCGGAACGTGGTGTCGACCGCTTCGAAACCAGCGGGCAACGGATCGTCGATGACGAGCCGGTCGACGGGATGATCGACGATCGCGCGCACGGCGACGTCGAAGACGCGTCCCGCCGCAACTTGCACCGCCGGCAGCGTTTCCAGGTCCATCGTCGCGAGCGGCGATGCGGCGCTTGACGAACCGGCGAGGCTCGGATCGCTGAGCATCCGAACCACGCGAAACGCCGCAAGCTCACCCGGCGCATTCGGCGGCACGGGGTAGGTGTACAGCACGAGGTAGTGAGCGCGTCCGCCGTTGGAAACGATGACGATGGCGTTACCGTGCAGCGAGGCGGCCGGCACGCTGAATGTTTGCGAAGACGCGGTCGAGCCGAAGCGCGCCGTCCCGATCGTCGCGTTGCCGACGGTTGCCGTCGCGGTTCCAGCGGCAAGGCGTTCCGTCGCGGCGTAGGCCGACAGCGCGGTGACGGCCGAAGCGGTATCGTCGGTCGTCGGCCAACCGCAGCGGCACTGCTGCGCCACGAGCGCGCGAACGGCCCCGTCGAGCTGCTCGGCCGGCGCGTGGCGTTCGAGCAGGAGCTGCAGCATCTGCGACTGCCCGTCGACCGTCGAGCCAAGCCAACTCCAGCGCGACGAAACGTTGGCAACCGCGTAGCGACCCGTCACGTAGAGCGTTTGCTGCAGGCGTGTCGCCATCGCAGCGCCCTCTCCTTGCCAGCCTGGCGCGCGCAAGAGATACCGCGCGAGACGAATCTGCGTCGCGCTATCGAACTTCGATGACTGCCCGACGATGTCGGCGAGAAAGTCGGTGCGTGGCGCGGCGCCGCCGGCGGCGAGCGCCCAAAGCGCTTCGAAGCGCAGCTGTGCCTTGCAGAGCGCATCGCTCGCACACCACTTGAAAATACCCGGGTTAGCGAGTGCGCGGGTCACGAAGGCGGTCGCTCTCGCGGCCGCGGACGAGTCAACGCTTACGCCGTGCGCGCGCGCGAAGGATAGCGCCTCGAGTGCAGCCGTCGTCGCAAACGGATCGCTTTCGTCGGCGTTGGCAAACGCGCCGAAGCCGCCGTCGCCCCGCTGAAACGAGAGCAGCGATTGAAGGTTAGCTCCAATCGCGGCGTTCGGATCGAACGCAAGCTGCAATCCGTACGGAACGCGAAGCTGCCGCAGTGCGCTTGCGATAACCAGACGCGACGCCGACTCGTCGGCAAGCGGTAAGCCATCCTCGGTCATCACCCGCTCCGACGGCGTGACGAACTGCGGAACGATCGAGTTCGCAAGCGTGATCTGCAGCGTCCCGCCCGCGTTGAGCGCGATTGGTGCCGACGCCTTGGCGTTGGTGGCGCCGCTCTCGATGACCGAATCGGTGACGGCGCGGTCACTCGCCGCAAACGGCACGGTAAACGCATCCCGGTGCGTGCCGAGACTCGCTTGAACTTTGACCGTCGTAGGCACGGGCGTCCCCACACTAACCGGAAAGCGAAACGCCTGCATTCCGGTTGCCGTCTGTTCGGCGACGTTCTGCCGGTGCGGATCGTCTCGCGCAAAGGCCAGCGCGCCGCTCAACTCCAGGACGAAATCGAGGGCGCCGCCGGCGCCGGTTTGATTGGCGACGGAGACGCCAAGATCAAAAACGTCGCCGGGACGCGCGAACTGCGGCAGGAGCGGATTGGCGATCAGCGGCTGATTCGAAACGAACGTCGCGTCGCCAGTCGCAAAACGCGCCGCATCGTGGGCGAGTGCAACCGCCATTACGCGCCACGTCGTTAGGTCGTCGGGCATGCTGAAATCGGCACCCGCCTTACCGGCAGCGTCGGTTTTTAGGACGCCGTAATAGGCCAAGGGCCGAAAGTTCGCGCGCACCCGAGTGCTTGCGGCGCCGGCGAGATAGCCGCCGCCGTATCCGAAGCCTTTCTCGAGCGGCGGCTTCTGCGTCGTCAGCAAGACGTTTTCGCGATTGTCGGCGAAGGTCGTTGCGATCGGCTGCAACGCAAAAACGGTCTGCACCAAGTCCGGCAAGCGGTAACCGGAGAGCTGCAAGATCGCGTCGTTGACCACCATCGCGACGACCTCGCTTTGCGCCGGCGCGCCGCTGCGATTGGTCACGGCGAAATCAACGTGTTGGGCGCTTCCGGGCGTTACCGTCGCGTTGCGCGGCCGAATGCCGAGGTTCAAATAGCGCTCGCTCAGGTCGACGTTGAAACCGGTCATGCCGGTGAGCGCAAGGGTTTTCGCGGAGCCGGCGCGACGGACGACGACGGCTTGCAGCGCGGCGTTGGGCAACATCTGCGGCGTGACTTTGAAGTTGACGTGTACCGCGCCGGTGACGCCGCGCAGCGTGGTGCGGTAGATCACGTCGTTGCGAACGACGGCCAGGTAAACGTCGGCCCTCGCATACGGCGAAGCGACCAGCGCGCTCGCCGTCTCGCCGATCGCGTACTCTTTCCG
>DASYOE010000234.1:0-16865 GCA_036008105.1 Candidatus Lustribacter sp. | reverse complement strand
CCGTCCATCATGATGTGAACGACGTCGGCCGGCACGTGGCGCAGGATGCGCGGGTAGTGCGTGATGATCAGGAAGCCGGTGTCCTTGCCGTCGTCGGTGGCGCGCATCGCTTCGATCGACTTGCCGACCGACTGCAGCGCGTCGACGTCGAGGCCGGAATCGGTCTCGTCGAGCACGGCGTACTTCGGCGCGAGGATCGCCAATTGCAACATCTCGAGGCGCTTCTTTTCGCCGCCCGAGAAGCCGTCGTTGACGTAGCGCGAGAGAAAGGCCGGGTCCATGTCGAGGACGTCGAGCTTCTCGTAGATCATAGCGCGAAATTTGGCCGGCGGCAGGTCGTCGGGCTTGATCGCCATGCGTGCCGTCCGGATGAAGTTCGCGACCGAAACGCCCGGGATCGCGGCCGGATATTGAAAGGAGAGGAACAGGCCGGCGCGCGCGCGCTTGTCGGGCGAGAGCTCGAGCAGGCTCGTGCCGTCCAGGGTCACCGTGCCGCTCTCGACCGTGTACATCGGGTGGCCGCTCATCGCGAAGGCCAGCGTGGACTTGCCGCTGCCGTTGGGCCCCATCAGCGCGTGGACTTTGCCGGGCTCGACCGTCAGGTCGATTCCCTTGAGGATATTCTCTTTGCCGTCGACGCCGGCGCGCAGGCCGGAAATGACGAGACCGCGTTTACTCACGCCCTCGATAGTACGATTTGCGCCGAAGAAAGTCAAGGAAACTCTGGACTATCTTCGCGTCCTATGGTACCGTAATGAGGATGCACGACCGGTTCTTCGACTCCACCCGGGGGAAGATCGTCGGCGCGCTGCGGAGCCGCGGCGCGGCGTCCGCCTTCGACCTGGCGGCCGAGTTCGCGCTCTCGCCCAACGCGATTCGCCAGCAGCTGGTCATCCTCGAGCGCGACGGCCTCGTCGCCGGCAAGAGCGTGCGGCGCGGCAAGACCAAGCCGACGCACGAATACTCGCTCACCCCCCAGGCCGACCGGTACTTTCCCCAGGCTTACGACCGGATGCTCGGCGCGGTGCTGCGCGAGGTCCGGCACACCGCCGGCGACGCCGGGGTGGCCCAGGTGTTTGCCGGGATCGCGAAGCGGGCGGTGGACAAGATGGCTCCCGAGCTCGACGGCAAATCGACGCTCGAACGCCTCGAGGCGATCGCCGATAACATCCGGGGCTCCGGGGTCGCGGTCGACGTCGAGGAGCACGACGGCACGCTGGTGCTCCGCGAGCACAACTGCCCCTACGCCAACGTGGTGTCGGAACACCCCGAATGTTGCACGGTGATTCACTCGATGCTCGACGAGGTCGTCTCGCCGGCGGTCGTGCAAACCGAGTCGCTCGCAACCGGCGGTGCGGAATGCCGGTTCGAAGTCGCGTCAGAGCCCAAAAGTTAGGATACCGTGGATTTTCAGAAGTTCCAGCACTTAGTCGAACATCGCACCGGTTTCCGGACGATGGACGATCCGATGGCGACCGGCGAGTATTTCAGCGACTCGTGCGGCGACATGTACACGTATTATCTGAAGGTCGGCCCGGGTGACGTGATCGAGGACGTCTCGTACTTCACCACCGGCTGCGGTTTCGGCACGGCGACCTGCTCGCTGCTGGTCGAGCTCGCGCGCGGCAAGACGATCGACGAAGCGCTGGCGATCACCGATGCCGACATCGAAGCCGCGCTGGGCGGCTACCCCGAGAAGAAGAAAGACTACCCCGAGCGCTCGCGGCTCGCGCTGCAGGCGGCGATCGAGGACTACCGCGCCAAGCGTGCCGCCGGTGCGATCACCGAGGCGATGCTCGAGCAGGCGCGCGCGACGGCCGCCGTCGCCTCACTCGCGACGCAAAACGGTAACGGGAAGACCTCGCAGGACGAAAATGAAACCGCCGGCCCGCGCATCATCGGCACCGAAGGCGGCAAACTGACGATCTCGCTGCGCTGACGCGGCGGCAGAGTCGTGGAGTTCGAGCGACAGATTAGCGGTGCCCGTCCCGGCGCCACGCGCTTTCCGCTCTACGACCGCGCGGTGCGCGGCATCGCGAACTATTGGTACCCGGTGATGAAGAGCAGCGCGCTGCGCGAACGCAAGCCGCAATCGCTGCGCCTCTTCGGCGAGCAAGTGATGTTCTTCCGCGAGGACGGAACGGTGTATGCGCTGGGCGACCGGTGTCCGCATCGCGGCGTGCCGATCTCGCTCGGACGGCAAGAATTCTGCGGCACCTTCAGCTGCCGCTATCACGGCTGGACGTTCGACTTAAAGAGCGGTTCGCTGGTCGCCGCGCTGACCGACGGGCCCGAGTCGGCGATCGTCGGCAAGGCGCGCGTGCCGACGTACCCCGTCGCGGAGCGTGCCGGCATCATCTGGTTTTTTTACGGCATCGGAACGCCGCCGCCGGTCGAAACGCATATCCCCACCGAGATGCTCGCCGCCGGCAGCACCATCGAGGCGCGCATCACCACGCGTCCGGGCGATTGGCGCTACGCGGCCGAGAACGGCTTTGACGAAAGCCACGGCAAGTATCTGCACCGCGACTCGCTGATGATGTTCTTCAGCCATCCGCCGGCGTTCGTGCGCACCGAGATCGGGCCTGACGATTGGCACTGGATCACGCGCAAAACGACGCAGGCGACGGCGTTTGCCGAGTATCCCGGGTTGGGAACGTGGCCCAAGAAACACTTTTGGAAGCTCGCGCGCACGGTCGTGCGCGTCTCGATCGCGCTACCGGGCGTCTTGCGCGTGCACTACGGCAGCTGGATCCATTTCGAGTGGTACCTGCCGACCGACGACGGTCACCACCGCTACGTGCAGTTCGTGGTGAAGCAGGCGCCGGGCATCGGCGGGCTGCTGTTCCGGTTGCGCTACTGGCTCTTGTTGCGCTGGGTGTTTCACGTGCAGTTCAACGACCAGGATGCATCGATGGTCGAACTGATGCGCACGCCGCCCGAGCAGCTGTTCGGGCCCGATCATTCGCTGATCGCCTGGCGTCAGCTGTGCGAAAGCGCGCTGCAAGAGACGTGATGCCTGAGGCGTTCGCGCGCGCGAGCGCGCACGTGAACGAGGACGAACTGCGGCGCTATGCGGCCGATGCGGTAGGCATTCCGAGTTTCGTCGGCGAGGAATCGCAGCTGGCGACGTATTTCGTCGGCCTGTTGGCGGCCGGTGGTCTCGACGCCGCCTATCAGCAATTCGACGTCAACCGGGGGAACGCGGTCGCGCGCCTGCGCGGGGACGGTAGCGGTCCGGCGCTGTTGCTCTATGCGCCGATCGACATGCACATCGCCGGCAACGCCGCGAACGACGGGCCGTGGCTCGAACTCGACGGTCGTCCCGACTTGCGCCCGGTTCCGGCCATCGACGGCGACTTCATCATTGGGCTCGGTGCCGAGAACCCCAAGGGACACGCGGTATGCGTCGCGGTCGCCGCGATCGCGCTGGCCCGCGCCGGCATCGAATTGCACGGCGACGTGATCGTCGGTTTGGGCGGCGGCGGGATGCCGGTCCAGAGCAGTCACGGCATCGGGTGCGCCTACATGCTCGAGCATGGCGTCGAGCCGGACTTCGCCGTCATCGCCAAACCCGGCGGCGCGGTCGCGTACGAAGAGGTCGGGCTCTGCTGGTTCAAACTCACCGTGCACGGCAGCTTCAACTACGCCGGCATCCCGCCGCGCGCGACGGCGCGCAACGCGGTCGCCGACGCGGCCACGCTCGTGACACGGCTGCAGGCCTGGTTTCCAACCTACACGGCACGCAACACCTCGGGCCTCGTCGCGCCCAACGGCACGGTCAGCGCGATCGCCGGCGGCTGGCCGGACAAGCCGGCGTTCCTGCCCGATCGCTGCGAGGTGTTTGTCGATTTGCGCATCAGCCCGCGCACGACACCGGCCGACGCGGCGCGGCAGCTCGATGAGGCGCTCGATGCGATTCGCGCCGACGGCATCGCGGTCGACTGCGAGATGATCGCCGCGGTCCCGGGGACGAGCACGCCGCCCGAGAACTGGATCGTGCGTTCGAGCGTGACGGCGTGGGAGGCGACGTATGGGCGTCCGCACGTGCTGCGCACGGGCACCAGCGGTGCGACCGACGCGAACATCCTGCGCGCGCACGGTATCCCGACCGCGCGCATCGGCATGCCGGCCCTAGGTCCGGACGCGCCGTTCGCCGGAACGTTTTCGATGGGCGTGGTGAGCGCGCAAGCCATGGTGAAGCTCACGCTGGCACTGATCGCGATCGCGATCGACACTTGCGGGCGCCCGCGCAGCGACGCCGGCCTCGCGAATCGAAAGGAACTGCTCCAGTCATGACCGTCATCTCGGAAGCCTCGACCAGCAAATACGCGATGGCGGGCGACGTGAAGATCCATTACAACGAGGTCGGCACGGGCCCCGCGATCGTGTGCCTCAACGGCGCCGGGCCCGGCGCCAGCAGCTGGAGCAACTTTCAGCACAACGTCGAGGCCTTCGCGCGCGAACACCGCGTGTTGCTGGTCGACATGCCGCAGTACGGCAAGTCGGCGAAGATTCCGATCGCCTACCCCAAACTGACCAACCTCGCGCGAATCATGCGCGACTTCATGGACGCGATCGGCCTCGAGCGCGCGCACTTCGTCGGGAACTCGTTCGGCGGGCAGATGGCGCTCAAGACCGCGATCGACTATCCGGATCGCGTCGGGCACCTCGTGATGATCGGCAGCGCGCCGGTGAGCTACAGTCTCTTCAGCCCGCAGCCGGTCGAAGGCGTCAAGCTGATCGGCGGCTATTATAAGGACGGCGGTCCGTCGCTCGAAAAGATGCGCAAGGTGCTCACCACGCTGGTCTTCGATGCGAGCCGGATCACCGACGAGGTCGTCCGCGAGCGGTACGAAGCGAGCATCGATCCCGAAACCGTCGCCGTGCACTCGTTGCCGGCGCCGAAGAAACAGGATCTCAGCGCCGAGCTCGGGGCGTGCAAGTCGCCGACCTTAGTGGTGTGGGGGATGGACGATCGGGCCGGTGCGCTCGACGTCGGGCTCGTGATGACGCGCTTGATCCCCAACGCCCAGATGCACATCTTCAACAACTGCGGCCACTGGGCGCAAGTCGAGCACGCGGCCGAATTCAGCGAGCTCGTGCTCGGATTCTTCAAGACGACGAAGTGAGCGAGGGATAAGATGAAGATTGTCGGGGCGTTTGCCTGTTCCCACGCGGGCCTGCTGATCACGCGCGGCGACGTAGCGCCGCCCGCGCAGCGCGACGCCGTGTACGCGGCGTTCGCCGAGATGGGCCGCACGATCCGCGACGCCAAACCCGATGCGGTGGTGGTCGTCGCGACCGATCATGGCCGCATCTATCCGCTCGCGCAGGTGCCGCAGTTCACGATCGGCGTCAGCGAAACGGCTGAGGGTATCGGCGATGCCGGCTTGCCGCCGTGCACGCTGCCGATCCATCAACCGTTCGCGCAAGCGATCCTCGGCGGCATGATCGCCGAAGGCGTGGATCTGAGTTTCTCAGAGCAGGCGAAGGTCGACCACTCGTTCGTCACGCCGCTGATGCTGGCGTTCGGCGACGATCGGCCGCCGATCGTGCCGATCGCGGTGAATTGTAACTTCCCGCCGCTGCCGACGCTGCGGCGTACGCACGAGGTCGGCGTGAAACTGCGTCGCGCGATCGAAGCCGGACCGGACGGTCGCGTCGTCGTGATCGGGACCGGCGGCCTCTCGCACTGGGTCGGAACGCCGGAACAACAACAGTTCCGCCGGCGGCCGGCCGGGACGCGGATGACGGGGGCGGCGCGCGGTCCGGTGACGATCGACGAGACGGGTCCGGTCAACGACGCGTTCGACCGCGACTTCATGGCCGCGATCTGCGCCGGGAAAAGCGCGGCGTTCATCAGCGAATGGAGCGACGAACGCGTGTACGCCGATGCCGGCAACGGCGCGACCGAAATTCGCAATTGGATCCTGCTGGCCGGCGTCACGAACGATCGCCCGGCTCGCATAATGGCGTACGAAGCGGTGCGCGAGTGGCTTACCGGCACCGGCATCGTGGAGTTTACATGACGTTCCTCGGATTTCGGCGCGCCGCGATGGCCGCGGCGGCCTTGCTCGCTGCCGCCATTACCGGCGCTAACGCACAGACGACCGTGACGCTCACACCGGTGCGCGTGTTGGCGTCGCCCGTCGACGATGTAATGCCGGTGCTCTACGCGCAGCGGGCCGGACTGTTCCGGCAAGCGGGCCTCGACGTAACGATCGACCGTGCCAACAGCGGCTCCGCGGCCGCCGCGGCGGTCATGGGCGGCTCGGTCGATATCGGCAAGGGCAACATCATGTCGGTCATCACGGCGCACGCGCACAACGTGCCGCTGATCATCGTCGCTCCGGCGGCGATCTACGATCCCAAGACCCCCGATGCCGCCCTGGTCGTCGCGGCCGATTCACCGATCCATTCGGCGCACGATCTCATCGGCAAAGTCGTCGGCGTCACCGGCCTGAACGATCTTAGTTCGGTCGCGACCGAGGCCTGGCTCGACGGACACGGCGGTGACTGGCGCAGCACCAAGTTCATCGAAGTTCCCTACCCCTCGCTGCTGCCGGAGCTCGAGGCGGGCCGGGTATCGGCCGTCGTACTGCTCAAGCCGTTCCTCAGCGACGCGGTGAACGCGGGCAAAGCGCGAGTGCTGGGACTCGCCTACAGCTCGATCTCAACCCGCTTCCTCGAATCGGTGTGGTACTCCAACGGCGCGTATATCGCGAGCCATCCCGACGCGATCGCGCGCTTCCAGCGCGTCGTCGCGCAGGCCTCGGCGTATACGAACACGCACCCGGCGGATACGGTGGATCTGCTGGTCTCCTTCACCGGGCTCGAACCACAGCGGGCCGCACTCGTGTCACGAATGGTGAACGGAACGGTCGTCCGCGCGGAGGAAATTCAACCTGTGATCGACATCGCAGCGCGCTTCAGCCTGATTCCGAAAGCGTTCCCGGCCCAAGAAATCATCCCGAAATAAGCGAAGGACGCCCCTCTATGAAGAAAGTTCGTTCGGCTCTGGTTGCGGCCGCGCTCGGCCTGACGTTGGCATTCGGGATGGCCTCGGCCGTGCCGGCGGCGACGCCGTACAACATCGACGTTATCATTTCGCTAACCGGGAGCTACGCGTTCGTCGGCAACCAGCAGGCCGACAACTTCAAGGTATTCGAGGACTACGCCAATCGGACCGGCGGCATTCACGGAACGCCGATTCACTTCGTGATCCACGACGATCAGTCGTCGCCGGCGCTCGCAGTGCAGCTGAGCAATCAAATCATCGCCACGCATCCGGCGGTCGTCATCGGTTCGGACGGCGGCTCGCTATGCGGGGCGATGATGCCGCTCTTCAAAGACGGTCCGGTGCTGTACTGTCTCGTGCCCTCGATCTACCCGCCCAAGGGCGGCTTCGTCTTCGCCGCGCAAATCGCGCTCAACCCGTTCGTCAACGGCATGATCCGCTATCTGCGGATGCGCGGCTGGAACAAAATCGGCATCATCACCAGCACCGACGGCTCGGGGCTCGTCGACGACACCGCGACCAAAGATTCGCTGACGCTGCCCGAAAACAAAGACGTCCAGGTCGTGCAGTGGGAACATTTCAACCCCACCGACGTCAACGTGAACGCGCAAGCGGTGCGGATCAAGAACTCCGGCGCGCAAGCCGTGATCGTGTGGGTGTCGGGAACGCCGTTTGGAACCGTGCTGCGCAGCTTCAACGACGTGGGCTTGAGTTTGCCGATCGAAACGTCGAACGCCAACAGTCAGGTACCGCAGCTCATCGGCTACCAGCAGTTCCTGCCCAAGGAGCTGGTGATGCCGGGCCCGGCGTATCAGATGCCGGTGTCGGTGCAGAGCCCGCAGCTGCGCAAGGCAACGGCCGATTTCGTCGCCGCGTTCGGCGCCGACGGGAAGACTCCGCAAGCCGGCTCGGCACCGTCGGTCTGGGATCCCTCCAACATCGTGCTCGCCGGTCTGCGCAAACTCGGGACCGACGCGACCGCAGACCAGCTACGCCAGTATATCTTGTCGGTGCACGACTCCTGGGGCGTCGACGGTAACTACGACTTCCGCAGCGGCGACCAGCACGGGCTGTCCGACCAATCGGTGATCATCGTGAGATTCGATCCCCAGCGTCAGGCGTTCGACGCGGTCAGCGGTCCGGGCGGCGTGCCGCTCCGTAAGTAACGCCGCGTTAGGTCGGCCGCTTCGAGCGAGTCCAACTGCACGCGGGGGCGGGCGCCGGAGCGGTCGGTGCTCGAACGTTCGGTGACCGCGCACGCGATCCACGGCCCGGGTTCGCGCTTCGCGCGTGCCAGCAGCGCCCGCAATTCGGCCGCCTTAGCGGTGACGAACACGCGATCGCCGGGGTGACCGCACGCGCGCGCGATGGCGGCCAACTGCTCGGCGCTGCCGGGCGTCGTCGCGATGTTGCCGTCGCCGGTTCCCCAGATGCCGTTGGCCACCACGACGACCGTCAGGTTGTCCACCGGAAACCGCGCCAGCGTGCCGAGCGCTTGGATCCCCGCGAACATCGAGCCGTCGCCGTCGATCACGATCGTGCGGCGGTCGGGCCGGGCCAGGGCGATGCCGTATGCAAACGCCGTGGCGTAGCCGAGCACCATGTTGTAAATCGTCGCCGGATGCGGATCCTTCGCGGAGACGAGACCCGAGGAGGCGCCGACCGAAACCACCACCGTTGCGTCGTCCCGCTCGGCGATCACCGCATCGACGACGTCACCGCGCTGCACGGTGTGTGTCCAGGTACGGCGGCATGAACACGACCATGCTGGTGCGGTGGTTTTCGACCGTTTGGAACGCGAGCCGGATCGTTTCGTCATGCAGCTCGCCCGGCTGCAGCACGATGTTGTCGAGGTGCAGTCCGTCGACGATGCCGCGCGCGGCCATGATCGGCCCGGCATGGTAGTCGAACTGCTCGCCGATGGTTCCGCCATGGCTGGCCAGTACGAACACCGGCGTGCGCTGCAGCTTGCAACGCGCGAGGATCAGTCCGGCGTAGCCGAGGCCGGAGCATTCCATGATCACGACGGCGCGGCGGCCGGCGACGAACAGCCCCGCGGCCATCGCGATGCCCTCGTCTTCGCGCGCGCAGACGATCGTCGTGATATTCGGATCGGCCTCGCACAATTCGGTGAGCGCGCCGGTTCCGCTATCCGGCAGATAAATGCAAAAATCGATGCCGGCCGCAACGAGTCCCGCGTGTATCGCCGCTGCAGATGCACTCATACACAACTGCTTAGGACATGCTATCATGAGGCCCTGCATGCCACGATTTTCTAACGCCCTCGCCGCGGCCGGCGTTGCTTTAACGCTCGCGTCTGCGTCGTCCGGTTCCGCTGCCGGCAGCGCGTGGGATGCGGGCTCCGGTGCGAATTGGCAAGCGATCCTGAGCCGGGCGAAGCAGGAGGGGAGCGTTACGGTCGGGAGCCCGCAACCGTTGCCGGAAGTGGTCGCGCAATTCGAAAAAGATACCGGCATCACGGTCAACGTCGTCACCGGCACCGGCGGTACGATTACCGCGAAGTTCGACACGTCGGCCCGCGCGCATCACGAGTCGATCGACGTGCTCTTCGGTGGCGGGAGCGAGCTGACCACGCTCTTGCCCGAGAATTTGTTGACGCCGATCAAGCCGCAACTCGTGCTCCCATCGGTGCAGGAAGGCCGCAACTGGATCGGCGGCAAGTGGCAATGGTGGGATGACGCCGGCGAATATTTCTTCGAAGGAACGACGTCGATCTTCGGCTTCCTGACCTACAACGGGGATATGGTCAAAGCAGTGGACGTTGCCACCTGGAACGATCTGCTCAAGCCGAAGTTTAAGGGCAAGATCGTTTGCTACGACCCCAACTCGCCCGGACCCGGTGCGGGCGCAATCGGCGCGATGGCTAAGGTGCTCGGTATGGACTACGTGACGAAACTGATCCGCGACCAGCACGTCACGTTCGTGCAAAACAGCGACCAAGAGATGGCCGATATCGCGCACGGCGAGTACCCTATCGGCATCGCGGTTACCACGCTCGAAATCACGCTGTACCAACGCCAGGCGATCAACATCAAAGTTGCCTTGCCGGCGCCGATGCCGGGGTACCTGACGCATCCAAACGGCGTGATCATCGAGGCCGTCGGTGCTCCCGACCCCGCGGCCGCACAGGTGTTCATCAACTGGTGGGCGAGCCGGCCCGGCCAACAGGCGTATCAGGACGACGTTCACTACATCAGCAATCGCACCGACGTGGACAAGAGCACCTTACCTGCGTACAGCGTACCCAAGCCCGGCGTTCGCTACTTCGACGAGGGTCACGGACAAGAGTTCTACACCACCGAGCGCAAGGCGATGCTCGATAAGGTTGCGGCCCTGATCGGCGGCCGTTAGCGGTGTTGGCGCAAGTAACGGCGGGTCAAGTCGACCGCTTCGACGCAGTCGAACTGCACGCGCGGTCGGGCGCCCGACTTGTCGGTGCTCGAACGTTCGGTGACCGCGCATACGATCCACGGCCCGGGTTCGCGTTTCGCGCGCGCGAGCATCGTTCGCAACTCCGGCGCATCGGCGGTGACCAGCACGTGGTCGGCGCGGTGACCGCACGCGCGCGCGATCTCCGCCAGTTGCTGGCCGCTTCCGGGCGTCGTCGCGACGTTGCCGTCACCGGTTCCCCAGATGCCGTTAGCCACGACGACGACGGTCAAGTTCGCGACCGGGAAACGCGCCAGCGTGCCGAGCACCTGGATGCCGGCGAACATCGAGCCGTCGCCTTCGAGCGCGATGGTGCGCCGGTCGGGGCGGCCGAGCGCGATTCCGTACGCGACCGCGGTCGCGTAGCCGAGCTCCATGTTGTGGATCGTCGCGGGATGCGGGTCCTTGGCAAAGACCAGACCCGACGACGCGCCCGGCGAAACGACCATCGTCGCGTCGTCGCGCTCGGCGATCACCGCATCGACGACATCAGCGCGCTGCACGGTACTCATCCAGTTCGAGCGGCATGAGCACGACCATTACACAGCCGGCCGGCAATCACTTGTCGGTGGCGGATGACGAGCGCCGCGTCGAGGGCCGCGAAAAAGTTTCGGGGCGCACGAAATACGCCGCCGACATGCGGCGGCCCGATACGCTGTGGGCGGCCTACGCCGCAAGCCCGCATCCGCACGCTCGCATCCGCGCGATCGACGTCGCGGCCGCGCGCAGCATGCCGGGCGTGCGGGCCGTGCTTACCGGCGCCGACATCGGGTTGCATCGAATGGGCCGCCAACTCTTGGACTGGCCGGTGCTGGCCGTCGACACCGTGCGCTTCATCGGCGACCGGGTTGCCGCGGTCGCGGCCGAGACGCGCGAAGCGGCCGAAGCTGCGGCGCGCGCCATCGACGTGGACTACGACGTGCTGCCGGCGGTGCTCGACGCCGCGGCGGCGTTGCAGCCCGATGCGCCGGTGCTGCATCCGGACTTCGCGAGCTACGCGTTTCCGGTGTACGCCGGGCGCGCGCGTGCCGAGCGGGCGCACGCGAACATCCAAAGCGCGCTGCTGCGCGTGAAGGGTGCGGCGGACCTCGAGCCGGTCTTCGCGCGCGCGCACCGCGTGTTCGAGCACCGTTTCGAGACGCCGCGTACGCATGCGGGCTACATCGAGCCACGTGCGACCCTCGTGTGGATCGATGCTGCCGGAATCGTGCACGTACATTCGCCGAACAAGTCGCCGTTCGAACTGCGCACGCAGATGGCGCGCACCTTAGGGCTGCCGCCGGAGCGGATCGCGGTCGAGTGCACGTCGATCGGCGGCGACTTCGGCGGAAAGGGCGTCACCCTCGATGAGTTCATCTGCTACTTCCTGGCCAAGGCGTCGGGACGTCCGGTGCGCTACGTGCAAACGTACGCCGAAGAACTTCGCGCGGGGCCCACGCGGCATCACGCGATACTGACCCTGCGCACCGCGGTCGACGCGGACGGCACGTTCCTGGCGCATCGCTCGAGCGTCGTGTACGACGGCGGCGCGTACGCCGCCGGGAAGCCGGTGCCGCACTTGCTGCCGGGTGCCGGTTACGGCAATATACCGTACCGGTGCCCCGACGTGCGGCTCGAGATGTGCGCGGTCTACACCAACACGCTGCCGGCGGCGCACGTGCGCGGTCCGGGCGAGACGCAAACGTTTTTCGCCTGGGAGCAGCACGTCGATGCGATCGCGGCCGAGCTGGGCATCGACCCGCTGGAACTACGCTTGCGCAACGTCATCACCGACGGCGATACCACCCTCAATGGCGACGCGGTCGTGCGGCCGATGGGCCGCGCGGTGCTGACCGCGCTGCGGGACGAAATCGCCGCGCTGCCGGTACCGGTTGACGGGCGCGGGCGCGGCGTCTCCTTGATCTGTACGAACACCGGCGGCGGCAAGACGTCGGTGCGCATGCGGCTCGAACCCGACGCCACGATCGCCGTCATCATCGGCGTGGCCGATCAAGGTGCGGGAGCGTTCACCCTCGTGCAGCGCCTGGCCGCCGCCGCGCTCGACGTTCCGCGCGAGCGCATCGTGGTGCGCCAAGCGAACACCGCCGAACTGCCCTACGATCCGGGCGCGGGCGCGAGCCGCATCACCTACATCGCGGGCCGCGCGGTACAAGCGGCGGCCGAAGCGTTTCGCCGCGGCTTGGAGGAGCGCACCGGCGATGCTCCGGTCGACGTCACGGTGATGTTCGAGAGCGATCCCGCCGGTTCGCACCGCGTTCCCGATTATACCTTCGCAGCGTATGCGATCGGCGTTGCGGTCGACGCCGAAACCGGCACGATTGCGGTGACGGACGCCGTGTTGGTCGCCGACGTCGGTCCGGTCATCAACCCGGTGGCGCATCGCGGCCAAATCGACGGCGGGTTCGCCTGCGGGTTCGGCGTCGCGATGATGGAAGACCGGCCGCTCGACGAGAGCGGCAAGCCGCTCGCGCAGACCCTCGGCGACTACAAGATTCCGACGATCCGCGACGTGCCGCCGCTGCGCACGGTGTGGGTTCCGACGGTTCCGGGCAACGGACCGATGGGGGCCAAGATGGTCGGCGAGCTCAGCAACGCCGGCGTTCCGCCGGCAATCGCCAACGCCGTGTACGACGCCGTCGGCGTGCGCTTGCACGCGATGCCGCTGCGCGCCGAAGACGTGTACGCCGCGTTACACCAGGCCGGGTCCGAACAAGTCGGCCGCTGAGAAACCGTGCGCGAGGAACGTGTACTTGGCGAGCATGTCGACGACCGGTTGGATCAGGCCGGCGCTGTTCGATTCGGCAAACGCGAGCCGCGGATATCCCGCGATGATTGCCGGATCGACTTTCGTGAACGTCGCGAGCAGCGTCGCCGCTTCGGCGAAGTTCTTCGGGTTGTTGGCCCACTTGGCGGCGTCGTGGATGGCGGCCGCGAGCTTCTTGCCGGTCGCCGCGTTCTTCGCCAGCCAATCCTTGGATGCGGCGATGCCGAGCGTCTGGAACGGTTTATTACCGTTGACCGCAGAGTAGTTGTAGCCGAGATTGCTCAGGTCGTTCTTCGATGCGGTGAAGAACGGCTCGACGATCGCGCCGCCGTCGATGCGCTTGGCCACGATCGCGCCGGCCATCTGCGGCGGCGGCATCTCGATGAACTTGATCGTCTTCCAGTCGCCGCCGTTCTGATCGATCCACGCCAGCACCGTTCCCTGGATCATGTCGTGGAGCGTTGAAACCGCGAAGGTCTTACCGTTGAGATCCTTGGCCGTCGTCAGCCCGCTGTCTTTACCGACGGCGAGATGCGAGATCGGCGAACGCGGCGCGTAGACGGCACCGCAAGCCAGCATCTGCAGCGGCAGGCCCTGAATATAGGCCGCCGACATCGAACCGCTGTTCGTGACACCGACATCGAGCGCGCCGCCGAGGATGCCCTGTGTAACCGAGCCGCCATTGGGCAGAACGGTCAACACTACGTCCAGGCCGGCCGCTTTGAAGATCCCTTTCTCCTGGGCGTAGTACGGCAGCGCCGCTTCCTCGACGCCCACGATGCCCATGCGAACGGTGCTCGCGTTCTGAGCGAAGGCCGGCACGGTCGAGGCGCCGAGCGCTGCGGTGGAAATGGCAATCATGGCGGAACGTTTCATCCCGGAGCTTTCTTGCAAAGAAGCTGAGCCTTCCTGGGGAAATATCGCTAGGTGTTAACCGAAGAGCAAAATCGCCGCCTGACCCAAGTCGGCGCCGGCACGCCGATGGGCGAGTTGTTGCGGCGCTATTGGATGCCGATCGCAGCCGAAGACGAGTTCGATCGCAATCCGGTCAAGGCCGTGCGGCTGATGGGCGAGGATCTCGTCCTCTATCGCGATATGGCAGGCACCTACGGTCTGGTCGACCGGCACTGTCCGCACCGGCGCGCCGATCTCTCGTACGGCTTCGTCGAGCCGTGCGGGATCCGGTGCAACTACCACGGCTGGCATTTCGACGAGAGTGGCCGCTGCATCGAGCAACCCTTTGAAGACGTTGCGAACCCCGACGCGCACTTTCGCGATAAGGTGCGCATCAAAGCGTATCCGGTCGAAACGAAGGGCGGGCTCGTGTGGGCCTATCTCGGCCCGCAGCCGCTGCCGCTGCTCCCCAACTTCGAGCCGTTCACGTGGCAGAACGGTTTCGTGCAGATCGTGTTCGCGACGATCCCGTGCAACTGGCTGCAGTGCCAAGAAAACTCGATCGATCCGGTGCATTTCGAGTGGATGCACCGCAACTGGACGGTGCGCCTCAACGGCACGGGCGAGCCGTACGGCAAGAAACATCTGCGCGTGGCGTTCGACGAATTCGAGTACGGCTTCGTCTACAAACGCCTGATGGAAGGCATGGATGAGTCGCACGAGCGCTGGCAGACCGGCCGGATCTGCCTGTGGCCGAACGGCCTCGGGCCGCTGCGGCACACGGAATACCGCGTGCCGATCGACGACGAGAACACGCTGAGCGTGACGTGGCACTTCAGCCGCGTGCCGAAAGAACGCGAGCCGTACGTGCAGACGACGATTCCATCGTGGGAAGGGCCGATTCGCGATCCGCGTACCGGTCGCTGGATCTCGAGCCACGTGATGAACCAGGACTTCATCGCCTGGGTCGGTCAGGGCACGATCGCGGACCGCACACAAGAGCATCTCGGTTCGAGCGATCGCGGGATCATCGCGATGCGGCGGCGCTTTCTCGAGGACATGGAACGCATCGAACGCGGCGAGGATCCCAAGGGCATCGTGCGCGATCCGGCGCGTAACGTCTGCATTACGTTGCCGATCATCGAGCGCGATCTCTGGATCGATGGCGTGACGACCGCGGAGATGCTGGGCGATGCGTCGATCGATCCGCGCAGCGGTTACAACTTACAACTCGGCCAGCCGGAAGCCGTGCGGCGCGCGTTTTTGGACGCGATGGGCCTCGATGCCGATGGGCCGGCGGATGGCGGCGCGCGCTTTCTGTCCGGCACCGGCGCGCGCTCCAGCCGGCGCATCTGGACCTAATCTAAACGAGAAATGGGTTCGTGGCGCGTTCGGTGCCGATCGTCGTCGACGGCCCGTGACCGCACACGACGCGCGCCGCGTCGGGATACACGAATAACCGGCTGCGGATCGAGGTCACGATGTCCTCGAGCGACGTTCCGCCGAGATCCCAGCGCCCCACCCCGCCGCGAAAGAGCGTGTCGCCGGTGAACAGCGTCGTATTGCCGTCATCCTCGAACGCGAACGACGTGCTGCCCGGGGTGTGCCCCGGCGTGTGGATCGCGCGCAACCGCAGCGCTCCCGCGACGAACTCGTCACCGTCGTTCAGGTCGCCGTCGAGCGGCACCGGTTCGAGCGAACCGGGGAGGCCGACCATGCGCAGTTGCTGCGCGAGGTTTGCGTAGAGCGGCCGGTCCGCGTGGTGCAAGAGCCCCGCGCCGCCGCAGCGCTCGCGCAACGGTCCGAGCGCGCCGATGTGGTCGAAGTGGGCGTGCGTGTGAAGCAGGTAGCGCGGTCGCAGACCGTGCGCGTCCAAGCGCTGCGCGATCGCATCGACGTCGTCGCCGCCGTCGATCACGATCGCTTCACCGCTGGCGGCGTCGCCGAGCACGGTGCAGTTACAGGCGAGCATTCCGACCGGGAACGTCTCGACGATCACAACTCGATCTTGAAATCCCGATAGGCGCGATCGAAGTAGCCGAGCGGCGCGCCGGCGCGTTCGCCGGCTTCGAGCACGTTGCCGATGAAGATCGTATGCGTGCCCGAATTCAGTTCTTCATCGACTCTGCAGTCGAAATAGGCCAGCACGCCGTCCAGGATCGGCGAACCGCTCGGACCCGACCGGTGCACGACGTCTTTGAAGCGCTCGTGCGGCTCGCCGCCCTGGAACTTCTCGGCTAGGGCCTGCTGCTCGAGCGCCAGGATGTTCACGCAGAACCCGCCCGAGTCGGTGATGATCGGGTGCGCGCGCGCGGTGCGGTTCACGCAGATCAGCACCGTCGGCGGTTCGGCCGTGACGCTGGCGAACGCGTTGACGGTGAAACCGTGAATGGCATCGCCGTTGCGCGTCGTGACAATCGTGACGCCGGTTGCGAACCGGCGGTTAGCGGCCTTGAAGGCCTCAATCGATACGGGCACCGATTCCCAATCCATCTCCGATCGGAACGATCGTCGCGTCAAGTTGTGGGTGATTGATAAAGGTCTTGCTAAAGGCGCGAATCGCCTTCAGGTTGGCCGAATCTTTGGGTTTGGGTTCGTCCGCAGCCGTGCCGTGCCAGAGCAGGTTGTCGACCACGACCAGCCCCGAGCGTTTGAGCATCGGTACGCACAGTTCCAGATACGACTCGTACTCGGTCTTTTCGGCATCCAGGAACACGATGTCGAGGTTGCGCTGGT
>DASYOE010000233.1:0-20913 GCA_036008105.1 Candidatus Lustribacter sp. | reverse complement strand
GACGATGTCGGCGATGTCGGCGTTCATCGTGCGGCGGAAGTTTTCGAGCGCTTCACGGCGGTACGGCTGTTTGAGACTGCCCAACTTCACCGACGCTTGCGCGCGCAGGAAATACCTCGGTTTCCAGAGATCGGCCAGACGTTGTCCGCTCAGCTCGAGCTTGGCGATCACGTCCTCCGGCAAGATCGCTTCGAGCGGCAGGTCGCCGTGCGCGGCGCGCACTTCTTCGGCCAAGCTGATCAGCGACCGTGAATGCAGATCGTTCTCGATCGGCAAGATGCCGAGCGCGTGCCAGAGCGGCGTCGGGTTCAAATGCATCGTCAGCGGCGCCGTCCACGGCAGCCGCGCGGCGAGGAAGCCGGTTTCGAACGTGCGGCGGGAGTTGCACGCGATGTAGGTCACGAGCGGATGTTGCAAGATCGAGCGGGCGTAGATGATCTCGCCCTCGTCGACGTGCTGATGGTTCGTGATCAACATGGTCGGACCGCGCCGCGCGGGCAGCTGGCCCCATTGGCGAATACGTATTTTCCACGGCAGATACGCGCTGCGTGCGAACGACGAGGTGACCTGGACGAACAGACTCCGCTTCACGCCGCCTTGCCGTTGGGATTACGCACCGCGAGCACCGTCAGCGATCCGAGCAGAAAACAGCCCGCGGCGGTGGCGAACAGCCAGCGATATCCGTCGGCCGGCGTCGAGCCGTGGGCGATGAGTACCGCGCCCAGTGCGGGCGCGATGACCATCGGCGAATTCGAGAGCGTTCCCCAGACGCCGAGATCCCGGGCGACGTCGCCGAGTTCGGGCACGGCATCGAGCGCGAGCGCCCAGCCGACCGAGAACACACCGCCGTAGCCGAGGCCGAACATCGCCGCAAAGATGAAGATGATGCGCGGATCGGGCCACAGCGCGAAGCCGAGCGCCGCGAGCGTCATCGGCAGGCCGGAGAGACACACGACGAGCCGGCGGTCGAGCTTGTCGGAGAGCACGCCTGCGGCAACGCTCGAGGCGACCGCGCCGATCATCGCGGCAGCGGCGACGAGTCCGGTATTGAACGACGCGTTGCGGATGCCGAGCACGTCGTGAAAGAAGTACAGGACGTAGGTGTTGAGCAGCGTCATGCCGAGCACGATCCACGCGCGACCGACCAGGGTCACCATCAAATCCCAGCGATCGCGAACCTGCGCGCCGGAGCGGATCTCCTCAACGTACGGCGGCGATGCGGGAACGAACAGCAGCGTTGCGGCGCTCAACGCGACCCCGGCCGCGTCGACGAGCAGCGCTTCGCGCGCCGGGAGCAGCGCGGCCAACGCCAGGCCGATGATCGTACCGACGAGCGTCATCGCGCCGCGAAATCCCGCGGCCGTCCCCCAGAAGCGGCGCGGTACGATTTCGGGCAGCAGCACCTGGTAGACCGTCGACCCGCTCATCAGCGCGACGGTCGCGATGACGACCCAACCGGTGAGGCCGATGACGGTCGATACCTGGGCCATCGCCAGCAGCGCGATCGTATCGACGGTGAGGATCAGTGCGGTCTGGATGCGCCGGTCGCCGCCCCGGCGGCGCGAACGGTCGGAGAGCGCGCCGGCGAGGGGCGGCACGATCGCGGTCGCGACGGCGGCAATCGTCGACAGCGCCGCGAGCACGTTGGTGTGGTTGGCGGGCGCGAGCACGAGCAAGAGTGCCGGAACGAGAATCGTCATCAACGCGGCGTCTTGAAAGTGTACGCCGACCCATAACGCGTTGATCGCCAGATGATCGCGGTTGCGAAACCGCTCCGTGCTCGTAGTCTCCATCGACCGGTATGCCTTCGCCCACACGCCGAGCGGGCCCGCCTAGCGCGATGGGGAAGGCGAGCGGCGTGGGTTTTGGAGGAATCGTTCGTCGCGCGGCCGCGCTGACCGTGGAGTTCGCCGCCATCGCGTCGCTCGGCTATATCGCCGCCGCGATTGCAGCATCGGCGCACTTCGGCCGCCGTTCGACGGTGTTTACCCCGAGCGTAGTCGAGGGGCCGGTCACCCTCATCGTTCCGCTCCGGGGCGCGGAACCGCTGCTCGCGGAGAACTTGCGCGCCTTTGCCGAGCAGAACTATCCCGACGTGCAACTCGTCCTCGGCGTCGCGCGTGCGGGCGATCCGGCGTTGCCGATCGCGCGCGAGGTTGCCGCGGCATTGCCGGATCGGCAGATCGACATCGATGTCGGCGAAGTCGCCGGCGCGCGCAACCCCAAGCTCGCGAACGTGCTCTCGATGATGCGGCTGGTGCGCAACGCGACGCTGATCCTCGCCGATAGCGACACGCGCGTCGATGCCGACTACGTGCGCGCGGTGACGGCGCCGCTGCAAGATCCGAATGTCGGCGCCGTAACGTGCCTGTTCGCGGGGGTGCCCGACGGCACGTTCGCGGCCCAGCTCGGCGCGATGTTCATGAACGAGCAGTTCATCCCGTCGGCGCTGGTCGACCGGCTCTTGAGGCCGTTGCGCCACTGTTTCGGCCCGACCAACGCGTTTCGTGCCGACGTGTTGCGTTCGATCGGCGGCTTCGAGGCGTTGGCGCCGCATCTCGCCGACGACTTCATGCTCGGGAACTTCATCGCGCGGCGCGGGTTGCGCGTGGTCATTTCGAAGTACGTCATTCGCACGATGGTGTCCGACTCGACGCTCCGTATTTTGTGGGAACACGAATTGCGCTGGCACCGCACGATCCGCGGTTTGCAGCCGCTCGGCTACGCCGGCATGTTCCTCACGTTCCCGGTGCCGCTCGCGCTGCTGGCCTTCGTGCTCGCGAAACGCCGCGTGCCGGCCGGGATGCTGCTGGCGACGGCCGTGCTGGCGCGCATCGCGCTGCAACGGGTCGCCGCCCGGGCGCTCGGCGTCGCGCCCGCGCCGCTCTGGATGATTCCCGCGCGCGATGCGTTCGGGCTCGCCGTTTGGGCGCGCGGCTTGACCGGGCATAATGTGCGCTGGCGCGGCGCGCCGCTACAGATGGCCGCCGGCGATCTGCTCGAAGAACGTTCGACCACTCCGGAGAAGGAGCGACTATGAATCGTCGTATAGCTCTCGCGCTCGGCAGCGCGTTCGTATCCGCCCCCGCCGCTGCGTTCGCGCAGGGTCTCACGCAAATGACGCTGGCCGGCGTGCCCGAGGAGTCGGTCACGCCGGCGCTGTGGGCCGCGCAAAGCGGGATGTTCCGCAAGGCCGGACTCGACGTCGACGTGCAGCCGGCCGCTAGCGGAAACGCCATCGCCGCCGGCGTGGCGGGCGGCGCGTACGCGATCGGCAAGTCGTCGCTGCCCGCAATTATCTCGGCGCACGCTCACGGTTTGCCGTTCGTGTTCGTCGCGGGCGGCAGCTTGTACGACACGAAGTTTCCGTACTCGGTGCTGACGGTGAAGGCCGACTCGCCGCTCAAAACGGCCGCCGAACTCAACGGCAAGCTGATCGCGGTGCCGTCGCTGAGCGACATCACGACCTATGCGACCAAGGCGTGGGTCGATGCGCACGGCGGCGATTCCACCTCGCTCAAGCTCCTCGAATTTCCGTTCGCCCAGATTCCCGACGCGCTGGCGGCGGGCCGCGTCGAAGCGGGCTTCATCGCCGACCCGGTGCTGCAACAGGCGATCGACGATAAGAAAGTGCGCATCTTCGCGCATGCGTTCGACGCGGTCGCGCCGCAATTCATGGTTACCGGCTGGTTCTGCACGACCGACTATTGGAACAAAAACAAAGCCGCGCTGCAGAAGTTCTACCGCGTCATGCAGGACGCGGACAAGTACGTGGTCGCGCATCCGGCGGATACGGTCAGCGTGCTCGCGGCGTTCAGCAAAGTCGATCCGGCCATCATCGCTAAGACGCATCGCATCGGCTACGCCGCACTCGAGCCGAAATTCATTCAGCCCGTGATCGACATTCTGGCGAAATATAAAGCCATCCCGGCCGCCTTTGACGCGAAGGAGCTGATCGCGCCCGGCCTGGGTTAGTGCCCGGGCTGCATCCCGTCGGCTTTGTACACTGACGCAGCGCTCGGCGACGCGAGGTAATCGAGCAGCGCTTTGGCCCCCGCCGGGTCTTTCGCGTGGGCCGACACGAACCCGACGAGCGTCGTCGGGGGTGCGACTGCCGCCGGAAGAATGCCGACGACGTCGATACCCTTGTCTTCCATCTCGCTGACGAACGTGACGCCGACGGCGACGTCGCCGCGGGCCAGCATCGCCATCGCTTCGGCTCCGCCGTTCGCGCGCTGTAATTTCGGCTGGAGCTGATCCCAGATTCCGAGCTGCTTGAGCGCCGCTTCGAACGTGACCCCCGCTGCCGCGCCGCCGGCCGGATTGGGATACGAGATCGACGGCGCGGCCAGCAGCATGCGCTTCACCGCGTCCGGCGTGGAGATGTCCGGCTTCGGCGCGCCTTTTTTCACCGCGACCCCAACCACGACGCTCGCGAGCGTCGTCGCGGTGTTTGCGACCACGTTGCCCGAGGCGAGCACCTCGGGATACGGCGGCTGCAGCGCCGACACGTCGAATGCGCCGCCTTGCGCTACTTGCTGCTTCGTCCCTAGACCTGACGTGTACGTCGCTTTGACCGTTCTCCCGGTCTTCTGCTCGAAACCGGTGATGAGCTGCTCGAACGCCTCCCGAATTCCGCCGGGAGCGATCAGCGTGATCGGATCGCTTTGCGCGCCGGCGATCGACGGGGTGCTCAGCGTGAGCGCGATGATGAGCGCCGTTAGAAAGCGGATCGTCATGTTCGTCTCCTAGGCTCGCGGCTCGAGCAAGTCGTTGAGTTCCGCGTGCGTGATGCGATCCGCGGCGAAACGATACGTGCCTTCGTCGCGCACTTCGAGCGCGGCGCGGCGAAATTCGGCCAGCACGTGAGCGGCCGGCGCCGAACCGAGGCTGATTCGGCGCACGCCGAGTCGCGTGAGCGTGGCGACGTCCGGCGTCGTCGCGCCGGCGAGGACGTTCATCGGTCCCGGGATTGCGGCGGCCAGCCGCCCGATCAGCGATTCCTCGGCAATGAACGGCACGAAGATGCAATCGGCGCCGGCTTCGAGATAGGCCTTGGCGCGCGCGATCGTTTCGGCGAACTGCTCCTCCTCGCTCGCGCGAATGCGGTAGACGTCCGTGCGGGCGTTGATCACGAACGGCACGCCGCGCTCGTTCGCGGCCGAGCGCATCGCGGCGATGCGCGCGCATTGCGCGGCGACGGTTAGCAGCGGCGCATCGGCCGAAGTGCTGTCTTCGAAATTCATCCCGACCGCACCGGCGTCGATCGCGCCGCGAACCGTCATCACCGCGTCGGCAACCGTCGGGCCGTAGCCGCCTTCGAGGTCGGCGGTGACGGGCAACGCGACGGCACCTGCGATCGTGGCTACGTGCGCGAGCATCACGTCGCGCGAAATCGCTTGACCGTCCGGAAACCCGGCGACGTAGGCCACGCCGGCGCTGGTGGTGGCGACGGCCGGAAAGTTGAGCGACTCGATGATGCGCGCGCTGGCGCCGTCCCACGCGTTCACGAAGACGAGCGGTTGCGGCTGATGGTGCAGTTTGCGCAACACCGCGGCCTTTTCGGACAGATTCATGAGCGACGCTTCTCCTTACGGTGCGTGTCCGGCCTGGATGTCCCGGACGGACATCGATCCCAGCTGCGCTGCCGGTGAATGTTCCTGGGCCGATTCGGTAATATCGATGACGTGCGCGACGTGATCGCCGCCGTCGAAGCGGCCGACGATGCGACCCGCAACCCAGTCGCAACCGGCGAGGATCGGCGTTCCGCCCGGCCCCGGCCGCCACGCGCAGACCTCGAATTTTTCGTGCGGCGCGATCGCGTCTTCGGTGATGCCGCCGAAGATTTGCGCGAGCGCGTGCTGGTCCTCACGCAAGAAGTGCACGACCAGCCATTCCGCGCCCGCCGCGATGCGGCTGGTGTGGTTGGGTTTGGAGATGCAGACGAGCCACCGGCGCGGAGCGATGCTGCACTGGGTGTGAAACCCGATCAAGCAGCCGCTGCGCTCGCGGCCGTCGAATGCGGTGACGACCGTCATCGGAAAATCGAGCGACTCGCAGTTGCGTGTGAACGCATCCTCATTCATCGCGATGCCTCCGTCGCGGCGCGCGGGCGCATCCGCACGATCGGACCCGATGTGTGCGTCGCCGGGTCTTCCGTGCGGCCGCGTTCGACCAGTTCGATCACGATCGAGCCGACCTCGTCGGACGTAATCCAATCGGGCGTTGCGAGGTGCGCCGAATCGCGCGTGCGCACCGGTCCGTCGACAACGAGCTCGAGCACGTCGACCTCGGGGTTGTCGATTTCCAAACGCAGGGCGCGCGTGAGCATCAACTGCCCCGCGGCGGCGATCGATACCAGGCTCGAGCGATGGATCGGATGATACGCGGCGCCGCCGCCGATGCCGAGGTAGCGGCCGCCGCCGGGTTGCCCGCACAGAACCGGCACGAACACGTGCGCGAACACGTAGTGCGTGCGCAGCATTTCGTCCATCACGGTATCCCACACGTCCGGCGTGGCATCGAGCAGACCGCCCTCCCACCAGCCGCCGAGCGAGGGAACGAGCACGTCGAGCCGGCCGAACTCGCGCGCGATGCGGTCGCGCAACGCCTGCGCGCCCGCCGGCGTACCGATCTCGCCGGTGAGGGTTGCGAGCGCGCGGCCGCCCGGGCCGCGCTCCACGTCCCGGCGCAGACGCTCCAAACGTTCCTCGCTGCGCGACGGCACGATGACGCGGTGGCCGGCGCCGAGCAGCGCGCGCACGATCGCCTCGCCGACGCCGCCGGTACCACCCGCGACCAAGATCTGCTTCACGTTGCTCTCCATCGTCTATAATGACGCGCGTATGAGCGATTCGAACGCCGCGCCCGTTCTCTTCTCGCCGCTGACCTTGCGCGAGGTGACGTTGCGCAATCGCATCGCGGTTTCGCCGATGTGCGAATACTCGTCGAGCGACGGTTTTTCCAACGACTGGCACCTCGTGCATCTCGGCAGCCGCGCGGTCGGCGGCGCCGGGCTCGTCCTCACCGAGGCGATCGCGGTGACCGCGGACGGCCGCATCTCGCCGGTCGACCTCGGCATTTGGCAAGACGCGCACGTCGAGGGCCTGGGCCGGATCGCTCGCTTCTGCCGTCAGCAGGGTGCCGTGTGGGGGACCCAGCTCGCGCACGCCGGCCGCAAGGCGTCGACCAAGGCGCCGTGGACGGGACACGGCGCGGTCGCGCCCGCCGACGGGGGCTGGACGCCGGTCGCGCCCGGGCCCGAGGCCTTCGATCCGTCCTATCCGGTGCCCGCGGCCCTCGACGAGGCCGGAATCGCCGCGATCCTCGAGGCCTTCGCGGCGGCGGCGGCGCGGACGCTGGCCGCGGGCGGCAGCGTGATCGAGGTGCATGCCGCGCACGGCTACCTCGTGCACCAGTTCCTCTCGCCGCTGGTGAACCGGCGCACCGACCGGTGGGGCGGTTCGTTCGAGAACCGCACCCGTTTGGCGCTGGAAGTCGTGCGCAGCGTCCGCCGCGTATGGCCCGAACGGTTGCCGCTGTTCGTGCGCATCTCGGCGACCGACTACCTTGCCGGCGGCTGGGACATCGAGCAGTCGGTCGAGCTCGCGAAGCTGCTGCGAGCCGAGGGCGTCGACCTCATCGACGCCAGTTCCGGCGGCGCCGTCCCGGTGGCGCCGGGCACGATCCCGCTCGGCCCGCTCTACCAAACGCCGTTTGCCGAGCGCATCCGGCGCGAAGCGGGCGTGGCGACCGCGGCGGTCGGGCTGATCGCGGAACCGGCGGATGCGGAGGGAATCGTCGCCGGCGGGCGCGCGGACCTCGTGTTCCTGGCGCGCGAACTGCTGCGCGATCCGTACTGGCCGCTCTTCGCGGCCCGCGCGCTCGGCGCCGAGGCAGCCTGGCCTCAGCAATATGCGCGGGCGGCCGGCGACCGGGCGACGATGCGCGTGCCGTCACGAACGTAGGCCGTTGGGCCGGTCCGGCAGGCGCCACATTTTGGCGAGTTAAAGCGGTAAGCGGCGCTCGATGTCGTAGGGGTACGGGAGCGTCACGTGGGTCTTACAGACACCATCTACTTGGGGTGAACGCGGCTTGATCCAGCTGCTATTCGGGAATAAGAACAAGGATAAGCGCCGGCATACCCGCCGTGAGAAGGCGTTCTCTGCCGACTGGACTCCCGCGCCCGAAGTTGCGCCGATCCCGGTCATCGGGCTCGACGTCAGCGCCAGCGGCGCGGGGATTCTTTCCCGCGATGAGATCACCAAAGAAGAGTTCATCCTGCGCCTCAAACTCGACGAGCGGGTGATTCCGACGCGCGTGAAAGTCGCGCGCAAGTTACCGGGAACGCTGCAGGGCGCAAAGGCCTTCCGCTACGGGGTCGAGTTCGTCAGCATCTCGGCCGACGATTGGGACGCGGTCGTGCGCTGGTCCAAGGGCGGCGAGGCGGCCGAGACCGGCAACAAAGTAAAGTCGGACCTCGAGATGGTCCGCATGACGGCCGACGATGCCGACCGGTTGATGCCGGTGGCGCTGCAGAACAAACTGCTCGCCGGCTTGGCGCGGCGCGGACGGCTCGCGCCGATCGTGCCCAACCAGCAGCCGCTGGTGCAGTATTTCTACGGCGGCACGGTGCGGAAGAACGGCATGATGATGCACCGCTTGGCCATCGTGTCGCGCGTAGCCGACATCAACAACGGGCCGCCCGCCGAATTTCGTACGCTCTTTTATTTCGACGAAAACGGCGAGCACATCGAGATGGGCGACTAGGGCCTTCGCTTATCGCGGCGGCGTGTAGATCAGCTGCTGCGCCGGATACGTCGGGAACCCGCCGTATTTCGCGCTGACGTCGACGACCGGTTGTAGCATGGCGGCGGTGAGACGCTCGCCGTACCGGACGCGGGTCATCGCGCTCACCATCGCCGGATCGATCTTCGTGTATTGCACCAAGAGGTCGGCGCTCTTCACGTGGTCGCGATTAGCCCACGCCGCCGTTTCGTACATCGCGGCGATGAAGCGTTTGAGCAGGTCGGCGTGGTCCTTGCCCCAGGCGGCGTTGATGAAGTACGCACTGACCAAGAAGTCTTTCGAGACGGCATCGTAGGGGCTGCCGATGACGCGGTCGACCTTCTTGGCTTCGGCCAAGAACGGCTCGGCGATCATCACGGCGTCGACGCGGCCCGTGTCGAGCGCCGCCTGCATCGCGGGGAACGGCAGCTCGACGAATTTGACCTTGGTGGAGTCGCCGCCGTTCTGATCGATCCAGGCTTTGGGCGAGTAGCCGGAGATCGTCCCGAGACCCGACCCGGCGACGATCTTCCCTTCGAGGTCTTTGGCGGTATGGATCGGCGAGTTCGCCGCCACCAGCAATTGGGTCGTCGGCGCGGCGGAGACATGCAGCGCCGCCGGCACGACGACTTGGAAGTCGACGCCTTTGGCGTGAGCCGTGGCGATCGAGACCATGTCGGCATAGCCGATGTCGGCCGCGTTCCCGGCGACGGCGGACGCGGAGGCCCCGCCGTTGGATGCCGGCAGAATGTCGATGTCGATCCCGGCTTTGGCGAAGAAGCCCATCGCCTTGCCGTAGAACACTTCGGCGCCCGCATCGATCGGCAGCGAGATGACGTGGATCGTCGTCAGCGTTTGCGCCGTGCTCGGCAATCCGAGCAGCATGAGCGAGGCGATGACTGCGGTCGCAGCCGTTAGTCGAGATTTGATGTCGCACCCTCCGGTAGTTGTTGATCGAACACGGTCAGCTTGAGCGCCGTCGCCGCATATTCACCCATCAGCGCCACGATATTCACCAGCGTTTCGGCGCCGAAGAGCTCGAGCGCGGTAGCAAAGGTCGAGCGTCGCACGCGATGTTTGCGGAACGCTTCACGGCCCAGCGCGATGATCGCCGCTTCTTTCGCATCGGCGCCGCGCACGCGTTTGTTTTTGCGGACGATGTCGATGATCGCGGGTTCGAGCCCGAGGCGTTTGCCCTCGGCTTCGTGCGCGTGCCACTCGAAGTGCGAATCCATCTCGCGCGCGGTGACCAGAATGGCAAGCTCGCGCAAGCGTTCGTCGAGGCCGGATTCGAAACGCAAATACTGGCTGTGCGCGCGCGAGCGCCGGTAGAGTTGCGGGCTGTTCAGGCTGATGCCGGCCGGCCCGCGCAAGCCGCGCAGCGAACGCGCATCGCCCGTGATGCCGTCGTAGAGCGCCTGGCCGTCGGCATCGAGCGCATCGCGCTGCACCGCCGGCAAGCGGCTGCCCGAATCCGGAAAGACATCACCGGGCCGATGGGCCGGCGTCTTCCGGCTCAATTCGGAAAGAACGGCAGCGGTTTTTGGCGCGGGCCGTACCCTTGCCAGTACCGGTTCGTTCCGAGCTCGTAGCGGCCTTGGAGAAAACCGCCGCTCACCTCGCTGCGCACGATCACGGCGACGGCGCGCTCGCCGACAGAATCCTCGCTGTGAATCTCGAACGGACGGACGAGATCGATCTCGCCCGGACCGCACGCGGTATCCGACGTCTTGCGAATCTCGGCCCGTTCGGGTTGCGAGCGGTCGTCGAGGCGTTCGTAGCGCTCGATGCGCTGACGGCCGTCGAGCAGTCCGTACAGCGTGTAGATGTGCGCGTGATCGTGAACGCGTCCCGCGCCGCCGGCCGGATCGCTCAGCACCAAGCCGTTGATCACGAACTTGTAGTCGGGATCTTCGTAGAACAGCAAGTTCTCGATACGGTTCTCGATCATGCGGCACTCGGGCCACGTCTTCGACGCCGCGACGACCAGCGGATCCGCTAAGAGGTCCGCGAGGACCGGGCCGAGCAACGTCCAGCGCCGTTCGGGGTCGACTTCCAGCGCAAAGAGCGCGCGGGTTTCGCGTACGAACCGGTCGAGGGACGTTTCGAGCTTAGTGTGCTGCAGCATGTTCGGCGACTCCATAGAACCGGGCACAGTTATCCCACAGGATCTTGCGTTTGTCGTCGTCGGTGATCGGCAATTCGAGGAAGCTTTCGGTGGCGCGCGGGTAGCGCGAGTCACCGTGCGGATAATCGGTCGAATACACGAGCTGGTCGGCGCCGAAATCCGCGATCAGGTGCACGACCGGCGTCTCGTCGGGTTCGACCGACACCAGACACTGACGCCGGAAATACTCGCTGGGCATCATGTCGAGGTCGCGCATGAACTGATCGCCTTCGAGTTCGTAGGACTCGTCCATGCGCCAGATGAGCCACGGCACCCAGCTGCAGTTCGCTTCGAGGAACGCGACCTTGAGTTTCGGATGGCGCGCGAGTACGCCGCCGCCGATGAAACTGCCCATGCCGAGCATCTGTTCGACCGGCTGCGAGTAGATGCGGCGCAGGCCGAAGTTCGGGTTGAACAGCTCGCCGGTTTGATGCGAGCTCGACCCCGTCGCCTCGTGAAAGCCGAGCGGCAAATTGAGTTTTTCGAGCGCTTCCCACAGCGGCTCGTAGTACGGGTCGTGCCACGGTTTGCCGTTGACGACGTTGGACCGAATGAAGATCGCCTTGAAGCCCAGTTCCTCGACCGAGCGGTAGGCTTCTTCGACGGCGTGACCGATGTCGTACACCGACACCATGCCCGCGCCGAACATCCGCGCGGGGTCGGTTTGGCAGAACTCGTGGAGCCAATCGTTGTACGCGCGCGCGACCGCGTTCGCGAAGCCGGGATCCATGTTCGGTTCGGTCAGCGCGAGCAAGCCGCGGCTCGGGAACATGACCGCCGCGTCGAGGCCTTCGACGTCCATCGCTTCGAGTTGCACGTCGGGCGTCCAACCGCGCCGGGAGTGGTCGGCATACAGCGTTTGATTGCGCTCGTAATTCTTGCCGCGAATCGTGAACGATACCGAGCTTTGCGGATTCTGCGGATAGCTCAGCCGCAGGTCGCGGACGTTCTCGCTCGTTACGCCGACCGGCGCCTGCGACCGGTACTCGGACGCAATGTAGCGCTGCCACAGATCCGGCGGCTCCATGATATGCATATCGCTGTCAAAGACGCGAAAACCGTGCTTTGCCACAGGCCTGCGAGTTCGGGTTGGAGGGCGCCCCGCCCTAGCCCGCCACCGGAGGGTCGGGGCCCCGGCTCGAATTGACTTTGCCTCGCCCCCACCCTAGAATATACTTAGAATCCTACCATTTTCCGGCCGGAGTTCCACCCATGCAAGACGTTAAGGTGATCGCGCAGCGCTATGCCGATCGGCCCAAGACCGATCCGGACGCGCGGATCTTCACGCCCAGCGATCACATCGTCGTCAACCCCGAAAAACTGCAATCGGGACGGATGTACGTGGGCGATGAGTTCCGCGCCGTCGTGCTGACGCTGACGCCCGGTCAAGCGCAAACGGTGCACATGCACCCCGAGACGTCGCACGCCTGGTTCATCGTGTCCGGCAGCGGCGAAGTCACGATGGAGGACGGCCGCAAGGAACGCGCCAGCGCCGGCCAGTTTTGCGTGCACCCGCGCAACACCGTGCACGGCATCCGCAACGACACCGACGAAAACCTCACCTACATCGCCCTCTCGATCGGGGAGTGACATGCTGACCGCGCGCGACTTTCAGGGCCTTTGGGCGATCATTCCGACGCCGTCGAAGCCGGGTGCCGACCGGGCCGATGCGGTCGACACGGTCGACCTCGAAGAGACGGCCCGCGTCGTCAACGCGCTGATTCGCGACGGCTCCGATGCCCTGATCGTGCTCGGCACGACCGGCGAATGCGCGACGCTTACGCGCTCGGAATACGAAGCGTTCGTCGACACGGTGCTCGCGACGGTGAACAAGCGCATTCCGTGCTTCATCGGCACGACGGCGCTGGGCACGCACGAGGTTGTCTACCGCACGCGCTTCGCGCAGGACCGCGGCGCCGACGGGATCTTGCTGGGCCTGCCGATGTGGCAACCGCTCACGGTCGTGCAAGCGGTCGAGTATTACAAGAGCGTCGCCGAGCTGTTTCCGAAACTGGCGATTCAGGTGTACGGCAATCCGCGCGCGTTTCGCTTCAAGTTTCCGCCCGAGTTCTGGGAAGCGGTATCGAAGACGGTGCCGACCATCACGTCGGCCAAGTATTCGCGTCCGAACGCGCTGCTGGAATCGCAAGCCGCGTCAAACGGCAAGGTGCACTTTCTGCCCAACGACGGCGGCGTGATGAAGTTCGTCGAACTGGCGCCCGAGACGACGACCGCGTGCTGGTCGACGGCCGCGTCGATGGGTCCCGAGCCGGCGCTGGCGCAGATTCGCGCCATTCAGTCGGGCGATCTCGACCTCGCGAAGAAGATCGAGGCCGATCTGAAGTGGACGCGCGAGTCGATCGCGCCGATCGTGGCCGATGCCGACCTCTTCGCCAGCTACAACATCCAGCTCGAGAAGACGCGCATCGGCATGGCGGGCTACTGCAAGGCCGGCCCGTTGCGGCCGCCCTACAACATCTACCCGCCCGAGTACCACGCGCTGTTCCAAGAAAATGCGACGCGTTGGCGCCAGCTGTGCGAGCGGTATGCGAAGGTGGCCGCGCCGTGAGTTCCGCTCCGGCCGTCACGGCGGTACGCAGCGTCGAATTGGCCGTGAACGACCTCGACGCATCGTCGGCGTTCTATCAGGAAACCTGGTTGCTGGATGAAGTCGCGCGCACGTCTTCGGCGGTGTATCTGCGCGGCACCGGCAGCGAACATCACGTGCTGGGGATCCACGCCGGCCGCCCGTTCGGTCTCGTGCGGATCAACCTCGCCGCGCCGGATCGCGCGACGGTCGATGCGTTGCACGATGGGCTCGTGGCGGTGGCGACGATCGTGCACGGACCGCGCGATCTGGACGAACCGGGCGGCGGCTACGCGTTCGCGTTTAGCGACGGCGAGGGCCGCGAGTTCCGGATCGTGGCCGGCATTCCCGAGAATCCGATCGTCGACGAGCATAGTCCCGACCGGCCGGGCAAGATCAGCCACATCGTTTTGAACGCCGAGGCGACGAGCCCGAGCGCGCCGCTGTTTTGCGAGAAGCTCGGCTTCCGGTTGCGCGACCAGACCGGACGGGCGAACTTTATCGGCTGCAACGCCGACCACCATAGTCTGGCGTTCGGCCGGGTGGGCGGGACGGCGGTCAACCACGTCGCGTTCGAAGTGCCGACGCTCGACGGCGAGATGCGCGCCGCGGGCCGCATGAAACGCGGTGGCCATCCGATCGAGTGGGGCGTGGGCCGGCACGGTCCCGGCCACAACGTGTTCGCCTACTTCATCGATCCGAACGGCTACGCGATCGAATACACAACCGAGATGGATCAAGTCGACGACGCGACCTACGTGCCCGGCACGCCCGAAACGTGGAAGCGCGCGCCGCATTCCGACGCGTGGGGCCTGGCCGAGCCGCCGACGGAACGCTTTCGCGACGCGATCACGGGTAAACTCGGCGCAGAGATCAGTGGAAAGTTAGGTGTTCCGTGTTAAGTCAAGCAGATAACGAACGGCTCACGCGCGTCGGCGCCGGCACCCCGATGGGCAAGCTGTTCCGGCGCTACTGGTTTCCGGCGCTGTTGAGTGAAGAACTGGTCGAGCCGGATGGCCCGCCGGTGCGCGTGCGCTTGCTGGGCGAAGATCTCGTCGCGTTTCGCGACACGAACGGCGATGTCGGGATCGTCGACGCGTATTGCCCGCACCGTCGCGCGCCGCTGTTCTTCGGCCGCAACGAAGAGTGCGGTTTGCGCTGCGTCTATCACGGCTGGAAGTTCGACAAGAACGGCGCCTGCGTCGACATGCCGTCCGAACCGCCGGATTCGCTGTTCAAGTCGAAGGTGACCGTCACCGCCTATCCCGCGTGGGAAGGCGGCGGGATGATCTGGATCTATATGGGACCGCGCGAGCTGCAGCCCCCGCCGCCCGATCACGAATTGGTGCGCGCGCCGGCCAATCATCGGCACGTCTCGAAGATGTTCGAGGACTGCAATTACTTGCAGGCGCTCGAAGGCGGCATCGATCCGACCCATGCGACGATCCTGCACAACGTGAAGATCGGCGACCGCACGTTCCTCAACAAGTTCGACGAGCTCGTGGCGCAGCTCGACATCGAGACCACCGGTTACGGCTTGACCTACGCCGGCATCCGCGCGCACCCCGAGTTCGACTGGATCCGCCAATACCACCTGATCATGCCGTCGTATCATATGCGCGGCAGCGTGGCCGGCCTCTTCAACAAACCCGGCCAGATCCCGACGATCAACGGTCACATCTGGATTCCGATCGACGATTACCACTGCTGGGTTTTCAGCTTCACGTACTCGGCCGATCCGGCGCAACCGATCTCGCAGGCGCACGTTGAAGAACAGGAGACGCGTCTGGGCCGCGGCAGCAACACCGGCCCGGGTTACATTCCGGTGCGCAACCGCTCGAACGATTACCTCATCGACCGGCAGCTGCAGAAGACCGAGAGCATGACCGGCATCGCCGGCGTCAACACCCAGGACTTCGCGCTGCAGGAGGGCATGGGCCCGATCGTCGACCGCACGAAAGAGCACGTCGGGACGACCGATCGCGCGATCATCTTGCTGCGCAAAGTGTTGCTCGACGCGATCGCGACGAACGAGAAAGGCGGCACGCCGCCGGCCGTCGACCCGGCGACGTACCGCGGGGTTCGCGCGGTGGATCGCACGATTCCCAAAGGCACCAACTGGCGCGTGGTCTGCGAACCGGATGCCGTGGCGCTGTTTTGATGGACCAACAGCACAAGGAAGCGCGCTACGGGATCGATTCGTATCTGGACTGGGTCGCTAGCGAGAAACTGCTCGTCCACACGGGCCTGGCGATCGATTGTTTCAAAGTCGAAAACCGCGAGTGGGCACGCTCCGGCGTGCCGTCGTCGGTGCTGCACTTGGACGGACGCGGCGACTTTTGCAACGCTTTCGTGTTCGACATCCCGGCCGGTGGAGCGACCGTGCCGCAGCGGCATCTCTACGAAGAGATCATCTACGTCTTAGAAGGCCACGGCAGCACGCAGATCGAGTTGCCGAACGGCGAGAAGCGGAGCTTCGAGTGGGGTCCGACCGCGCTGTTCGCGATTCCGCTCAACGCGACGTACCGGCACTTCAACGGCAGCGGCATCAAGCGCGCGCTCATCACCAGCACGACGAACGCGCCGATGATGTTGAACCTGTTCCACAACGAGCGCTTCGTCTTCGACAACCCGTTCTTTTTCGACGAGCGCGTCGGCAAGCAAGAGTACTACGCCGGCGAGGGCGTGCTCAACATGGTGCGCCAAGGCAACAACACCTGGGAAACGAACTTCATCGCGAACCTCTCGACCATCGAGTTACCGGACTTCTCCGATCGCGGCGCCGGCGGCGGCAACCTGATCTTTCTGCTCGCCGACTCGTCGATGCACGCGCACGTCTCGGAGATGCCCGCCGGAACCTACAAGAAAGCCCACCGCCACGTCGCGGGCTACAACGTGATGTGCGTTGCCGGGAGCGGCTTCTCGCTGATGTGGTTCGAGGGCGATCAAGAATACGTGCGCATCGACTGGCACCACGGGGTGCTCTTCCCGCCGGCGCACCATCAGTTCCACCAGCACTTCACCACGAGCAAAGTGCCGGCGCGCTATTTGGCTATGGGCTTCGGCAGCTTACGCTATCCGTTCACGCAGGAACGCCGCGAAGAGATTCTTGGCAAAGACGTCAAGTTTTCGACCAGCATCAAGAAGGGCGGCGATCAGATCGAATACGAGGATCAGGATCCGCGCATTCATCCGATCTGGCTCGCGGAGATGAAGAAGAACGGCCTCACCCCGCACATGGAAAAGTACGTCCGGACGGCCGAACCCGTCTAAATCTGCCGGGCCTCATACACGTCGTAGGCGATATTGCCGGCCATCACCGCGCACGGATGGCCGGCGTAGAACGCGACGTGGGTCATCATCTCGGCCAGCTCGTCTTTGCTGAGGCCGTTGTCGAGCGCGAGGCCGATGTGGTAGCGCAACTGATCGGGACGGTAGAGCGCGGTCAGAACGGCTGTCGTGATCAAGCTGCGGTCGCGTTTGGAAAGCTGCGGCCGCTCCCAAATCTCGCCGAATAGCAGCCCCATCGCGATCTCCCAAAGTTTGGGCAGCGTGTGGGCCCACTTGGGCATGTGAGCCGGCTGATCGGCCATGAGGTCCTCCGTGACGTCCTAGCTATGATAAAACGGGATCGGCGAGCGAGGCGTCCCACTCGTAATTCAGGTCGGCTAGGTCGACGACGCCGATGGGGGTGCCGGCTTTTTGCAGGCTCTTTGCGCCGGCGAATTTCGGACAGTAGACCTCGATCAGGTTGCCGGACGGGTCTTTGAAGTACATCAGGCCTTCGACTTGATGGCGCGTCCATGGGGCGTGCGTTTTTACGCCGTGATCCTCGAGCCACTTCTTCATCGGTAAGAAATGGTCCGATTCGATCTCGAAGGCCATGTGCGGAAATTCGGCATCGGGCGCCGCCGCCGCGCCGCGCACGTCGCTGAGACCGATGATGACGCCGGCGACCTGGACCTCCGCGAAGTGCGGCGTCCCCGAATTGACGATGCGGCCGCCGAGGACGTCGGCGTAGAACTTCGTCGACTGGTCGACGTCGCGGGCCCATACGCTCACATGATTGAAGCGGCTGAAGTGCGGTCGCTTCGCCAGCGCTCGCTCGAACGCTTCGATCTGTTCGGAACTCCACGTAAAGCTCGGCATGGCCGGGATTTCAGACCGGTACATGGATTTTCCTAGACGGCTTGGAAGACCGCCGCGTGATCCATCCACCAACGCTGCGCGCGCGCCTCGTGCTCGAGGTCGCCGCGGAACTCGCCGCCGCCGATCCGTTCCGTCATCGCGTCACCGTTCGCTTCGGCAACGCCGAGCCGCCGGTGGTGCTCTCCAACTCGAGCACGCCCGACGGCATCGCCGACGTCGTTGCGGGCACCGTGACGCTGGCGACGATCAACCCGTCGGCGGCGCTCACGATCGCGTTTCGCGGCCATCCGCCGTTCGCCGGACCGCAACCGGTGCGCACGGTGGCGGTCATGCCGTCGCGCGACGGCCTCGTGTTCGCGATGCACCCGCGCACGGGCGTGCACGCGCTCGAAGATTTGGCGACGGCGGCCCGACCGCTCACGATCGCCGTTCGCGGCGAGGCGGCGCACGCGTTGCACGCGATCCTCGACGACGTGCTGGCCGCCGCCGGTTCGGCGCGCGAAACGCTCGCGGCCCGCGGCTTCCGGTTCGAGCGCACCGGCGGCGTGCCGATGCCGGAATCGGCGAAGTTCCGCGCGCTCGCGGCCGGTGACATCGACGGCATTTTCGATGAAGGCGCGGACGAATGGCTGCCGGCCGCACTCGAAGCGGGGATGACCGTGTTCGGCATCAGCGAGCCGGCCGTGGCGCGGCTCGAAGCGCTCGGTTATCGCCGTACGTTGCTCGAACGGCAACGCTATCCGCGGCTGGAGCACGATCTGCTCACGTTGGACTTCAGCGGCTGGGCGGTCTTCGTCCACGCGCAGGCCGCGGACGACCTCGTCGAACGCGTGTGCGCGGCGCTCGACGCGCGCAAAGCGACGATCGCGTGGGAGTGCCGCAACACGCCCGACGCCCCGTACGACGTGCCGTTGCACCCCGCCGCGGAACGCTTCTGGCGTTCGCGCGGCTATCTCGCCTAAGTTCTAGCCGTACTCTTCGGTGAGCAACCCCAGCCGTTCGAAAATCTCGCGGTCGGTGCACACGAACAGGTAGGAGGGTTCGTCGGCCCGATGCGTGATCGGGGCCCGGTGCGGCAACGTGAAGATGTCGCGCGCTTCCCACGTCACGGTGCCGCTTCCGGCCGTCGTCGAACCACGTCCTTCGACCACGGCGCAGACGCTGTGCGCGCTGGTGCGAAACGGCAACGTCGTTTGGCCCGGCTCGAGCCGAACGAGATAACAGTCGAGCAGCGGCATCACCGGTCCGCCGGTGAGCGGGTTGGTGTAGCGAATGCGCCGCGCACCGTCGGGTCCCGGCGCGCTTGCGTCAACGCGTCGCTTCGCAGCGGCAAACGGATAGTGGAGCGTGGCGGGATCTACCGGCGGCGGAACGTCGTGCGTCGGCCCCGGTTCGAAGGAAAACGTTCCGAGGTGAAGGTGCGCGTGAACGTTGAGCACGTCGAGCCACACCATCGGGCCGCTGCCCTCGTGCCAGTGTTCGTGCCAGCACCACCCCGGCGTCAGGACGAGGTCACCGTACGCCATCGGCGCGAGCGTACCGTCGACCTTCGTCACCGCACCGCCGCCCTCGAGCACGAATCGTAACGCGTCCGGCGAGTGCCGGTGCGGCCGCGCCATCTCGCCGGGCAGCAAGATCTGCAGAGCGGCATTGAGGTTGGTGATCGTCTGGAAGTCGCCCTCGCGACCGGCGGGATCGATGAACGAGAGGACGCGCCGTTCCGCGCTTTCCGGCGACGCGAGCGAAATCGCGCGCTCCACCAGCGGTTCCATCGTTCGCCACGGCCAGATTTCCGGCCGGCCGAGTTCGCCGTCGGGGGCATGGGCGAGCGCGATTTCCCACAACGGCTTCACGCGGGCATCGCGCCAGCCTTGCTGGATTTCTTCGTCGGTGAGCTTACGGTCCGGTGACGTCAGCATGTGTGCCTCAGCGTTTGACGGGCGCCTGCAGGTAGCGTTTGAGTTTCTCCGCCGTCAGCTTCTCGTTGGGATCGTACTCGGGCGCGTTTTCGATTTGTTCGAGATCGTTGAGCCCGATTTTCCGGTAGATCCGGTTAGTGATCATCGCGATGCGCGCCGGGCGCTCCGGATCGGCGTTGAAATGCTGGCTGATCGTGTTGGGCGGAATGTACACGAGATCGCCCGCTTCCCATTCGAATTTCTTCTCGTCGCCGTCGGGTTTCCAGGCGTACTTGTCGTTCTCGATCGAGAGGTCGCAGTCGACGTGGATATCGTAGCCTCGGCCTTGGAGCACGTAGAAGGCCTGTTCGGCGAGTTGGCGATGTTTGCCGGACTTGCTGCCGGGCGGAATGACCTGCATGTACGCATCGACCGTTTCGGCCCGCGTGTTCATGCCCTCGTTGACGATGTGCTTCAGGAGTCCGTGGGGCGAATTTTCCCACGGCATCTCGGCGGATTTGATGATCTTCGGCCGCGCGGCATTGACCTCGGGCGCGTTCGTCGCCTCTTCGAGCTGTTCGTCGTAGAAACGGCCGGTCACGTCACCTTTGAGCCAGGCCTTCCATTCATCCCACGGGACGTTGTTCGCGCTCATGCTAGCGAGCCTGCCCTGAACTTGTCGAAGGGTGCGAGTGGGCGAGGCCCTGGGCGTGGGCATGGTCGTGCTCGATATCGTGATCGAACTCGTGCGCGTCGACGAAGAACGGCTCGTTGCGCGGCTGCCAGTTCTCATAGCCGGGGGTTGGATCTTTCGGGGTCTTCTCGATCATCTTCTGAAAGAGCATGTTCAAGAACATGTACATCGGCTTCGTCTTCATCACGAGCGCGCGAGCCGGCCGGTTCGGATTGCGGTTGAAGTGCTGGTGCACGCAGTTGTTGTGCACGATGGCCGCGTCGCCCGCTTCCCACTCGTAGCGCACGCCGTCGTGTTCTTCGGCGCCCTCACCGTCGAGGATGTAGAACACGGCCTCGTTGACGTGACCGTGCTTCTGCGACTTGCCGCCCGGCGAGTATTCTTCGAGATGGATGTGCAGCGTTTGTCCGAGGCCGTCTTTCGGTTCGAGGTACTGTTTGCTGTACTGCTGCGGACCGCTATGGAACGGCTGGGCGATACCCTTGACCACGCGCGGCAGCGAGCGCAGACGCTTCAGCTCGTGGGCGAGGTTGTATTCGCCCGCAATGGCGCGCACGAACGTGCGATCGGTCTGCTCGTGGTAATTGCCGACCACTTTCGGCGACTCGGGTTTTTCCGACATGAAGCGTCC
>DASYOE010000232.1:0-21355 GCA_036008105.1 Candidatus Lustribacter sp. | reverse complement strand
CTAGGTCTACCTTTTAAACGCCAGGTCGCTGATCACCAGAGCGCCGTCGAGGGCGTAGGGAGCATAAAGGAAGTCGCGGATGCGGGCGACGTTTGAGCCGCTCCACTCGAGGATGATGAAGTAGGCCAGCACCGACGGTGCGCTGTCTTCGTACGCCAATAACGCCGGGCGGTTATCGACGAAGCCCAGTTCGAGGCGGCGCGGTGCGGCTTGCGCGTAGCGCGCGTAGTAGCCCGAAACTTCGGCCTTCCCGGTCAACTGTAGGCGGTTGACGAGGTCGAGGCGCACTTCTTCGGCGAGCATCGTACGCACGGCATCGTAGTCGCGCGCGTTGAAGCGTTCGATGTATGCCGCGAGCAACGTCCGCTCGCCGGCGGAAAGCTCCGGCGGCGGCACGTCGTCGGGTTCGGCGGCCAGCTCGTGCAGTCGCGTGCGGCCGCGATGCAGCGCCGACTTGACGGCCGGCAAGCTGGCCTCCATGATCTCGCCGATCTCGTTGAGCGAATATCCCAGCACGTCCATCAAGATGACGCTGCTGCGCTGCACCCGCGGTAAGCGCATGAAGGTGCGCAAACTCGTCGCGAGCACGTCGGGATCGGGTCGCTCATCGTTCGGATCGACCATCGTTTCGGGGTCCTCATTCGACGCTCGCGCTTCGGCTCGCGCGCGGCGCCGTAAGAAATCCAGCGCCGCATTGTGTGCGATGCGAAAGAGCCAGCGCTCGGGCTGGGCGATCTCACCGGCTTGCGGCCGTGCCTTGACCGCTTTGACGAACGCTTCCTGAACGACGTCCTCGCCGTCGATGACGGAGCCCGTCATGCGCGAACAGTAGCGATGCAATTTCGGACGCAGCTCCCCCAAGAGCTGCTCGAAGCCGGTGTCGGTCATGTCCCGGTGACGTTCGCCGCCGCGCAAAGGATTCTCGCTGGGGTGAGAATCTTTCGGCCGCCCGCCGTCGTCATAGGGGCACCATCACTTTCAGAGGTACGCCATGAAAAGCACCGTGATTTCCTACCAGGCCAAACCCGAAGCGACCCAGCGTAACATCCAACTGATCCAAGACGTGTTTAGCGAACTCTCCGCGGCCGCGCCGGATACGGTGGGTTACGCGGTGCTCCGCACCGAGGACGGCACGTTCTATCACATCGTCTCCTACGAAAACGACGATAACACGGCCCTCACCAAGCTGCCGGCGTTCGCAACGTTCCAAGCGGGCGGCGCGGCTTGCCGGGCGACGCAGCCGGTGTTCAGCGACGTGACCGTGGTCGGCAACTACCGGATCCTCCCCGAGTAGGCAGGGCGTCTAGGCTCGTTATGAGGATTTCCCCCGATACTTGAAGGGCACTCGCTCTCTCATCGAAGGAAGTCCCATGATGAATCGATTCGTTCGCTGGTTGACGGCGCTTACGGCCGTTGCCCTCGCCCTGACCGCGTTCACGGCCGGCGACCTCGCGCGCGGCCTCATCGCGCCCGCGGCCGCACAGGCTCAGCCCGGTTCCGGTGCACCCCAAGGCGGGGGACCGGGCGGCGCCGCCGGCCGGGAGCGCTTCGCCAAAATGCTCCAGAGCCTCAACCTGACCGACGATCAGAAGAATAAGATCCGGGCCATCATGACGGACACGCGCGCGAAGATGAAAACGCTGACCGATCCGCAGCAGAAGCGCGACCTGATGCGCGACGCATTCGAGAAGAAGATCCCGGCCGTTCTGACCCCCGCGCAAGCGGCGAAAATGAAGGCCGAAGCCGAGGCGTTCCGCGCGCAGCGCCAGAGCAACGCGCCCCATTCGTAAGCTCATCTGGGCGGGCTGCGCCGCCGCGCTTGCGGCGGTGCTGTTCGCCGGTTGCAACCGGGCCGCGCCCCGGCGCAACTTTCCCGCCGCCAATCCGATCCCGACCGTCGCCGCCAAGATCACCACGGTGCGCGCGACGGCCACGATTTCGGGCGTCATCGCCCCGTTGCAAAACGTTGCGATCACGAGCCAACTGGCCGAACCCGCCGATAGCGTGACCGTCAACGAAGGCGACCGCGTGCGTACCGGCCAGGTGATCGCGGTGCTCGACACCGCCGATCTGCGCGCGCAACTCGCGCAGGCGCAAGCGACCGTGCTCACCGATCAGCGCAACGCGGAATCCGCCGACGCGAAGGTGGCGCAAGCCCGCTATACGCAGCGTCTGAACCTCGGCCAGGGCAGCGATCAAGTGCAGTCGGCGAAGGCGGCGCTCGCGTCAGCTCAGCAAACGCTGACCAACGATCAGGCCAACCTCACGCGCGACCAACAGTTGCTCACCAACGGGTACGTCGCGCAGCAAACGGTCGATCAGCAGGCGACACAGGTTGCTAACGACCAGTCTGCCGTGCGAACCGCGCAAGCCAACTTGCAGTCGGCGACCACGAATGCCGAAGTCAACGGCACGATGCAGTCCGGTTTGACGGTGGCGAACGTCGCTTCGGCCGTTGCCGATGCGCACGCCGCGCATGCCGTCGTGCAGCAGGCCCAAGCTTCGGTGCAGCAACTGCAAACGCAGATCGCCAAAGCGACGATCGTCTCGCCGATCGACGGCGTGGTGGTGAACCGCAACCTCAACCCGGGCGAATATCCGGCGTCGCGGACGCTTTTCACCCTGCAGCAGCTCAACAACGTCTATGCCGAGCTGAACGCTTCGAGCGCCGACACGTTCGGGATTCCGGTCGGCGCACCGGTGACGTTGAATGCCGCGGGTTCGGGGAACCAAAGCTATGCCGGACGCGTTGTTGCGGTACTCGGCCAGGTCACGCCCGGCTCGACGAACTTCACCGTCAAGGTGCTGGTGGCAAATCCGGATGAGAAGCTCCAGTCCGGCATTCCGGTGACGGCGGTCGCGACGTTGCCGGCGGTGCACGGCGTCGGCATTCCGACGACGGCGTTTCTCGACGAGACGCACACGACCGTGATGATCGCCGATGACGAGCTTGTCGACACGGTCGCCAAAACGGTGCACGTGCACGAAATCGGCGCCAACGCCACGACCTCGATCGTGACCGGGCTCAAAGCCGGCCAGAGCGTGGTTTCCAACGGCCAGCTCGGCGTAACGGACGGTCAATCCTTGGCGCAAGAGTAGTCATGCGGCTGACGCAGCTCTTCGTCAACCGCCCGCCGATGGTGTTCGTGTTCATCGCCCTCGTGGCGCTGGCCGGTGCGTTCGCGCTCGCGACCTTGGTTCAGCAGAACACGCCGGACATCGACTTCCCCGTCGTGACGGTGAGCGCGGCCTACCCCGGGGCACCGCCGTCGGAAATGCGCGACGCCGTGGTGCGGCCGATCGAAGATGCCATCGCGGGTGCGCCCAACATCGATCACATCAACACGCAGATCCAGCAGAACCAAGCCACGATCAGCACGTTCTTCACCCTCGACTCGAACAAGACGACCGATTTGACCGAAGTGCAGGATCGGGTGCAAACGGCGCGCGCGGCCCTGCCCTCCGATCTGCCGGCGCCGACGGTGCGCACGTTCGATCCGTCGCAGGCGGTCATCATTACGATGTCGGTGACGTCCCGCTCGCTGGGCATGGCCGGCCTCTCGGCGATCGTGACCAACAATATCGTGCCGGCTATCGAGCAGGTGCCGGGCGTCTCGAACGTGACGGCCAACGGCACGGTGACGCCGGCGCTCGAGGTGCTGGTCGATCCGCAGAAATTATCCGGCTTCGGCTTCACCGCAAACGACGTCGTCAGCGCGATCCAATCGAACAACGTGCGCGCGCCGGGCGGCATCGCCTATTCGCCGAACCGCGAGACGACGATCGACGTGCGCGGCGACACGCAGACGCCGCCGCAGATCGCGGATCTGCTGCTGAGCGGAACGACGACCGTGCTGAAGGGCGCGACCTCCCCCTCGGGGACGATCACGCAGAAGTACACCGGCACGAGCGGTTCGACGAATCAAGCGTTGGCGTTGAGTACGACGGCCGTGACCTCGGGCGCCGCCGGAGCCGCGACGAACCCGTTTTCGACCCAGGCGCGGCTGCCGCGGATCGGCGACGTCGCCTCGGTGAGCGACGGCTACGAACCGAAACGCGTGTATTCGTACGTGAGCGGGCTGCCCGCGCTCACGCTCAACGTGCTCAAGGGCGCGGGCGCCAGCGAAGTGACCGCGGCGCGCGCCGTGCAGGCCGCGTTGCCCGGCATTGAGGCGCAGTTCCCCGACGTCCAGTTCCGCGTGCTCAACGTCCAGGCCGACTTCACCGTCAATCAGCTCATGAGCGTCGTGTACACGCTGCTCGAGGGCGTCGTGTTCACCGGCATCGCGATGCTGTTCTTCCTGCACTCGTGGCGCAACGCGCTGGTCGTGATGGTCGCGATCCCGACGTCGTTGTGCGTGTCGCTGTTCGCGATGCGCCTCTTAAATTTCACCATCGATACGGTCTCGCTGTTGGCGATGACGTTGATCATCGGCATCCTCGTCGACGACTCGATCGTCGTGCTCGAGAACGTCGAGCGGCACTTCGACGACGGCGAGGCGCCGCGCACGGCGGCCATCCTCGGCCGCAGCGAGATCGGCGGCGCGGCGATCGTCATCACGCTGGTCGACGTGGTCGTATTCTTTCCGCTGGCGTTCTTGCCCGGCATCACCGGGCGCTTTCTCAGCGAGTTCGGCATCGTCGTCGTCATCGCGACCCTGACCTCGCTGTGGGTCTCGTTCACGGTGACCCCGTCGCTGGCCGGCAACTGGTCGCTGCTCTCCAGCTGGCGCGCGCCGCGGTTTATCGCCGGGTTCGCGGTCGGCTTCGAGCGGCTGCGGCACTGGTACTGTAGTCGCGCGCTGCCGTTCGCGATGCATCACCGGATTCCGATCGTCGCCGCGGGCGTGCTCCTCACGGGCGTATCGATCGCGCTGATTCCGCTCGGCGTCGTGGGCTTCGATCTGTTCCCCAACCAAGATCGCGGCCAGATTTTCGTTCAGGTGCAGTTTCCGACCGGCACGCCGCTGACGAAGACCGATGCGACGGTCCGCAGCCTGACCGAACATTTCTTGGAGCTGCCGGACATTCAACGCATTACGTCGGTGTCGGGCGCGTTGCAACAGGGGTTCGGCGGGACGCTGGCGCTCGGTTCCAACGGCCAGATCACGGTGTTCCTGAACGACAACCGGACGCACTCGACCGACGAGCTGGCCCGCACGATGACGGGCCTCGGCCGGAAGTTTGGCAACGGCGCGCGCGTGATCGCGATTCCGGCCACCGGTACCCGCGGCGGGAACGCGCAACCGATCGACGTCACGGTCCAGACGACTCGCGGCGAGCCAGACGCCTACGCCCCGCTAGTGCTTGGCGCGCTCGAAGATACGCCGGGCACCGCGAACGTGAATAGCTCGGCGGTGCGGTTCACGCCGCAGATCGATATCGAGTTCAACCGTGACCGGGCGCGCGCGCTGGACGTGAACATCGGTTCGGCGGCGCTTGCCGTGCGCGCCGCGTTCGGCGGCACCCTGGCGACACAATTCGACACCGACATCGGCACCAAGTACGTACAAGTGCTGTATCCGACGGCCGACCAAACCAGCCTCAAGACGCTCGATTCCATCACGCTGCGCTCGGGTACCGGCGCGATCGTGCACCTCGGTGACATCGCCGAGTTGGTGAACGCGCCGGCGCAGGCGCTGATCACGCGGGTGAACCGCCAGAGCGTGATCCACATCGGCGCGAACGTTCAGGACGGCTACACGCTCTCGAACGTGCAGAACGATTTCCTCTCGCGCGTGAAGGCCCTGCACTTGCCGAACACGGTGATCGTCGGCGCCGCCGCGGGCGGCAATCAGCAGAATCTCTTGCTGACCGTCCAAGGCCTGGGCTGGTCGCTGATCCTCTCGGTGTTGCTCGTCTATCTACTGATGGTCGCGCTCTACGACGCGTATCGCGCGCCGCTTGTGATCATGTTCGCGATTCCGGTCGCCGCGATCGGAGCGTTCGGCAGCCTCGCGCTCACGCATCAGGGCTTGAATCTGTACTCGATCATCGGCGTCGTGATGTTGGTGGGTCTCGTGAGCAAGAACGGGATCTTGCTGGTTGATTTCGCGGGCAAACGCGTGCGCGCCGGGATCGATAAGGTGACGGCGATCGAGGAAGCGGCGCTCGTGCGCTTCAGGCCGATCGTCATGACGACCGTGTCGATGATCGCCGGCATGACGCCGCTCGCTCTCGCGCTCGATCCCGGTTCGCTTGCGAAGCGTTCGCTCGGCACCGTCGTGATCGGCGGTTTGGCGAGTTCGCTCGTGCTGACGCTCGTGATCGTGCCGGTCGTCTTCGTCTGGATGGCGCCCGGACCGCCGAAGGCGCCCGTGCCGCACGAACCGGGTGCGAACGGCGAAACTGCGCTGATGCCGGCGCTCGAGGCGCACCGATGAACCTGACGCGCCTCTTCGTAGAGCGGCCGACGCTCGTCACCGTGTTTCTCTCGCTCGTGCTGTTGGCCGGCGTGCTCGGCGGGCTGTCGCTGATCCAGCAGCAGTTCCCGAATACGGCCACGCCGTCGATCCAAGTGCTGGTCAGTTATCCCGGGGCGTCGACGACGGAAATGCGCGACGCGATCGTGCGCCCGCTCGAAGATCAGCTCGCCGGCGCGCCCAACCTCGATCACCTCGAGACGGCGATTCAACCCGGACAGGCGTCGATCGTCGCGGTGTTCCAGCTCAGTTCGAACCAGAACGACGATCTCGTGCAAGTCCAAGGCCGCGTGCAAAACGGGCAGCACTCGCTGCCGAACGACGTCCAAACGCCGCAGATCGCGATCTACAACCCGAGCGAAGCGGTCGTCGTGTCGCTGGTGTTGCGCTCGCGCGCGCTCAGTACCGGCGATCTCTCGTCACTGGTGATCAACAAGATCGTTCCGTCGCTCGAGCAACTCGAAGGCGTGTCGTTCGTCCAGGAAAACGGCACGGTGACGCCGTCGATTCAGGTGGCCGTCGATCCTCAGCGGTTGAGCGCGTCGGGCACGACGCTGACCGATGTGGTGAGCACGCTGACGAATAACAACGTCCGCGCGCCGGGCGGCATCCTGTACACGCCCAACCGCGAGACCAACCTCGACGTGCGCGGCGACATCCAGGATGCGGCCAGCGTCTCGAACCTGTTGCTCGGCGGCGCGGGCGGCTCGTCGACGGGCACCAACGTCTGGAGCACGTCGGCGCGTCTGTTCCGCATCGGCGACGTCGCCAATGTGACCGACACCTACGAGACGCAGCGGGTGTACGCGTACTCGCAGGGCATTCCGTGCGTGGAGCTCGACATCCAGAAGTCGGCCGACACCAGCGAAGTCGAGACGTCGAAGCACGTGCTCGCGGCGCTGCCCGGGCTGCGCCGCACCTATCCCGACGTGCAGTTCACGACCCTCAACGTTCAGTCGACGTACACCGAGCAGCAGCTGACCGGCGTGATCCGCACGCTGATCGAGGCGATCGTCTTCACGGGCATCGTGATGCTGTTCTTCCTGCGGTCCTGGCGCAACGCCGTCGTCGTGATGATCGCGATCCCGGCCTCGCTGCTCGTGACGCTGGCCGTAATGCGGTTGTTCAGTTTCACGCTCGACACCGTGTCGCTGCTCGCGATGACCCTGATCATCGGCATCCTCGTCGACGACTCGATCGTCGTGCTCGAGAACGTCGAGCGGCATTTTCACAGCGGCGAGGGACCGAAGGCGGCGGCGATCAGCGGCCGTATGGAAATCGGCGTTGCGGCCATCGTGATCACACTGGTCGACGTCGTCGTGTTCTTGCCGATCTCGTTTCTGCCGGGGTCGGTCGGGTTGTTCTTGCGAGAATTTGGTTTGGTCGTCACGGTGGCCACGTTGACGTCGCTGTTTGTGTCGTTCACGGTGACGCCGTCGCTGGCCGGCCGCTGGTCGCTGCTCTCGACGTGGCAGCCGTGGCCGTGGATCGAGCGCTTCTGCGAAGCGTTCGAGCGCCTGCGCTCGACGTACGTGAACCAGGTGCTGACGTGGGCGCTGCAGCGGCGCGCGCTGGTCGTTGTGGTGTCGGGGCTCTCGCTCGTCGTGGCGCTGGCGCTGATTCCGCTGGGGCTCGTCGGGTTCGAGTATATTCCGCCGGTCGACCGTGGCCAGATCTTCGTCACGATGACCTTTCCGCCGGGAACGCCGCTGGAGACGACGCGCCAGAAGATGCTGACGGTGGAAAGCGCGATCGACGATACCCCCGACGTACAAGCCGAGTCGTCAATGGCCGGAGCGTATCTGGGCCAACTCAGCGGCTACATCAACAACGGCGCGATCGCGCAGATGAACATCTTCCTGCGCGACAAGCGTTCGCATCCGACGTCGTATTGGGCCGAGGGCTTCCAGCGCACGGCGAAGCGCCTCGCGCCCGACGCCACCATCGTCTCGGTACCGGCTACGGACATCGCGGGCGGCAACGCGCAGCCGATCGACGAGACCGTCTCGAGCGTCGACGGCGTGCCCGAGCCGTACGCGCGCAAAGTAGCCGCGGCGCTGGCGGCAACGCCCGGTGCGATCGACGTAACAACGTCGGCCGCCGATGACGCACCGCAAGTGAACGTCGAGTTCAACCGCGATCGGGCGCGCGCACTCAACGCCAGCATCGGCACCGCCTCGACCGCCGTGCGCGCCGCCTTCGGCGGCGATCTCGCGACGCAGTTCACCGGCGAAGACGGCCTGAAGAACGTGCTGGTGACCTATCCGCAATCGGCGCAGACGTCGCTTGCGGCAATCGAGCAGATCCCGATCCGCGCGAGCGACGGGTCGGTCGTGCGCGTCGGCGACATCGCGACGCTCGTGCAGGCGCCGGCACCAGCGATGATCCTGCGCATCAACCGCCAGAGCGTCGACTACGTCGGCGCCAACGTGGCCCCCGGTGCGACGCTTTCGAACGTACAGCGGGCATTCGCTTCTCGGCTGCGCGACCTGAATTTGCCGGCCGGCGTCACCGTCGCTGCCGCGGCGGGCGGGAACCAGCAAGACGTCGGCGACACCGTCACCGGGATGTCGTTCGCGCTGCTGCTGTCGGTGGCGCTCGTCTATCTTTTGATGGTCGCGCTGTATAACAGTTACCGCACACCGTTCATCATCATGTTCGCCGTGCCCGTCGCAGTCGTCGGCGCCCTAGGCTCGCTCGCCGTCACACACCAAACGCTGAACCTATTTTCGCTGATCGGCTCGGTGCTATTGATCGGCCTCGTAACGAAGAACGGCATCCTCTTGGTAGACTTCGCCAACATGCGCCGCCGTGAGGGCCTCGAGCGAACCGCCGCAATGCGCGAAGCCGCGCGCGAACGATTCCGCCCAATCATGATGACCACCGTCGCCATGGTAGCCGGTATGACCCCACTAGCACTAGCTCTCGACCCCGGCGCACAAGCCGCCCGTTCCCTCGGCACCGTGGTAATCGGCGGCCTAATCAGCTCACTCTTACTAACCCTAGTTCTCGTCCCAGTAGTCTATCTCGCCGTGTCACCAAAAGACCACGAAGGTTCCGAACCCGAACCCGCGCGCCGCCGATTAGTTGAAGTAAGAGGATAGCGCAAAAAAGCGAACACCTCGCTAACTGTGTCATCCCGAGCAGCGCCGCTAGGCGCGTCGTCGAGGGACGCGCCACGATCGTGCCAGATCGCCAGGGCAACTCCACTAACGCTGGAGGTTATCTCGCGTCCCTCGACCGCGCCCTGCGGCGCGCTCGGGATGACACGGGAGCAACGGTGCCTCAAGAAGCCGAGCGCACTTCGACTGCGCTCAGTGCAGGCTCCGGCGCGAGGTGTTTTTTCTTCTCGAAGGAGAAGGGCGCGGGATGCAATCCATGCGACGGTCCAATGCGCTTGCACTCATCGCTGGGGGCGCGTTCGCCGCCGCAGGCGTGCCGGCGATTGCGCAGTCCGAGGGGACGAGTGTGCGCATGGCGTCGATGTCGATCGATGCGATGGGCGAATCCTATTATGGCGTCGACCGCGGCTTCTTTCGCGATAACGGCATCAGCCCGGCCCTGACGACGATGACCAACAGTTCGGCGATCGTGCAGTCCGTGCTCGCCGGCGATCTCGACGCCGGGATGACGAATACCGTCCAACTCGCCGTTGCGGTCGCTCGCAACGTGCCGGTGCAGATGATCGCCCCAGCAAGCCTCTATTCCAGCCGCGACAACACGCAAGGCCTCGCGGTCGCAAAGAACTCGCCATATACCTCCGCAAAAGACCTGATCGGAGGAACGATCGCCGTGTCCGCGCTGGCTGACTTCAACCAGCTCGGCATCTCCGCATGGCTTGACCACAATGGCGTTTCGCCGTCGAGCGTGCACTGGGTCGAACTGCGCTTTTCGGAGATGGGTCAAGCCTTGGCGCGTGGCACGGTGCAAGCGGCGCAAATCGCCGAGCCGAGCATGAGCGCCGCCGTGAAGGCCGGCGACGTGCGCCAGTTTGCCGACGTCTACAGTGCGATCGCACCGGAGTTCGCCACGATCGTGTGGTTTTCGAGCAAGACATGGATACAAGCCAACCCGGACGCACTGAAGAAACTCCGCAGCGGGATTTTCGCAACCGCACGGTGGGCCAACTCGCACTATCCCGAGTCCGCCGAAATCCTCGCCAAAGCCGCAAAAGTAGACGTCGCAACGGTGAGCGCCGGACGACGCGTATACTTTGCCACCACCAACGACCCGAAGTTCGTCGTCGGCCCGCTGGCGGCCGCCGCCAAATACGGCATCACGTCACGTCTCGTGACCCCAGCCGAATACATGGCGCCGTAGTGGCCGCGCCGACGGTTCGCCGTTGGATGGAGCAGCGCTGGCTGCTCGACAACATCATCCGCGCCAACGGCATCGACTGGGATCAGCCGCGCTCGATCTACCTCAACGCGCCGTGCGGCGTCGAAGCAAACGCCGACTTCGTAAGCATCCGCACGCGCGTGCAAAAGATGGCGGACATCGGCCCGGCGTTCGCGTCCACCGCCCGGCGACGCGAGGCAAAGGCCACCGAGGCCGAAGCGGGCGATGCGCTCGTCACCGCACGCGACAACTACTTCATGGCCGCGATCCACTGGGGCGCGGCGCAGTGGCCGTACGACGAGAACGATGAAACGAACCTCGCCTACAACGCGAAGAAGCGCGACTGTTATCAGCGCTACGCGAACCTCGCCGAGCACCATGTCGAAGCCGTCTGGCTGCCGTTCGCGGGCAGCGCGATCCCGGCGTGGTTTCATCTCCCGCCGGGGTACACCGGCGGCAAACTCCCAGCGGTGATCGTCGTCCCCGGCATGGATAGCTTCAAAGAGATGTCGGTCGCGCTCTATGGCGACCGGTGGCTCAACCGCGGCATCGCCGTGCTCGCGATCGACGGACCCGGCCAATACGAAGCACCGATGGTCGGCATCAATGTCAGCATGGAGAACTGGAGCAACGTCGGCAAAATCTTGGTCGACTGGCTGGAAGCGCGCGCCGAGGTCGACGCCGCCCGCATCGGCATCACCGGCACGAGCTTCGGTTCGTTCTTCGCGACGGTCGTCGCCGGCAGCGAGCCGCGCTTACGCGCGTGCGCGGTCGTCGCAACGTGTCTCGAACCCGGCTGCCACACGATCTTCGAAGAAGCGTCGCCGACGTTCAAGAAACGCTTCATGTACATGTCCGGCTACACCGACGAACCCGCCTTCGACGAGTTCTGCCAAACGCTGACGTGGGAAAACCACGTCGACCAAATCGCGTGCCCATATCTGTGCATCGCCGGCGAAGCCGAAGAGCTAAGCCCGCTGGAGTACGCCGAGCAACTCATCGCCCGCCTCAAAGTTCCGAAGCAATTCGTCGTATACGCCGAAGCGCGTCACGCCGTCGGCGGCGTCCCATCAACGAACCTCGGCCCATTCCCCCCAATCCTCGCCGCCGACTGGATGACAGCCCGCCTAGCCGGCAAACCGTTCCCGAGCGAACGCTGGTACGTCGACCCCGCCGGCCGCGTCACCAAAACCGCGTACTAAACCGTGCGTTTGGCGGTTGAGTTAAACAACGCGGCGAGCCGGCCGTCGCGGTCTAGCTGTTGCGCGGCTGAGATGCCGTTGGCTTCGTTGATGTAGGCGAGGCATGCTTCGTCGGCGGCGTCGCGTGCTCCGAGTTGTTCGAGTGCTGCGATGACCCGCGCGGATTGAGGTTCATCCAGCGTGCCGATCGTGGCGTATGCCGTGGCCACGATATCGCGCTGCGGTGACGGCGGCTGGGCCAGTGCCCAGGCGACCGGGAACGACCACTTGCGGCGGCGGATGTCGGCGCCCGACGGTTTGCCCGTTTCTTCGGGGCGGCCCCACGCGCCGAGCACGTCGTCGCGCACCTGAAACGCAAGCCCGTACGCACGCCCGACGCTGCTATACGCCGCGGCCCGCTCGGGCGTGGCGCCGGCCGCCCATGCACCCAACTCGCAGGCGACCGCCAACAGTGCCGCCGTCTTCCCTTCGATCATGCGCACGTACTCGTCGAACGTCACGAACGTCGCGGTCTCGAAGCCGATGTCGAACGCCTGGCCTTCGCACATGCGGAAATGCGCTTCTTGCAGCGCGCGCAACATCTCCACGACCGTCGGCGCCGGCAGCGCGCGCGAACCGTCGACCAGCGTCAGATACGCGAGCGCCGACATCGCATCGCCGGCCACGAGCGCGGGGCGTACGCCGTGGGTCGCCCACAGCGTCGGACGGCCGTGGCGCATCTCGTCGCCGTCCTCGATGTCGTCGTGAATGAGCGAGAAGTTGTGCAGCAGTTCCAGCGCCGCCGCCGCTCCGAGCGCGATCGTGCCGTCCGCGCCCTCGCCCTCGGCAACGGTCAGCAAAATCTGCGGGCGCAAGCGTTTGCCGCGTTTGGCCTTCGGATCGTCGAGCCCGAAGTGCTCGCGGATCAGCGGGCCGTTGGCGTCGTTCTTCGCCGCGTCGTCGAGCACCGATTCGAGATAGCCCTCGAATTGCTCGAACGACGGCGAGCGAACCAGCACGGAAGGTCTACTTCGCGAAAACGGTGCGAATCGAGCCGATGATGTTTTGCGGGCGCATCATATCGGCCGCGGCGGTCGCTTCAAAGCCGGAGTGCACCATGCAATCTTCGCACTTCTTGTTGCCGCTCTTGTGGCCGTACTTTTCCCACTCGGTCGTCTCGAGCAGCTCTTTGTAGCTCTGCGCGTAGCCTTCACCGAGCAGATAGCACGGCTTCTGCCAGCCGAAGAGACTGTAGCTCGGCATGCCCCACGGCGTGCAATCGTACTCTTTTTCGCCGGTGAGGAAGTCGAGGAAGAAGGGGCTGGCGTTGAACTCCCACTTTTTCTTGCCGGCTTTGTACGGCGCGAGAATGCCGCGGAAGAGCTGGCGCGTTTCTTCGACCGCCAGGAAGTGATCCTGATCGGGCGCCTTCTCGTAGCGGTAGCCGGGTGAGAGCTGCATGCCGTCGACGTGCAGTTCGTCGGTGACGAAATCGAAGAACGCGTGGAAATCTTCGGGCTGCGAGCCTTCGAAGATCGTCGTGTTCGTATACACGCGGAAGCCCTTGGCCTTGGCCGCCTTGATCGCGTTGACCGCGATGTCGTAGGTGCCCGGCCGCGCCACGGCCACGTCGTGGATGTGCTGCGGGCCGTCGAGATGGATGTTGAAGCCGAAGTACTCCGACGGCTTGAACTTATCGAGGCTCGCTTCCAAGCGCAGCGCGTTGGTGCACAGGTAGACAAATTTCTTTCGTGCGATCAGCCCTTCGACGATTTCCGCAATCTGCGGATGCAGCAGCGGCTCGCCGCCGGGGATCGCCACGACCGGGGCGCCGCACTCGTCGACCGCCTCGAAGCACTTCTCCGGCGAGAGGTGCTGGCGCAGAATCTCAACCGGGTGCTGGATCTTGCCGCAGCCGCTGCACGCGAGGTTGCAGCGGAAGAGCGGTTCGAGCATGAGCACGAGCGGATACCGCTTTTTGCCCATCAGGCGCTGCTTGATCACGTACGATCCCACAGCGACTGCCTGCTTGAGTGCGATTGCCATTAATTCTCCCGGGAATGTGGTGTGTCGAAGTAGCCGTGTTCTTGAAACCAGGTAACCGCGTGAGACAACGCGCGGGTTACGGGGGCCGGCGTGAACCCCAAGATTGATGTAGCCTTCGCGATATCATAGTACATTCGCTGCCTGGCCATGCGAACGGCCTCGAACGGCACGTCGGCCTCGAAGCCGAGCGGCCGCAGCAGATACTCCCCGACCGCCGCGTAGGCCAGCGGCACGAGCGGGGGCAGGCGGACGGTCGGTGCCGGACGGCCCGTGAGCGCGGCCAAGCGCTCGAGCAGGGCGCGCAGCGTCATGTTCTCGTTGCCGAGGATGTAGCGCTCGCCGGTCCGCCCGCGCTCGAAGGCCAGGATATGCCCCTCGGCCACGTCGCGCACGTCGACCAGATTCAGGCCGGTGTCCATGTATGCCGGCATGCGGCCGGTGCAGAAGCGTACGATGATCTCGCCGGTGGGCGTCGGCTTCGCGTCCCACGGCCCGACCGGCGTGGTCGGGTTGACGATCACCACGTCCTGGCCGTCGGCGACGGCGCGCTGCACGGCCACCTCGGCCTCGTACTTCGAGCGCTTGTAGGCCCCGACGAGGTCCTCCGGTGCGCTCTGGTACGTTTCCCCGGCCGGTTCGCCGTCGGCACGCACGCCGATCGCCGCGACCGAACTCGTGTGCACCACGCGCGGCACGCCGGCGCGCCGCGCGGCGCCCAGCACGAGCCGCGTGCCCTCGACGTTCGCGCGCATGACCTCGCCGCGATCGCGTCGCCACAAGCTGTACGTAGCGGCAACATGAAACACGGCATCGCAGCCGGCCATCGCGTCGCGCAAGAGCGGCGTGAACAGATCGCCGGCAATGCGCTCGACCTCGAGCCCGTCGAGCGACGTCGCGCTACCGCGCACGAGCGCCCGCACCGACCAGTTCCGCGCCAGCAGCGCCCGAACGAGATTCGCACCCACGAAGCCGGACGCGCCGGTGATGAATGCGGTGGGCAGCGCTACCTCCGGCTAAAGTCGAAGGGCCGTTCGCGCACGCGATCGACGAGCCAGCGCAACGAATAATTCGTCAGCGTCGAGGTTGAGGCGGCGAAGATCAAGGCTTTCACTTCGTTGCGTGAGATCTTCACGTTGCCGCCCGGCACCAGCATGGCGTCGGTCTGTTCGATCTCGCGCATCGTGGCGATCGCGAACAGAATCGGCAGCACGCAGAAAAGCCGGATGCGGATCGCGGTCAGCGGCAGATTTTCGATGTAGCGCAGCGAGCGCTCGATGTCGTCCTGCGCGATGCGCGTCAGCGATTCGAGCGCGGCGCGGTTAGCCTTCCGGCGATCCGCGTGCAACAGCGCAGCGTGCGAGCTGCCGTTTGCGGCCAGTACGTCGGCCGGCACGTAGATCGAATTTTCGTGCTCGGCGTCCCAAGCGATGTCTTTGAGAATGTTCACCGACTGCAGCGCTTCGCCGAACTGCTCGCAGTCGTCGAGCAGCTTCAGGTAGGCGCGCTTGTCGACCGCGAGCGAATGGTGGTGCCACAGCTCGGTCAGCAGATGCCCGACCGTGCCGGCGACGTAGTAGCAGTACTGGTGGAATTCCGGCACGCTGCCGATGCGGATGCCGCTCGGGTGGTCGACCACGAAGCTCCGCATGCCGCGCACCATCTCCTCGATCCAGCGCCGCAGAATTGCCTGCGTGCGCACGTCGAGGGTGCGGTAGAGCGTGAAGACCTCGCCGTTGGCGGCGACCAGGTCGACGTAATCTTCGCTGGCGCTCGTCAGCTCGCTGACCACGTCGCCGAAGGCGTCGGCGCGGTCGGGATCGTCGAAGCCGGTCAGGAACTCGTCGAGCAGTTCGGCCTTGCGCCCCGGCGCGAGCGCGAGGTCGTCTTCGACCGTGTCCGCGATGCGACAAAGGAGGTAGCCCAGGCGTACCGGCAGTTCCAGGCGCGCGGGTAGGAGCTTGATGCCCAGTGCAAATGTCCGCGAGACCTGGGGCAGCATGGACCGGGTGTGGCGGTCGATGTCAATGCCGGAACTATTCGCAAGTAGCAACTTGGTGAAAACATCTCCGTGCAAGTCGAGGCTTGCCGCTATGGTGCGTGCCGTAGGCGCCGCACCCGCTATTGCCGCTAGAAAGACCAGACCAAACCAATCGGTTTCAGCGCACGGAAAAAAATCCTCGCTGCAGGAGGATAGACCGCCGGGTGGACAAGGCCCACATGTGGCCATCAAGGCAGACTCGCTCGAGGACCTCTACGCAGGCCTCGCCCCCCATCACTTCACCGCCGGTTGGAACAAGCCGACGCCGTCGCTCTATCCGGAGCCGTACAAGACGTACGCTCCCGCACATTGGAGCTACCGCGAGGGCCGCAGCGGCCTCGAACGTGCCGGGCACTTGGTTGATACGAAATTCGCGGAGCGCCGCAATTTGATCATGGCGAATCCGGCCGCGCCGAACGCGTACAACTCGAGCGCGACGCTGGTGGCCGCCTACCAGATGCTGCTGCCCGGCGAGCACGCGCGCTCGCACCGGCACATGCCCAACGCGCTGCGCCTGATCGTCGAGGCCGACGAGGGCGCCTACACCACGGTGAACGGCGAGCGCATCAAGATGCTGCCCGGCGACGTGGTGCTCACGCCGTCGTGGAGCTGGCACGGTCACGGCAATGACGGCAAGATCCCGGGCTACTGGATCGACTACCTCGATGTGCCGATGGTGCAAGCGCTCGAGCCGATGTTCTTCGAAGAGCATCCCAACGGCTTCGAACACGACGCGCCGCGCTCGGAGTCGTCACCGCTGCGCTTCACCTGGCCGTGGATCGAAAAACGGCTCGCGGCCGCAACGCCGGATCCGCAGCGCCGCTTCGGCCGCCAGGTCACGCTCGACACGCCGTCGCTGAAAACGATTCGGCTGCACATGCACGCGCACGCGGCGGGCAGCGAAACGGCGCCCTACCGGTCGACGGCTTCGAATATCTACAGCGTCGTGTCCGGCCGCGGCACGACCGACATCGACGGCACCGTCGTGAACTGGGAACCGGGCGACGTGTTCGTGGCCCCGATTTGGCGGCCGCACACGCACCGCATGGAAACCGACGCCGTGTTGTTCCGCGTCACCGACGAAACCGCGTTGGACGCGCTGGGCTTTCTGCGCGAGGGCTAGATCGTTGCCGTCGCGGTCGGCGACGGTGAAGGTGAGGGCGGCGGCGTCTGCGTGGACGTTGCCGTTGGCGACGGCGACGGCGACGGTGTGGCGGTCGGCGAGTGCGTCGGCGTCGGCGATGGTGAGGGCGGCGCCGGCGTTGGCGTGAGCGACGGCGACGGTGAGGGCGACGGCGAGGACGACGAGCCGCCCGGCGGCTGCGGCGATGCTGAGGCCGTCGGCGCCGGCGACGGAGTGGGCGAGGGCGTCGGAGCGCCGGCCGGCAGAGCGGTCGCGAAGTCGAACGACACCGACTGCCCGGCCGTCAGCGAATAGCTCCCGCTCGGCGAGGTGAGGCTGTAGGTCGAGCCCGAGGGCGTCAAGGGTCCCGAGGTCGTCAGGTTGCCTGCCGGGTCCTGGAACGTGCCGTAATAGGTCGCCGGGCCGCTCGGGTCGGCGAAGCTGACCGTGAAGGCCCCGGAGAACGTGATCGGCCCATTGGCGGTGATCGTGACGTCGGCGAAGGCGGCCGGATTGGCGATCGCCTGGACGCGCCGAGCCCCTTGCGAGCGTCGCGCGGCCTCGGTCGTGATCGTCACGACCAGACCCGTCCCGCTGCCGCTGGTGACCGTAGGAAGCGCCACCATGCCGCTGCTAACCGGCCCCGTCGCCGGCAGTGCCACCTGCGCGGCCGAAAGCGCCGACGCCGTGACGTTCGAGGTCGTGGTGACCACGGAGGAGCTCGAGGAGCTGGCCGGGGCAGGCGAGCTCCCGCCCGCGCACCCGGAAAGCAAGAGCGCCAGCGCCACTAAGGGCCCCAGGGAACGTCCGAACTGCATAGGCTGCCGACCCTTCGCCCCCGCCATTGACCTCACTTGCAATACGCGGTACAATACCTGCCTATGCCCCTCGGTCGATAACGCGATCCAAGGAACGTCGTCGGCGATTCTCTGGACCGCTGTGCTCTTTTGGGCACCTAGCGCCTCCGGCGCCCCTCACGACGTCACCTCGATCGCCTCTGCTCGCCGAGTCGCTGTAAAGGACGATACGTGAACCTGCTCGACGTCAACAACTTCGACGCGATGCGGATCGGGCTCGCCAGCCCCGAACAAATCCGCGCCTGGTCTTTCGGTGAAGTGAAGAAGCCCGAGACCATCAACTACCGGACGCTCAAACCCGAGCGCGACGGGCTCTTCTGCGAAAAGATTTTCGGTCCCACCAAAGACTGGGAATGCCACTGCGGCAAGTACAAGCGCATCCGCTTCAAGGGGATGATCTGCGACCGCTGCGGCGTCGAGATCACGCGCGCCAAAGTGCGCCGCGAGCGGATGGGCCACATCGAACTGGCCACGCCGGTTTCGCACATCTGGTATTTCAAGGGCGTGCCCTCGCGCATCGGCATCCTGCTCGACATGTCGCCGCGGCAGCTCGAGAAGGTGATCTATTTCGCCGCCTACGTCGTCACCGATCCCGGCGACACGACGCTCGGCAAGCGCGAGATCCTCACCGAGCAGAAGTATCGCGAATCGCGCGATAAGTTCGGCAGCCGTTTCAAAGCCGGCATGGGCGCGGAATCGATCCGCGAACTGCTGCGCGACCTGAACCTGCGTAAGCTCCAAGAAGAGCTGCGTCGCGAGTTCAAGGAAACGACCGGCCAAAAACGCGTCAAGGCGATCAAGCGCCTCGAAGTCGTCGAAGCGTTCCTCGCATCGGGCAATAAGCCCGAGTGGATGATCCTCTCGGCCGTGCCGGTGATTGCGCCCGAACTGCGCCCGATGGTGCAACTCGACGGCGGCCGCTTCGCTACGTCCGATCTCAACGATCTCTACCGCCGCGTCATCAACCGCAACAACCGCCTCAAGCGGCTCTTGGAGTTGAGCGCGCCCGAAATCATCATCAAGAACGAAAAGCGCATGCTGCAAGAAGCAGTCGACGCGCTGATCGACAACGGCCGGCGTGGGCGTCCCGTCACGGGCCCCAACAACCGTCCGCTGAAATCGCTCTCCGACATCCTCAAGGGCAAACAGGGCCGCTTCCGGCAGAACCTGCTCGGCAAGCGCGTCGACTATTCGGGGCGTTCCGTCATCGTCGTCGGTCCGCATCTGAAGCTGCACCAGTGCGGCCTGCCCAAAGAGATGGCGCTCGAGCTCTTCAAGCCGTTCGTGATGAAGAAGCTGGTCGACCGCGGCCAAGCGCACAACATCAAGAGCGCGAAACGCATGGTCGAACGCGTGCGTCCGGAAGTGTGGGACGTGCTCGACGAAGTGATTCGCGAGCATCCGGTGCTGCTCAACCGCGCACCGACGCTCCATCGTCTCGGCATTCAGGCGTTCGAGCCGGTGCTGGTCGAAGGCAAAGCGATCCATCTGCATCCGCTCGTCTGCACGCCGTATAACGCGGACTTCGACGGCGACCAGATGGCCGTGCATCTTCCGCTGAGCGCCGGTGCGCAAGCCGAAGCGCGCATCCTGATGCTGTCGTCCAACAACATCCTGCAGCCGAGCTTCGGGAACCCGGTGTCGATCCCGACCCAAGACATGGTGCTGGGTCTGTACTACCTCACGTTCAACCGCGATGAGTACAAGGGGCCGGCCAAGGGCGAAATGGCCGACGATCAGCTCTACGCCGACCGCGTCGGCCACCGCTGGCAGTCGAGCTACGTCGGCAACGGTTCGGCGATCCAGGAGCCCACGTTCGGCAACCTGCAAGACGCGGTGCTGGCGTACGAAAACCGCCTGATCGGTCTGCAAGAGTGGATCAATCTGCGAGTCGACGGCGCGCGCATTCGCACGACGGTCGGCCGCGCGATTCTCAACGATGCCTTCCCGATCGACTGGAAGCATCCGTACATGAATCACGTGCTCGACAAGAACGCGCTGAAGAAGCTGATCACGGATTGCTACCGCAAGTACGGCAATGCCGCGACGGCCGAATTCCTCGACGCGATCAAGGAGCTCGGGTTCCACTACGCCACGCAGTCCGGCACCACGGTGTCGATCAGCGACGTCGTCGTGCCCCAAGCGAAATACGACCTGCTCGACAAAGCGCAGGGCGAAGTCGACGAACTGCACGGCCTCTTCGACCAAGGGTTCATCTCGGAAGAAGAGCGCTACCAGAAGACGATCGAAGTCTGGCAGAAGACCTCGGACGAAGTCACGGGCGCGATGCAGGCCGCTCAGAACCCGCTCAACCCGGTGTTCATGATGGCGACCTCCGGCGCGCGCGGCTCGATCGCCCAGGTCAAGCAGCTCGGCGGTATGCGCGGACTCATGTCCGATCCGTCGGGTCGCATTCTGGAGATTCCGGTCAAGGCATCGCTCAAAGAAGGGCTCACCGTTCTCGAGTACTTCATCTCGACGCACGGTGCGCGCAAGGGTCTCGCCGATACGGCACTCCGTACGGCCGACTCGGGCTACCTGACGCGCCGGCTCGTTGACGTTGCGCAAGACGTAATCATCCGCGAGGAAGATTGCGGCACGACGCGCGGCATCACGGTGTACGACATCCGCGTCGGCAAGGAAACGATCGAACCGCTCTACGACCGGATCATCGGACGCCGCGCCGCCGAGGACATCAAGGATCCCGAAACGCCGACCTCGCGTAAGAAGATCGTCGTTCGCGACGAAGAGATCGACGAAGAGAAAGCCAAGGCGATCATCGCCGCGGGCATCACGCAAGTGAAGATCCGCTCGACGCTCGCCTGTCAGGCGAAATACGGCGTGTGCGCCATGTGCTACGGCCGTAACCTCGCCACCGGCTTAAAAGTCGACATCGGCGAAGCGGTCGGCATCATCGCCGCGCAGTCCATCGGTGAACCGGGCACGCAGCTCACGCTGCGCACGTTCCACACCGGCGGCGTCGCGACAGAGGACATCATCACGGGTCTTCCGCGCGTCGAGGAAATCTTCGAAGCGCGCAAGCCCAAGGGCGAAGCCCCGGTGTCCGAGCACAACGGCGTGATCAAGATCGGCGAAGAGAAAGGCAAACGCGTCGTCTACGTCACCGACGAGACGGGCGAAGATCACGAGATCGAAGCGCCGGTGGGAACGCATCTCACCGTGCAGGACGGCTCGCCGATCAAGGCCGGTCAGCCGATCGCGGACGGCAGTCTCAACCCGCACGACATCCTGCGGATCAGCGGTGAAACCGCGCTGCAGAACTACCTCGTGCAGGAAGTGCAGAAGGTCTACCGCTCGCAAGGCGTCGACATCAACGACAAGCACATCGA